>DATDOO010000035.1:0-8355 GCA_035293245.1 Methylococcaceae bacterium
GATTTCCGGCGGCGTCAGGCAGGCGTTGGCTTTGTTCTGACGGGTTGCGGCCAGCGTGCGCGCCGCTTTTACCCGCTCACGCGCGGCGATGCTGCTTTCCCCGCGGGCAGGAAGTTCGCTCAAGGCGGAATGCGGCTGGCGCGGCACCTCGATGTGCAGGTCGATGCGGTCGAGCAGCGGCCCGGAAATGCGCGCCCGGTAGCGTTGCACCTGGTCGGCGGTGCAGCGGCAACGGCCCGATGGGTCGCCCAGATAGCCGCAGGGGCATGGATTCATGGCGGCGACGAGCTGGAAGCGGGCGGGAAATTCGGCGCGCTGCGCAGCGCGCGACACGGTAACGCGGCCCGTTTCCAGCGGTTCGCGCAGTACCTCCAGCACCTTGCGGTCGAATTCCGGCAGTTCGTCCAAGAACAAAACGCCGCCATGCGCCAAAGAGATTTCGCCGGGTTTCGGGTTGCCGCCGCCTCCGACCAGCGCCGGCGCGGAAGCAGTATGGTGCGGCGATCGATAAGGCGGGATGCGCCAGCGCGCCGCGTCCAGGGTCTGGTCGCTGACCGAAACCACGGCGGCGTTCTCCAGCGCCGTGGTTTCATCCAGCAAGGGCAAGAGACCCGGCAGGCGCACCGCGAGCATGGATTTGCCGGTTCCCGGGGGACCGAGCATGAGCAGGTTGTGGCCACCGGCGGCGGCGACCTCCAGCGCCCGCTTGGCGTGCAACTGGCCACGCACGTCGGCCAGATCGGGGCCGACGTGATGGACGGCGCGCGCCGTCGGGTGGTCGCTCACGGCGGACTCCAGATTTCGCAGGCCGTTGAGGTGGGCGCAAACTTCCAAGAGGTGCGTCGCCGCCAGTACTTTCGCATCCTGCACCAGCGCTGCTTCGCCGGCGTTGGCTTCGGGGACGATCAGCGTCCGGCCCGCGTCGCGCGCCGCCAGCGCAACCGGCAAGGCGCCGCGCGCCGGGCGCAGTTCGCCGGTCAGGGACAGTTCGCCGAGAAATTCATAGCCGCCCAGCGCCTCGCCCTTCACTTGGCCGGAAGCGGCGAGAATGCCGACGGCGATGGCCAGATCGAAGCGCCCGCCTTCCTTGGGCAAGTCGGCGGGGGCGAGGTTGAGGGTGATGCGCTGGGCGGGGAAATCGAAGTGGCAATTGAGCAGCGCGCCGCGCACGCGGTCCTTGCTTTCCTTCACCGCCGTTTCCGGCAGGCCGACGATGGACAGGGACGGCAAGCCGTTGGACAGATGCGCTTCCACCGTCACCAGCGGCGCGGCGATTCCTTGCTGTCCCCGGCTATAAACAATGGCGAGCGACATCGTCCCTGAGCCGCCGTCGCGTCAATCCTTGGGGGGCGACAGCCGCAGTTCCAGATCGGCGACCTGGGCGCTCAACTGCTCCAGTTTTTCCCGCGTGCGGGCCAGCACCGCGCTCTGGGCGTCGAATTCGTCGCGGCTGACCAGATCGAGACCGGACAACGCGCTGCGCAACACGCCGTAGAAAGTTTTTTCCAGGTCGCCCTTCAGGGCATGCACATCGGAAGGCAGGGCGTCGGCGAGGCGCTGGGCGAGACTGTCGAGGGTGTTCTTGTCGAGCATGGCGGGAATGGGGCTGGGAAAGAGGCGTGGCCGACAGGATAGCGGTTCCCCCGGAGAGCGTCCAGCGAGCCTGCGCACCGTTCCGGAGCGGCAGCGGCGCACCTATGCTCCATAGTAGTGCATGCGCCCAGGCCCCGTGCTCCCGACGGGGCTGGAGGCCAGGAAATTCGCAGCCCGCCGCTAGATGGCATGGTTGCTGCTCAAAGCCCTTCGTAAGGCGGGGGATTGGCTTCCGCCGGGTTGTAACTTAACTAGGGGGGAAGCGATGAAACTGATTACGGCGATTCTCAAGCCGTTCAAACTCGACGATGTTCGCGAGGCCTTGTCCGAAGCGGGCATTACCGGCATGACGGTGACGGAGGTAAAGGGCTTCGGGCGGCAGAAGGGCCATACCGAATTATACCGGGGGGCTGAATACGTGGTGGATTTCCTGCCCAAGATCAAGCTGGAGGTGGCGGTGAGCGACGAGACGGCGGAACGCGCCATCGACGTGATCGCCAAGGCGGCCAATACCGGCAAGATCGGCGACGGCAAGATTTTCGTCGTCGCGCTGGAACAGGCCATCCGTATCCGCACCGGCGAGACCGGCGCGGACGCACTTTGATTCAAGGGGGTATTTCATGAAATCGCGTTTCTGGGTTTATTGGCTGGCCGGCTTGGCCCTGCTTCCTGAAAGTTCGGCCTGGGCGGAGGGCGCGGAAGCCGCCGCCGAGGCCGTCGCCGCGGCAGCCCCCGCGGCTCCGGTGCCGCAAAAGGGCGACACTGCCTGGATGATCGTCGCCACGGTACTGGTCATTCTCATGACCATCCCCGGCCTAGCGCTGTTTTACGGCGGCATGGTGCGCGCCAAGAACATGCTGTCGGTGCTGATGCAGGTATTCACCATCTTCGCACTGATCACGGTGCTGTGGGCCATTTACGGCTATTCCCTGGCTTTCACCGAAGGCAATGCCTTTTTCGGCGGGTTCAGCCGCATGTTCCTGAACGGCATCTTCGACCCCGCTACCGGCAGCGTCGCCAATGCGGCGACCTTCAGCAAGGGCGTGGTGATCCCCGAGTTCATTTTCGTGGCTTTCCAGGCGACCTTCGCCGCCATTACCGTGGGCTTGATCGTGGGCGCCTTCGCCGAACGCATGAAGTTCTCGGCGGTGCTGCTGTTCTCGGCCCTGTGGTTCACCTTCAGCTACCTGCCCATCGCCCATATGGTCTGGTTCTGGACCGGTCCCGACGCCATCACGGACGCCGAAACCCTGGCCACGGAAACCGCCAAGGCGGGTTGGCTGTTCCAGAAAGGCGCCCTGGACTTCGCCGGCGGCACCGTGGTGCACATCAACGCCGGAATCGCGGGCATTGTCGGTGCGCTGGTATTGGGCAAGCGGGTCGGTTTCGGCCGCGAATCCTTTGCACCGCACAGCCTGACGTTGAACATGGTCGGGGCCTCTTTGCTGTGGGTGGGTTGGTTCGGTTTCAACGCCGGCTCCGCCCTGGAAGCCGGCGGCACGGCGACCCTGGCTTTCATCAACACCCTGAACGCCACCGCGGCCGCGGCCCTGTCCTGGACTTTCGCCGAGTGGCTGCTGAAGGGCAAGCCGTCCATGCTGGGCGCGGCTTCCGGCGCCGTAGCCGGGCTGGTAGCCATCACCCCCGCCTGCGGCTGGGTGGGCGTGTGCGGCGGCCTGGCGATCGGCTTGCTCGCCGGCATGATCTGCTTCTGGGGCGTCACCGGCCTGAAAAAGCTCCACGGTGTGGACGATGCCCTGGACGTGTTCGGCGTCCACGCGGTCGGCGGCATCCTGGGCGCACTGCTCACCGGGGTGTTCAACACCTGGAGCCTGGGCGGCACCGGCATCATGGACTACGTCAAGAACGTGCCGGCCGATACCGAAAGCCTTGCCCAGCTCTGGATCCAGGCGCAGGCGGTGGGTACGGCCGTGGTCTGGTCCGCGGTGGCATCCTTCGTCTGCTACAAGATCGTCGATGTGCTGATCGGCCTGCGTGTTCCGGAAGAACAGGAACGCGAAGGATTGGACATCAGCGAACACGGCGAGACGGCTTATCACGTCTGAACGTGCGGTAAAGGGGCGGCCCGGAGGCCGCCCCTTTGTTCCCACATTCGTGTGCTCGCCACAATTTGCCCGCGAAACGCCCGGATGGTTCCGGGCAGGAACGATCCGGGATGTATAATGTGGTGTACTTTTCACTGGCAGGAGCGACGTACCCATGAAACTGATCACCGCCATCATCAAGCCCTTCAAGCTCGACGACGTGCGCGAGGCGCTGTCGGAAATCGGCATCAGCGGCGTGACCGTGACCGAGGTCAAGGGTTTTGGACGACAGAAGGGACACACCGAACTGTATCGCGGCGCCGAGTACGTGGTGGATTTCCTGCCCAAGGTCAAGGTCGAGGTCGCAGTGACCGACGACGCCCTCGACCGCGCCGTGGACGCCATCATCAAGGCGGCCAACACCGGCAAGATCGGCGACGGCAAGATTTTCGTCAGCGCCTTGGAGCAGGTCATCCGTATCCGCACCGGCGAGACCGGAGAACAGGCGATCTGATCTCCCTCCGAAATAGACGGACACAAAAAAGGCGCGTTCACCGCGCCTTTTTTTTGTCCGTCCGTCCGGAATCAAGGACGGGGGCGGCTTTTCTCCTGTGCCAGGAGTTCGGCCAGTTGCTTGGGCGGCACGTAGCCGGGCAGGATTTCGCCCCCTTCGGTCACGATCATCGGCGTGCCGTTCGCACCCAGGGCGCGGGCCAGAGCCATGTGCTTGTCCACCGGACTGTCGCATTGTTTGTCGTCGATCGCCTCGCCTTTCTTCGCCTGGGTGAGCGCAGCATTGCGGTCCTTGGCGCACCAGACGGAAACCGCCTTCTTGTAAGACTCCGACCCTTCCCCGGCACGCGGGAAAAACAGGTAGTGCACCGCGATGCCTTCCTTCTTGTAGTCCTCGATCTGCGAATGCAGCTTGCGGCAATAACCGCAATCGATGTCGGTGAACACGGACACCGTGTACTTGGGCTCCTTGGGAGCAAAGACAATCATACTGTCGTGCCCGATTTTCCCGATGGACGAAAGGCGTGCCGCCGCCACGCGCGCCTCGGTCAGGTCGGCGCGGGCCGCCACGTCGATCAGTTTGCCCTGAAGGATAAACTTGCCATCCTGCGAGACATAAAATACGTTCGGCCCCACCGTCACCTCGTACAGGCCCGGCATGGGCGCCTCCTGGATGCTGTCGGGTTTGAGTTCCGGCAGCGCCTTGGCCAGCGCCTCCTCCACGGTTTTTTGATCGGCGTGGACGTTCGACACGGCCAGCGCCAACAGCGTCAGGCACTGGGTAATCAGCAGAAGTTTTCTCATCGGGTACATCCGTGGGTTAGAAAAATCGTTACGAGAACAGGCGTTGAATATCCAGGGCAAAAGCCAGACTCATGAGCAGGATCAGCGCGCCCATGCCGATGCGCTGGGCTAGGGCCATGGTCTCCTCGGACAACGGAGAGCCCTTGACGGCTTCGACCAGGTAGAAAAACAGGTAGCCTCCATCCAGCACCGGAATGGGCAACAGGTTGAGCACACCGAGACTAAGGCTCACCACGGCGAGAAACTTGAAAAAGTGGCTCCAGCCCAGCCGGGCGGACTGGCCGGCGTACTGGGCGATGCCGATCGGTCCGCTCAGGTTGTCCACCGACGCCTGGCCGATGAACATCCGCCCCATCATCTTCAGGGTCAGCCCGCTGTAATCCCAGACGCGGCGCAGCGACTCACCCAGCGCGGCGAAAGGACCGAGGCGGTATTCGGCGCGCAGTTCGTGCATCAGGTCCTCCGGAACGAACACCGTGGCGCCGATGCGCCCGCTGCCCTTGCCCGCTTCCTGGACCTCCTCCGGGCGGATGGTGAGTTCCTGCCTCATTCCGTCCCGTTCCAGTTGAAGACGGATGTCCCGGCCGGGACGGGCGCGCACGTAGTCCACCCAGCTTTGCCAGTCGCCGATGGCCTCGCCATCCGCGTCGAGCAGCAGGTCGCCATGGCGTAGCCCGGCCTGTTCCGCGGCGCTGCCGGGCAGCACCTTGTCGATGACCGGGGGCACGCGCGGCGACGCCGGACGGAAACCCAGCCGCGTCATCAGTTGTTCCGGGTGCGCGGCGATTTTGGGGGGAATCACCAGGAGGCGCTGGACTTCTTCGCCAGCTTCCGTACGCACATCAATGGGGATTTCCTCTTTTTCCACCACGGCGCGGAAAATGGACCCCAGGGCGATTTCCCAGATCGGTGCGGCCCGCCCGTCGACCGCAGTGATCTCGTCCCCGGCGACGAATCCCGCTTCCGCCGCCAGCGATCCGGGCGCGACCGATCCGAGCAGCGGCCGGAGGCCGGTTTCGCCGACGCTGAGCACCAGCCAGTAAAGCAGAATGGCCAGCGCGAAGTTGAACAGCGGGCCGGCGGCGACGATGGCCGAACGCACCGGCAAGGACTGGCGGTTGAAAGCGTAAGGCAGATCTTTCGACTCGACCTCGCCTTCGCGCTCGTCGGCCATGCGCACATAACCGCCCAGTGGGATGGCGGAAAGCGTGAACTCCGTACCGTCCGGGTCTTGGCGCCGGCTCCACAGCACTGGGCCGAAGCCGATGGAAAAACGCAGTACCTTGACCCCGAGCCGCCGCGCCACCCAGAAATGGCCGAATTCGTGGAAGGCCACGAGGATGCCGAGTGCCAGCAGGAAAAAGAACAGCGTGTACATGAAGACTCCGGTGCGCGGCGCGACTCAGACTGCCTGGCTGCGGATCAGTTCGCCGGCGAAGGCGCGCGCTTCGCCGTCCGTTTGCAGGACGCTTTCCAGGCTGTCGGCTTTCGCGGCCGATACCCGGTTCATGACCCCTTCGATCACGGCGGGTATGGCAGTGTAGCGGATCCGTCCGTCGAGAAACGCTTCGACGGCGATTTCGTTCGCAGCGTTCAGCGCCGCCGGCAGGTTGCCGCCCCCTTCCGCCGCCGCACGCGACAGCCGCAGGCAGGGAAAGCGTTCCAGGTCGGGCGACTCGAAATTCAATTGTTTGACGGCGAACAAATCCAGGGGTTCCGCGCCGGAGGCGAAACGCTCCGGCCAGGCCAGCGCATGAGCAATGGGAATGCGCATGTCCGGATTGCCCATTTGCGCCAGCACGGTGCCGTCCACGTAATCGACCAGGGAATGGATGACGCTTTCCTTGTGCACCACCACCTGGATTTTTTCCGGCCGCGTGTTGAACAACAAACAGGCTTCGATCAGTTCCAGTCCCTTGTTCATCATGGTGGCCGAATCGACGGAAATTTTCCGCCCCATCACCCAGTTGGGATGGGCGCACGCCTGGTCGGGGGTGACCTCGTGCAATTCGTCCAGGGAACGGGTGCGGAACGGCCCGCCCGACGCGGTGAGCAGGATGCGCCGCACTTCCGGCGCGCTGTGGCCGGCGTGGTAATGGGCGGGCATGCACTGGAAAATGGCGTTGTGTTCGCTGTCGATGGGCAGCAGGGTCGCGCCGGATTGGCGCACCGTGTCCATGAACAGCGGCCCCGACATCACCAGCGCTTCCTTGTTGGCCAGGTAGATGGTTTTCCCCGCGCGCGCCGCCGCCAGGGTCGGCAGCAATCCGGCCGCGCCGACGATGGCGGCCATGACGCCGTTGACCTCGGGCAGCACCGCCACCTGTTCCAGAGCCTGCCGTCCGGTGAGCACCTGGACGCCACCCAGCCCGGACCGGGCCAGGCGCTCGCGCAACTCGGGCACCCGCGCTTCATTCAGCAGGACGGCGTAGTCCGGCCGATGCCGCTGGCACTGTTCATACAGCAGATCGGCGTTGCCGTTGGCGGTCAGCGCCACCACGCGGAAGCGCTCGGGATGCCGGCCGACGACATCCAGGGTGCTGACGCCGATGGAGCCGGTGGAACCGAGTATGCACAGGCCGCTCATGCCGCACCTCCCTGTGCGGCACCCTTCGGGCGCGTTCCGCGTGCAAGACGCCACAAATCCGCATGGAGCGGATAAGGACGCGCGAAGCGCGGGGCGTAGCCCGAGCCGCATGAATGCGGCGAGCAATCGTGTCGTTTTGTCATGACAGGAAAATCCTTGCCATCAGGCCGGCGTAAAGAATCGGCGTGGCGGCCAGCAGGCTGTCGATGCGATCCAGCACACCGCCGTGGCCGGGAAGCAGGCCGCCGCTGTCCTTGACGCCCTGCCAGCGCTTCATGAGGCTCTCGAACAGGTCGCCGCATACGGAAAACAGCACGGTAACCAGGGTGAGGATGACGAAATCGGCCGCTGCCATGACGTCGAACTCTTTGAGCTCCTCGAAAAACGGTCCGTAAAGATACGCGAAACCGGCCGCCAGCAATGCCCCGGCCAGCAAGGCGCCATCCAGCCCTTCGATGGTCTTGCCGGGGCTGATGAGGGGCGCCAGCTTGTTCTTGCCCCAGCGCCTGCCGGCGAAATAGGCCGCGCTGTCCGCCAGCCAGACGAGCACAAGCAGGTACAGGACGGCGATGGCGCCGAAATTGACGCGCAGGCTGCACAGCAAGGCCCAGGACGTCGTGAGCACGAAGATTCCGCCCAACGCCCGCACGAAGGGCGGCGGACTTACCCGCAACAGCGTCTCCGGAAGACTGCGGCACAAAACGCCCAGTACCAGCCACCATACGGCCACCGGCCAGACCAGCCATTGGTCGATTTGCGGCCCCCAGCCGTGGGTCGCCAGGCTCCAGACCCCGTAAAGCGCGGCGGCGACCA
>DATDOO010000036.1:0-8987 GCA_035293245.1 Methylococcaceae bacterium
CGCGTCGGCAGAGGGCGATGGATAGCCCTTCTGCCGACCCCGCTTTTCTCCAAGAAGCGCAGGACAAATCGGCAGGAAAGCCGATTTGCACGGCGATAGCCGCCCGGAGGGCGAGGCACATGGATGTGCCGAGTGAGACCCCGCATTCAAAGAGACGTGCCGAAGGCACACCTACTTACCTGTGCCCCTCGCATTCCAAGACGGTTACTTCGGAATTGTGGGCAGTCTCAGCCGAAACACAGGGCTGACAGGTCAACGAAACCGCAACTGCCCCGGCCAATCCCGGTAGTTGAACACCTGTCCGGTCTGCCGTACCTCGGCGATGCGGGCCAAATCCACGTCGGCGTACACCCATTGGGTGCTATTCAGTTCGCCTACGGCCAGCACGCCGTTGTCGGGAAAGCCGTAGTCTACCGGCGTGTAAACGGCCGCCGCGCCGATGTTGACGTCCACGGCTTCCGACCAGGGCGCTTCCCCCACGGTCGGTGACTGCACCACGTAGCACTGGTTTTCCAGGGCGCGCGCCTGGCAGCCGATGCGCACCCGCCAGTAGCCGGCCAGCGTGTCGGTGCAGCTCGGCACCAGGATCAGGTCGGCGCCGGCTTCCACCTGCTTGCGGGCGATGAGGGGGAATTCGCTGTCGTAGCAAACGTTGACGCCGATCTTGCCCAGTTCCGTGCCGAACACCTTGATCTCGTCCCCGCCGGAAATGAACCACTTTTCGTTCTCGAAGCGGGTCATCTGCAACTTGTCCTGGAATACCGCCGGGCCACCGTCGGGCGTGAAGAAATAAGCGCGGTTGCGGTAGCCGTTGCCGTAACGGACGGGGATCGAGCCGGCGAGGATGTGCACGCCGCGTTGTTCCGCCTCGCTCTGAAACAGGTCGATGAAGGCAGGCACCACTTCCTGCAGCGCGGCGAGCTGCTTGTCCAGGGAGCGGTAAACCTCCTCGCCGAACAGGGACGCCAGTTCCATGCTGAAGTATTCCGGGAATACCAGCAGCTTGGCCTTTTTTTTCGCCGCTTCGCCCACCCAGCGGTGGATTTTTTTGGCGAAAGCCGTCCAGTCGGGCAGGAAACCGATGTCGTACTGGGCGCTGGCGATGCGGAAAGGCGATCTCACGGGTTCGCCTCACGCAGGGATTTCAGCCAAAACACCATGGGCTTGAAGAATTCCTCCTCCTCGTCCAGATCCTTCCACTGGTAGGCGGTGAACAGTTCGGGGTGCTGCACATAGCCGAACTTCCTCCAGACGGGATCGAGCGGCGCGTAATCTGCCGGCCGGCGCGGATGGTCCCCCGGGCGCTGCACGCAGCAGAAAGCGCACCAGTCGAAGCGGCCCAGGTTGCGGGCGTGGTCTTCGCGGCCGGTAAAGAAGCGCTTGTAGATGCCCTTGCCGCGGTATTCCGGCAGCAGCACCGACTCGGCGCAGTAAAACACCCGTGCCGGATCGTAGCCGTGTTCGATGAAAGGCGCCTGGAACTCCCCGGTCTCGTCGGTCATGGGCAGCCCGGTGGATGCGCCGATCGCCCTGTCGCCGTCTAGGGCCAGGATGACCACGCTGTCCGGCGAGTCCAGGTAGGTCTGTAGGTACTTTTCCTCGTATTCCGCCGTCCCGTCGTACAGGTAGGGGTACTCGCGGAACACCGCGATGCGCAGCCGCGCCAGGTCGGCAAGGTAGGGGGCCAGTTCGTGCCCGGACAGCGTGCGGATGGCGATGTCGCTCATGCGACACATCCCTGTGTCGCACCCTTCGGGCGGCTTCGCCGTGCAAATCGGCTATCCTGCCGATTTGTCATGACTGGGGAGGTGCGAGGCGCCATGATCGTTAGCCTTTGCCGACCTGATCGATCCAGTCCTGGAGGTTGTAATAGTTGGTGATGCGCGCCACCTTGCCGTCCCGCACCTCGAAGAACGCGCCGGCGGGCAGGCGGTATTTCTGGCCGTGGGCGGGCGGCAGGCCCTCGTCGGTGCGCAGGTATTCGCCCAGTACCACGAATTCGGCGGCGGCGCGCTTGCCGTCGTCGCTGGCCATGACGACCATGTCCACCAGTTCTTCCTTGTAGGCGCCGTTCATGCGGTCCATGAAGGCGCGGAACGCTGCCTTGCCCACCTCGCGGGCACCCTGGTTGATGTCGTGGATCACGTCGTCGGTGAGCATGTTCAGGAATGCGTCCATGTCGCCGGCGTTGAACGCCGCATAATAATTCTTGATCAGGGTTTGGGTGCTCTGGTTCATGTAACCTGCCTGTTGCGCTGGGTGAAGAATGGAAAGGCGCGAATTATCGCAAATTTTCCCATTCCGGATACCTGTGCCGAGCATCCCCGGCGTGGCGTGGGCCGAGAAGATGGGGTAATCTGCGTCGGACGGTTGCCGTCTTCTACCCTCGCTTTAAAACAAACAAAAATGGCGGGCATGACGATCTCCAGTTTGCACTCCCTGACCACCCGTATTCCTCCGCGCTATCTGATCGTCGGCGCCACCGCGACGCTGGCGGCGATTTTCCTGTTCGATGTTCTCGCGCCGCCCGCCCTGAATATCAGCCTGCTTTATATCGTTCCGGTCGGGATCAGCCTGTGGCTGCCCTGGCGCAACTACGTCGCCGCAGCCGCAGGCATCTGTATTCTGCTGACCTTCAGCGACTTTTTCATCGCCGATCGCGTGGTGGGTTTCTGGCCCGACCTGTCGAATCACCTGTTGACCGCCCTTGCCATCGCCGGCGTCGCCCTGCTGGACGTGCTGCTGGCGCAGAGCAGGGAACGCATGAATACCGTGCTGAACACCGCTGCCGAAGGCATCATCGTCATCAACCGGCGCGGGGGCATCGAATCCTTCAACCAGATGGCCGAGGAGATTTTCGGCTACAGCGCCGCCGAGGCCATCGGGCGGAACATCAGCCTGCTCATGCCCTCGCCGTTCCGGGAGGAGCACGACGGCTATCTTCTGCGTTACCGGAATACCGGCGAGCGGCACATCATCGGCCGGCGCCGCGAGGTCGTCGGCTTGCGGCGCAACGGCGAGACCTTTCCCCTGGAAGT
Source organism: Methylococcaceae bacterium (assembly GCA_035293245.1). Lineage (GTDB taxonomy): Bacteria > Pseudomonadota > Gammaproteobacteria > Methylococcales > Methylococcaceae > DATDOO01. Next base: position 3,039 of record DATDOO010000036.1, read on the forward strand.
CGCGGTCGCGGAAACCGACCTGGGAACGCGGCGCATTTATACCGGGGTGGTGCGCGACATCACGCGCAAGAAAAAGAACGAGGAATCCATCCTGCGCATGAACCGGGAACTTCAGGAGCGCGCCGGGGAATTGTCCCGGCTCAACGAGGAGCTGTCCCAGTTCGCCCACGTCGTCTCGCACGATCTGAAAGCGCCGTTGCGCGCCATCGCCAATTACAGTTCCTGGTTGGCGGAGGATATGGATCCCGCGCTGCTGAACGACGAAATCCGTGAATATTTGCAGGGCTTGCAGCAGGCTGTCCGGCAGTCGGAGGAACTGATCGAAGAGTTGCTGGAGTTCTCCCGCATCGGCCGGCAGAAGGTCGCCAGCGAACGCGTGGATCTCGGAGGATTTTTCCGGGAATTGGCCGGCTCCCTCGATCTGGGGAGGGATGTCGAAGTGTCCATCGACGTGGAGACGCCGGCAATCGAGGCTCCGCCGGTGCTGTTGCGACAGATTTTCCAGAACCTGATCCTGAACGGCGTCAAATACAACCGTTCCGAACGGAAGCGCATCGCCATCGAAGGCCGGGCGCAGGAAGACGGTGGGTTGGAACTCACCGTCCGCGACAACGGCATCGGCATCGACCCGCGTTTTCACGAACGCATCTTCCAGATTTTCCAGCGCCTGCACACCCGAGACGAGTATGAGGGAACCGGCATCGGCCTCGCCATCGTCAGGAAGGCTGCCCAGCAACTGGGCTATGCGGTGCGCGTGGAATCGGCGCTGAACGAGGGCAGCACGTTTTTCATCACCGTCCCGGCTTCCTGTCTCGCAACCAAGGAGTGAACTCTTGAACACCCGCACCTTTCCCGTTCTGCTGGCCGAAGACAGCAAGCACGACATCATGGCCGTCCAGCGGGCCTGGAAACAGCATCACATTCTCAACCCTTTGCACATTGTCCGCGACGGCGAGGAGTGCCTGGATTTCCTCATCCACCGCAACCAGTACGTCGACCCGAAGGCCGCGCCCCGTCCCGGCCTCTTGCTGCTGGATCTCAACATGCCCAAGATGGACGGCTTGACGGTGCTGCAAACCATTCGTGAGGACACGATGCTCTCCCGCCTGCCGGTGGTGGTGCTGACCACCTCCAAGGCCGAGGAAGACAAGGTGCGCAGCTATGACCTGGGTGTGAACGCCTACATCATGAAGCCGGTCGAATTCGACGGCTTCGCCTCGGCCATCCGCACCATCAACGTCTTCTGGCAACTGGTCGAATTGCCTTATTCCTGAACGGAGCTTCAGCAATGGACACGCTATGAACAATCCTTCCCCGCTTCGCCTGCTGGTCGTCGAGGACAACACGGACGATGTCGTCAGCATCGAGCGGTTGTTCCGGAAGAAAAACCTTTCGGTGGAAATCACCCACTGCCTGCGCGGTGAGGACGTGCTTGCTCTGTTGCAAAGGGACAGCGGCTTCGATGCGATCATCACCGACTATTGCCTGCCGGGCATCTCCGGCATAGAGCTTAGCAAGCAACTGCTGGCCATGAACCTGAACTGTCCGGTAGTGATGCTCACCGGGCGGGGCAACGAAATGGCCGCGGTGGAGGCCATGAAGGCCGGCATCAGCGATTACGTGGTCAAGGGTAGCGCCCAGGACAACTTCAATTTCCTGCCGGAAATGGTGCTGCATGCCATCGAAAAGAAACGGGAGCAGGAACGGCTGCACGCTTACGAGAACCAGCTGCGCAAGCTTTCCCAGGCCGTGGAACAGAGCGCCAGCGCCATACTGATCACCAACCCCGAAGGCGTCATCGAATACGTGAATCCCCGCTTCAGCGAGATGACCGGCTATGCCCTGGAGGAAGCCGTCGGGTTCACGCCCGCCTTGTTGAAATCCGGCAATACCCCGAACCAGGTCTACGAGCACCTGTGGGAAACCATTCTGGCCGGCCGCGACTGGAAAAGCGAACTGCAAAACCGTACCAAGACAGGCCAGCTTTACTGGGCGCGCACCTCCATTTCCCCGGTGAAAAACGCGGACGGCCGGGTTACCCATTTCATCGAGATCCAGGAAGACATCACCGAAACGCGCGCGCTTACCGAGCAGTTAAGCTACCAGGCCAGCCACGACGTCATGACAGGACTCATCAACCGGGGCGAGTTCGAGAAGCGGCTGCTGGCGCTGATCAAGGGCACCCGACAGCACGATGCGGAGCACACCCTCTGCTACATCGATCTCGACCAGTTCAAGGTCGTCAACGATACCTGCGGCCACGCCGCCGGGGATGCGCTTTTGCAACAGATGGCCGACGTGTTGCGCAAGCTGGTCAGAAAGCGCGACATCGTGGCGCGGCTCGGCGGCGACGAATTCGGCATCCTCATGGAGTCCTGTCCGCTGGAGCAGGCGGAGCGCATCATCAGCGAACAGCACCAGCACATCCGCGAGTTTCGTTTCAGTTGGGAAGACAAGATTTTCACCGTCGGCGCCAGCATCGGCCTGGTGTCGATCACCAGCGGTTCGGGGAGCCTGTCCGACCTGCTGCGCCAGGCGGACGCCGCCTGTTATGCGGCCAAGGACCGCGGGCGCAACTGCATTCACGTCTATAAGCCCGACGACGAGGAACTGGTGCGCCGCCATGGCGAAATGCAGTGGGTCACCCGCATCACCGAAGCCCTGGACAAGAATCTGTTCCGGCTTTATGGCCAGTCCATCGTGCCCCTGGGCGACGATGCGCACGCGCCGGGGCAGCACTGCGAGATCCTGCTGCGCATGGTGGACGGCGAACGCATCGTTCCGCCCGGCGCCTTTCTGCCGGCGGCGGAGCGTTATCACTTGTCCACGCATATCGACCGCTGGGTCATCAAAACCCTGTTCGAGCACCTGGTCGATTTCCCGCAGCATCTGGACAACCTGAACCTGTGCGCCATCAACATTTCCGGACATTCGCTGGTCAACGACGAACTGCTGGAATTCATCATCGAGCAGTTCCACCGCGCAACGGTGCCGCCGGAAAAAATCTGCTTCGAGATCACCGAGACCGCCGCCATTTCCAATCTTGCCCATGCCTCGCGTTTCATCGCATCCTTGGGACAACTGGGTTGCCGTTTCGCCCTGGACGATTTCGGCAGCGGCTTCTCGTCCTTCGGCTATCTCAAGCGCCTGCCGGTCAACTATCTGAAAATCGACGGCGTATTCGTGCAGGGCATGGCCAAGGACCCCATCGACCAGGCGATGGTCAAATCCATCAACGACATCGGCCACGTGCTCGGCAAGATCACCATCGCCGAATTCGTGGACAATCAGGATATCGCCGTCAAACTCAAGCAGATCGGCGTGGATTACGTGCAGGGCTACTTTCTCGGCAAGCCCATGCCGCTGGCGGAATTGCTCGGCGAAGGACTGGATTAAGTTTTCATGCAATTTGAACTGTTGGCCCGCGACGGCGCGGCGCGGCGCGGCCGCCTGCATTTTGCCCGCGGCGCGGTGGAAACCCCGGCCTTCATGCCGGTGGGCACATACGGCACCGTCAAGGCCATGACGCCGGAGGAGGTGGCCGCGTCCGGCGCGCAGATCCTGCTCGGCAATACCTTTCACCTCATGCTGCGCCCCGGCACGGAGATCATCAGGAAGCACGGCGACCTGCACGATTTCATGCACTGGGACGGGCCGATCCTCACCGACTCCGGCGGTTTCCAGGTGTTCAGCCTGGGGGATTTGCGCAAGATTACCGAGGAAGGCGTCAGGTTCAAATCGCCCGTCAACGGCGACACGGTGTTTTTGGGGCCGGAAGAGTCCATGCGCGTGCAGCGCGAACTGGGCTCGGACATCGTCATGGTGTTCGACGAATGCACCCCTTACCCCGCCACCGAAGAGCAAGCCGCACGCTCCATGCGCCTGTCCCTGCGCTGGGCGGCGCGCAGCAAAACGGCCCACGAAGGCAATCCCAGTGCCTTATTCGGCATCGTCCAGGGGGGCATGTACGAGCATCTGCGTCTGGAGTCCTTGCAGGGGCTGACGGACATCGGCTTCGACGGCTACGCCATCGGCGGCCTGTCGGTCGGGGAGCCCAAGGAAGACCGCCACCGCGTGCTGGACAGCCTTTTGCCCGCCATGCCGCAGGAGCGGCCGCGCTACCTCATGGGGGTGGGCACGCCGGAGGATATCGTTGAGGCGGTGACGCGCGGCGTGGATATGTTCGATTGCGTCCTGCCCACCCGCAACGCCCGCAACGGCCACCTGTTCACCCGCTTCGGCACGCTGCGCATCCGCAACAGCCGCCACCGGGACGACACCCGCCCGCTGGACGAGCGCTGCTCTTGCTACACGTGCCGCAATTACTCCCGCGCCTATCTCCGGCATCTCGACCAGTGCGGGGAAATCCTGGGCGCGCGGCTCAACACCATCCACAACCTGCATTATTACCAGGAACTGATGCGGGGCTTGCGCGAGGCCATCGCGGGCGAGAGATTGGCCGAGTTCGTGGCCGAGTTCAGGCGGCTGCGGGAGGAAGGCTGGGAAGGCGGCTGAAAAAAGTCGGGACGACAGGGAATGACCGCTTCCGAAGGGGATTGGAAAGTGGGTAAATGGGTTTGCGATGCATAACGTGGAGGTCACTGGCGCTGCGCGGCTTTATCGCGCAGCGTCCGTGTGCACTGCCGGGTTAGCTGACGTTTCCACTAGACTCGGCATGAGAAGCAGAAAAAAGTTCTTGAAGTAGTTCAGCGTGCTACTTTACATCGCCTTTGCCAAGCCGAATTCGATAGCGACTCCAGCGATTGTCGTAGTCCAAAACATCAAGGCCGGCAGCCTCGATCTTTTGCTCGATTTCGTCTCGTTTCTTTAGCCTTGGTTCTACGCGAATGGAAGTTTTCTGCGGGCGGAAAATCACAAAATTGTCAGCCTGCCCCTGGCGCGCAAGACCGATGTAGAACTTGTTAAATTTTAGTTCGAGCGCCGGATCAAGTTGCTTGAGGATCTCAAGCAACTCGTCGGCCATTGCTACTGTTGCTTTGGAGCCGCGACCTTCCCAATACGCCCTATCCGTGGCTTCATGAACCTCTTCGTCCTCGTCCACCAGGCCAAGCTGGACTTGATCTAGAACTGTTGTGAAAACAAGAGATACCGAGTTGCCAAGCTGAACGGCACGCATCTGGATTGCGATAAGAGGAATGGTGCCGTTGAACAAAGCAATGACATTGAGGAATCTGCTCGTAATTTCCTCAGCGACGATAACGGCGGTATGGTCGTGAGGGTAGCGCTTCCGCTCAATGTCCCAATACTCGATAGTTCGGATGATATGAGACTCGTCGGTCTTGCCAAGCTGAAGCTCTACCTCGTAACGCCGATTGCCTTCTGCTTCCTGAAGGAGTAAATCCAGCCTACCTGCGCGTGGCTGATTTCTTTCGCGGTCTTTCAGAATGACATCACCCAGCGCCAAGATCGTCGGGTCTTCGGCAATACGATCTTGTACCCACTTCTCATCAAGCGTTGAATGGGTCTTGAGATTGAGATGGGTCAGTTTTTCGTAATTGAGAGCCATGCTTACTCCATATGAAGGCAGCTAACAACAAATGATTATACGGTTTCCGCCTATCTACACCGCACACTGGTCGTGACCACAATATTGTGATTTTGTGGAGATGTTATCGCCATCCCCTCCAAGCCGGCCTCGATTGCTGCGAGGAGGTTGTTTTTTCTCGTTCCCACGCGCTGCGTGGGAATGGGGATGGCGCGCGCCGCGCCCCGCCCCGAATTACGCCACACCGAAAGCGCCGCAACGGCTGTTCGCGGCGCAGCGCGCCGGAAAAGCGTCCCCACGCAGCGCGTGGGAACGAGGCATGGCTAACGCTCGCCGGCTTTGCGGTCGCGCTCGCGCAGTTCCTTGAGCTTTTCGGCAATCTTGATTTCCAGTCCGCGCGGCACAGGATGGTAATACTGGCGGGGGGATAGGTCGTCGGGGAA
>DATDOO010000037.1:0-5904 GCA_035293245.1 Methylococcaceae bacterium
GAGCCGCTTCTGCATGGGTGCGGCGTGGCGTTCGCCCAAGGACGGCGACATCGCCCGCGTCGCGGAAATGGTCACGGCGGTCAAGGGGTTGGGTCTGGAGACCTGCGTAACCTTGGGCATGCTGAGCGACGACCAGACCGGACGCCTCAAGGACGCCGGCCTGGACTATTACAACCACAACCTGGACACCTCCGAGGAGTATTACTCGGAAATCATCACCACCCGCACTTACCAGGATCGCCTGGAGACGCTGGAGCGGGTGCGCCGGGCCGATATCAAGGTGTGCTGCGGCGGCATCGTCGGCATGGGCGAAAGTCAGTCCGACCGCGCCAAGCTGCTGCTCAACCTCGCCAATCTGCCCGACCATCCCCACAGCGTACCGATCAATATGCTGGTGCGCGTTGAAGGCACGCCGCTGGCCGAGGCCGCAACCATCGACCCCTTGTTGTTCGTGCGCACCGTGGCGGTGGCGCGCATTCTCATGCCTGCCTCCAGGGTGCGCTTGTCCGCCGGGCGCGCCGACATGAGCGATGAAATGCAGGCTTTATGTTTCCTCGCCGGGGCCAATTCCATTTTCTACGGCGAAAAGCTCCTCACCACCGGCAACCCCGCTGCGCAGCACGACCGCGAACTGTTCGACCGGTTGGGGATGAAAATGGCGGGAGTTTGTTTAGAACAGGCATAACCCGTCATGGCGGCTGCGTCGTATTTATCCAATGTGAGCGGATATGAGCCAAGTCACCCCCCTTTAAAAAAGGGGGGCAGGGGGGATTTTTCGAACGGCTTTGCGCGCAAAGGTCTGGAAATCCCCCTCACCCCCCCCTTTTTGGGAAAGGGGGGGGGCGGCTCGGCTTCCCCGGCGCTGGCGCCCGTTTACGCCTGATGCTCAAAGACACGCTGGCGGCGCGGCTGGCGGAGATCACCCAAGCCGGGTTGCTCCGCCGCCGCCGGGTGCTGGAAAGCCCGCAGGGGGCGAGCGTCCGGCTGGAAGGCCGGACGATCGTCAACTTTTGCGGCAACGACTACCTGGGTCTCGCCAGCCATCCGCGTGTCGCCGAAGCCTTGCAAAAAGGCGCGGAACGCTGGGGCGCGGGCAGCGGCGCGTCCCACCTGGTGTGCGGTCACAGTGCCGCCCACCACGCCCTGGAGGAGGCGTTGGCCGCTTTCACCGGGCGGGAACGCGCCTTGCTGTTTTCCACCGGCTACATGGCCAACCAGGGCGTCATTACCGCCCTCGTCGGCCGGGGCGATACGGTGTTCGAGGACCGCCTCAATCACGCGTCCCTTTTGGACGGCGGCCTGCTCTCCGCCGCGCACTTCCAGCGTTATCTGCACGGCGACGCAGCCTCGCTGCGGAGCAAGCTGGCGGAGCGCGGCGCAGGCCAGGCGCTGGTGGTGACCGATGGCGTATTCAGCATGGACGGCGACCTGGCGCCCCTGCCGGAACTGGCGGCGGCGGCGCAAGGGCACGGCGCGTGGCTGATGGTGGACGACGCCCACGGCTTCGGCGTCCTCGGCGCTCAGGGCGGCGGTTGCCTGGAGCACTTCGGGCTCAGCACGGGCGAAGTGCCCATTCTGGTCGGCACGCTCGGCAAGGCGCTCGGGACGTTCGGCGCCTTTGTCGCCGGGGACGCCGAACTCATCGAATACCTGATCCAGAAAGCACGCAGCTACATCTACACCACCGCCCTGCCGCCGGCGGTGGCCGAGGCGACGCGCGCGAGCCTGGCGCTGCTTAGCGAGGAACCCTGGCGGCGCGAGCGGCTGCAAGCGCTCATCCGCCGTTTCCGCGCCGGGGCCGAGTCCTTGGGCTTGAAGCTGCACGCGTCTTTCACTCCCATCCAGCCGCTCATCCTGGGCGACAACCGCCGCGCCGTCGCCGCCAGCGACTGGCTGCTGCAACGGGGCTTCTGGATCGGCGCCATCCGCCCGCCCACCGTGCCCGAAGGCACGGCGCGCCTGCGCCTGACTTTGTCGGCTGCGCACGAGGACGCGCACCTCGACGCCCTGCTCGACGCGCTGGGTGCATGTCCGGAACTGCGCCAGTGACCGCGCCGCTGCACGTCGAAACGTTCGGTTCCGGGCCCGATCTGGTCCTTTTACACGGCTGGGGGATGCACGGCGGGGTGTGGGGCGATTTCGCCCTCCGGCTGGCCGAACGCTATCGCGTGCATGTGATCGACCTGCCGGGTCATGGTTTCAGCGCGGCCTTTTCGGCTCCTTCCTCCCACGGGGGACAAAACGGCAGGACAGCCGTTTTGCACGGCGAAGCCGCCCGCAGGGTGCCGGACAGGGATTGTCCGGCATGTACGCTGGGATGGGGGCGATCAAAACCTGTCCTGAACCTTGTCGAGGGATTGGTTTCCGCAACCTTGTTCGACTCGCCCCCACCTGTCCTCCCCCGTGGGGGGAGGGACGCAATAGCGGAAACGTCGGTCCTGCCTGCCGGACTGCCTCCACTGAAGAAGGGCTGGGATGGGGAGAACAAAACCTGTCTCGCCCAGACCCTTTCCATCGTGCTGGAACATGTCCCCCAGCGAGCCGTCTGGCTCGGCTGGTCTTTGGGCGGCACGCTGGCGGCGCGGTTGGCGGCGGAACATCCGGAGCGGGTGAGCAGCCTGATTCTTTTGGCCTGCAATCCGTGCTTCGTGCGCCGTCCCGACTGGCCGTGGGGTATGGAGGCTGCGGTTTTCGAAACCTTCGCCGCCGAAATCGGGAATAACGCCGCGGCGAGCCTGCGCCGCTTCGGCGGCTTGCTGTGTCAGGGCTTGGACGATCCGCGTTTCGCGCTGAAAACTCTGCGCGAGCGGCTGGAAACCCGCCCCGCGCCCGATCCACACGCTCTGGCTGTCGGGCTGGACTGGTTGCGCCAACTGGATGCGCGCGTCGTCCTGTCGCGGCTGAGTTGTCCGGCGCTGCTCGCCGGCGGCGACCGGGATGCTCTGGTTCCTTATGCGGCGCTGGAAATGCTGGCCGAACTGAATCCGTCCTTCCGCCTGGCGCGGATCGAGGGGGCGAGTCACGTCCCGTTTCTGAGCCACGAACATGCAACGCTGGCTCGGCTCCGCGCTTTTCTTGACGAATGCCCGGCCGAGTCATGACGGGAGCGGGTGTCGACAAGCGCTGGGTGGGCGCGTCTTTCGGCCGCGCCGCGCCGCGCTACGACCGCTTCGCCACCATGCAGCGCCGTAGCGGCGAAGAACTGCTCGGCGAACTCTGCCGCAACGCCGCAGCACCAGCCACCGTCATCGACCTGGGCGCGGGCACGGGCTTTTTCCTCCCCGCTCTGCGGGAAATGGCGGGCGATGCTCCGCTGATTGCCGTCGATCTGTCCGAAACCATGCTGCACCTCGCCCGGCAGCGCGTGGTCGACGTACGGCCGGTGGCCGGGGATGCCGAAAATCTGCCGCTGGCGGATAACTTGGCCGACGTGGTGTTTGCCAATCTGGCTTTGCAGTGGTGCAACGACTTGCCCCGCGCTTTCGCCGAATGCCGCCGCGTCTTGCGTCCCGGCGGCCATTTCGCCTTCACGTTGTTTGGTCCGGCCACCCTGGGTGAACTGCGCCGGGCCTGGGGGGAGGTGGATGCCTATACGCACGTCAGCGATTTTCCCGCAGCAGCCCGCATCCGGGCTTTGCTCAGCGAGGCCGGTTTATCCCCCGTGCTGTGGCGCGAGCGGACGGAACGGATCGGCTATCCGGATGTGCCCGCAGTACTGGAGGAACTGCGGGGCTTGGGCGCGCGCAATCTCACCCGGAATCGGCCGCGCCATTTGATGGGCAAGACGCGCCTGGAACGCCTCCACGCCGCTTACCGGCGACAGTGCGGAGGGGAGGCGTTCGCCCGTTTCGAGATTTTCACCGTCGTGGCGCGGGCGGAATGAGCGCGCCGTACCCAGGCTTGTTCGTCACCGGCACCGACACCGGCGTCGGCAAGACGCGCGTGTCCGTTGCGCTGCTGCACGCCCTGCGCGCGATGGGATTTTCCGCCGTGGGGATGAAGCCGGTCGCCAGCGGTTGCTACCCGGAAAACGGCGCGCTACGCAACGAGGATGCCGTGCTGCTCCGGACGCATTCGTCGGCGAAAATGCCCTACGAACTCGTCAATCCGTACGCCTTCAAACCGCCCGTCTCCCCGCACCTCGCCGCGGTGCAAGGAGGCCTGGCGGTGGATTTCGCGCATATCCGCGCCCGCCTCGACCAACTCCGCGAGCAGGTCGACTGCGTGGTGGTCGAGGGCGTCGGTGGCTGGGAAGCGCCGCTGACGGAGACGTCCAATGTCTCCGATCTGGCCCGATGCCTGGATCTGCCGGTTATCCTGGTGGTCGGCCTGCGCCTGGGCTGTCTCAATCACGCCATTCTCACGGCACGCGCCATCGAACGAACCGGATTGCCGTTTTTGGGCTGGATGGCGAATACGCTGGACGAAACCATGCCTTTCCGGGAAGAGAACGTCGCCGCGTTGCGCCAGCGTCTAGCCGCGCGCTGCCTGGCAGTGCTGCCCCACGGCGAACTGAGTGCGGAGTGGCTGGCAAGCGCCGGGGAACGCCTGAAAACAGCCCTGGCCACGGTTTCTGAAGGCGCAACGCGCTGATACTATCGGCGTGTAAACATCCCGGGAAAAGAGCCATGAAACGAATGATCGTACTGTTGTGTGCGTTGGCGCTGGCCGCCTGTGCCGCGGACAAGAAACTGACGCGCGCCGAAGATACGCTGCGACTTTATGCCCAGCAGATCCGCTGGAACATGTTCGACGGCGCGGCGACGCTGATCGACGTGGGCAAGCATCCGGAGGTGGACCCTGCGCCGCTGAAAAATTTCAAGGTCGTTTCCTATATTCCGGTCCGCCGGGTGGACGAGGAGGACGGCAACACCATCCTGCAAACCGTTCGGATCGGTTATTACGACGACCGTACCGCTCGGCGGAGCGAGGTTATGGATCACCAAGTCTGGCGCTACGACGACGAGACAAAACGCTGGCGGCTGGATGGCGCACTGCCGCCATTCAAGTAATCCACGCAGGTTCTTTTTGTAAATCAGTTACCTGCATGCCGTAGCCTGGCCGCGCTAGGCTTTACGCCCATTAAACCGAATTCCAAGCATGAACACCACCGAGGAAATCATCGAAGACATCCGCCAAGGGCGGATGGTCGTCATCATGGACGACGAGGACCGCGAGAACGAGGGTGACCTGATCATGGCCGCTCCGCACGCACGCGCCGAGGACATCAACTTCATGGCCCGCTACGGCCGCGGCCTGATCTGCCTGACCCTCACCCGCGAGCGCTGCCAGCAGTTGCGCCTGCCGCTGATGGTCAACGAAAACAAGACCGCCCACTCGACCAGCTTCACCGTTTCCATCGAAGCGGCGGAAGGGGTGACCACCGGCATTTCCGCCGCCGACCGGGCGCGCACCATCCAGTGCGCGGTGGCCGCCAACGCGCGGCCCGAGGACCTGGTGCAGCCGGGGCACGTGTTTCCGCTCATGGCCCGTCCCGGCGGCGTGCTGACCCGCTCCGGCCACACGGAAGCCGGCTGCGACCTGGCGCGTCTGGCGGGCCTGGAACCGGCGGCGGTGATCGTGGAAATCCTCAACGAGGACGGCAACATGGCGCGCCGACCCGATCTGGAGCGTTTCGCCGTCGAGCACGGCCTGAAGATCGGCACCATCGCCGACCTGATCCATTACCGCATCCAGAATGAAAAGACCCTGGAGCGCATCTGCGAGTGCGATTTCCCTACCGAATACGGCCATTTCCGCCTGCACGCCTACCAGGACCAAATCGACAACCGCCTGCATCTGGCCCTGACCATGGGCGCCGTCGCCGACGGCCGGCCGGTGCTGGCGCGGGTGCACGCGCGCAATCTGCTCGGCGACCTTTTCGGCGCGCAGCGGCCCGCCGGC
>DATDOO010000038.1:0-3893 GCA_035293245.1 Methylococcaceae bacterium
AACAAGGTGTTCGACAAGCAGCCCAAAATGAAGGACGAACTGGAAGGCGGAGTGCGTTCCCTGCAGCAGTCCGTCGAATCCTTTTCCACCCTGGTGGAGAAAAAGCTCCTCTACGCGGAAAAGGTCGACCTGGCCCCCAAGGAAATTTTCGACGCGGCCACCGTGACCATCACGGCCGTCATGACGCCTTACGACGACATCGCAACCACGCTGGACGCGCTGCTCACCGCCCGCCGCGACGCACAGGCCGAAAAACGCCTGTGGAGCATTGGACTCTCCGCGTTCATTCTGGCCGTCGTCGTCGCCGGCATGATCCTGCTCCTGCGCGCCGTCACCGGCCCGCTCGACCGCGCCTTCGGCTATTTCGAACGCATGGCCAGGGGCGATCTCAATGTGCAGATCGAAATCGAGCGGCAGGATGAAATCGCCAAAATACTGGAAGCCGCCAAACACATGCAGATCAAGCTGGGCGCGGACATGGAGGAAATGCGCCGCGCCGCCGACGACGCCACCCGCGTCCTCGTGGCGCTGGACAGCTCTTCCGCCAATGTGATGGTCGCCGACAACGGGCGCAACATCGTCTTTATCAACAACGCCTTCCGCTCCCTGTTCCGCGCCGTCCAGGCGGACATCCGCCAGCGTTACCCGCAGTTCGACGTGGACAAGCTGATCGGCCAGAACATCGACCAGTTTCACAAGAACCCGGACAACCAGCGCCACATCCTCGCCAATTTCACCACGTCCCATACGGTCAGCACGGAAATCGGCGGCCACACCTTCAAGATCGTCGCCTCGCCCGTAATCAACAGCAAGGGGGAACGGCTGGGCAGCATTTCGGAATGGAACGACATCACCCAGGAACTGGCCGCCGAACAGGAAATTTCCCGAATCGTGGCGGCCGCGGCTCAGGGCGATCTCGAGCAACGCATGCAAGTGAACGACAAAAGCGGCTTCTTCAAGCAAATAGGCATCTCCGTCAACGAACTGACCGGAAATGCCTCCGCCGCCATCCAGGAAACCAACAGCGCCCTGGAAAAGATCGCCGAAGGCGATCTGACCGCCCAAATCGTCACCGAGTATCAGGGCGCCTTCAAGGACATCAAGGACAACATCAACGCCACGGTCGGGCAACTGACGGAAATCATCACCCGCATCAAGGAAGCCACCGACGCCATCAACACCGCCTCGAAGGAAATCGCCACCGGCAACCAGGATCTGTCGCAGCGCACCGAAGAACAGGCCTCCAGCCTGGAGGAAACCGCCTCCAGCATGGAGGAACTGGCCTCGACCGTGAAACAGAACGCCGAGAACGCCAAGCAGGCCAACCAGATGGCGGTGGCCGCGTCCGAAGTCGCCGTCCGGGGCGGCGCCGTGGTCGACCAGGTGGTCGGCACCATGTCGGCCATCAACGACGCCTCGCGCAAGATCGTAGACATCATCAGCGTCATCGACGGCATCGCCTTCCAGACCAACATCCTCGCCCTCAATGCGGCCGTGGAAGCGGCGCGCGCCGGCGAGCAAGGGCGCGGCTTCGCCGTGGTCGCGGGCGAAGTGCGGAATTTGGCGCAAAGATCCGCGGCCGCCGCCAAGGAAATCAAGACTCTGATCGGCGACTCGGTATGCAAGGTTGAGGACGGCAGCAAACTGGTCGCGCAGGCCGGCCAGACCATGGAAGAAATCGTCAGCTCGATCCGCCGCGTGACCGACATCATGTCCGAGATCACCGCCGCGTCGGTCGAGCAAAGCCAGGGTATCGAGCAGGTCAACCTCGCCATCACCCAGATGGACGAAGTGACCCAGCAGAACGCCGCGCTGGTGGAAGAAGCCGCCGCCGCCGCCGAGTCCCTGGAGGAGCAGGCGCAGAATCTCGCCCAGGCGGTCAGCCTGTTCCGCTTGCAGCAGGCGGGCAGCGCGCTCGCCGCGTCCCGACACGTCGCGCACGCACCTTCCCGCGCCGCGCCGCGACTGGCGGAGCAACGGCCTAAAAAATCGGCGTCCTCCGCGCAGAAAAAGCCCGGCAAGGCTTCCTTGCCTTTCGAGGACGAAGGGGATGACTGGAAGGAGTTTTGAGGAGATGAATACGTAGGTTGGGTTAGCGGTTCTCCGCACAACCCAATATCCGCTGGAAGCGTTGGGTTACGGCGAGGACGCCTAATCCAACCTACAGCCCTACCCCCTAATCCCCAACCCCTCGTCCCAATGAACCAGGAAACAGCGTCCGAAACTCACGAGTTCTCCTTTACCCAGAAGGATTTCGACGCTATCCGCACGCTGATTTACGATCACGCCGGCATCAAGCTGGGCGACAACAAGAAACCGATGGTCTACAGCCGTCTGGCGCGGCGGCTGCGGGCCACCGGCCTGGCTTCGTTCCAGGATTACTTGCTGCTGCTCGAACGCATTGGGGGCCAGGAGTGGGAAGCTTTCGTCAATTCGCTGACCACCAACCTGACTTCCTTCTTCCGCGAAGCGCATCACTTCCCCATTTTGGCGGAGCATGTCCGCAACTTGGGCGGCAAGCGGCCGTTGCGCATCTGGTGCAGCGCAGCGTCGACGGGTGAGGAACCCTACACCATCGCCATGACCCTGGCGGACGCCTTCGGCAGCCTCACCCCCCCGGCACGCATCCTGGCGACCGACATCGACACCAATGTGCTGCAAACGGCGCAGGCGGGCGTCTACCCGCTGGAAAGACTGGAAAAACTGCCGGAGGCCCTTGTGCAGCGCTTTTTCCTCAAAGGAACCGGCCGCCGGGATGGCCATGCCAAGGTCCGCCACGAACTGCGCGAACTCATCCATTTCCAGCGCCTGAACCTTCTGGACGAACGCTGGGACATCCGCGGGCCATACGATGCGATTTTCTGCCGTAACGTCATGATTTATTTTGACAAGGACACCCAGCGCAAAATCCTGGAGAAATTCGCCCCTCTGCTGGAACCGCACGGACTGCTGTTCGCCGGACATTCGGAAAGCTTCTTCCACGCGACGGACCTGTTCAAACTGCGCGGCAAGACGGTTTACGAACTGACGCAGGAAGCGCGCACCCGTCTTCCCCCTCGCCCCGTCGGCACCGGATAAACGGGACGAATCTCGTGGACCATCTTTACGAAGAAGCGCTTGCGCCCAATCTTTACTACGACCGCAACTTCGACATCCAGGCCGTCAAGATCCTCCCCGGCGAGTATTACGCCACGGCGCGCCCCATGCTGGTCGTCACCGTCCTCGGCTCCTGCGTGTCCGCCTGTGTGCGCGACCGCGCCAGCGGCGTCGGCGGCATGAACCACTTCATGCTGCCCACCATGTCCGACGGACACGACCCGGTAAACGCCTCGGCGCGCTACGGCACCTACGCCATGGAAATCCTCGTCAACCAGTTGCTGAAAATGGGCGCGAAGCGGCAAAACATGGAAGCCAAGGTATTCGGCGGCGGCAACGTGCTGAAAGGCTTTACCGTGGCTAACGTCGGCGAGCGTAACGCCCGTTTCGTCCACGACTACCTGAAACAGGAGAGAATTCCCGTGGTGGCCGAAGACCTGCTCCATATATACCCCCGCAAGGTCTACTTTTTCCCCCACACCGGGCGGGTTCTGGTCAAACTGCTCAAGCAGATGCACAACGACACCCTCATCCAGCGCGAACAGGAATACGGCATGCGCCTCAAAGCGTCGAAAATCGCCGGCGACGTGGAGTTGTTTTAATAAAGGGACCAGGGACCAGGGACCAGAGTCATTGTGCCGCGGCGCCCCTAGCCCCTAGTAGTTCGTTCCAACAATACGGTTACTAATTAAGCGATAATTGCCATGCTTCCTTTTCAACTCCTGAAGGCGATGACCATGGCAAGGAAATCCAAGCGAGCGGCGTTGGTGCTGACGCCAGAGCAGCGGGCCACGCTC
>DATDOO010000039.1:0-3676 GCA_035293245.1 Methylococcaceae bacterium
TTCAGTTTCCCCCCCCCCCCAATGCAATACAAGCCTGCCTCCGGTCAATGGTATGCGGCTGCTGTGGGCGGATTGTCTCGAAGGACAGCAAGAAAATAAATTGGGGATGTACCTGAGCTGGCTAAGGGTTTTCCCTTAGCCAGATGGGCTGGCTGGAGAAAAGGGTCTAATTCCCTAGTTATTTTGCTCTGGAATTGAGGGGCGTGATTGATCCGATGATTGGATCGAAAGCTAAACAAAAGAATATTCGCCGGAATCTTCCCGGCTTTCGTCCGCGCACAGTTCAAGATACATGCGGGTAAGGTCGACGACGGTTTTGGCCTGCATCTTGACCATGAGGCGAAAGCGGTGAGCTTCCACGGTTTTGCCGCTGATGGCAAGTTCGATGGCAATCGACTTGTTTGTTTTGCCGTCCACGACCATTTTCATCACTTCGCGCTCCCGCGCCGTCAGGGTGGCGAACCGTCCGGTGATCTGTGCGCGGCGCTGGAGTTTGCTTTTGATGCGCAGGTCCAGTTCCATGCATTTATGGATGCAGTCCAGCAATTCCTGATTGCTGAAGGGCTTTTCGAGGAATTCGACGGCGCCGCTCTTCATGGCCCGCACGGCCGACGCCACGTCGCCGTAGCCCGTAATCACGATGACCGGCAAGGTGATCCCTTGCGCGCGAAGTTTCGGAAGTAAATCCAGGCCGCTGATTCCGGGCATGCGCATATCCGTCACCAGGCAACCGTGCCGCTCGGGATCGCAGTTTTGCAGAAATTGTTGCGCACCGGAGTAACTCTCCGCGGGTAGCCCCACGGATTTGCACAGCCGGCTCAGTGAGTGGCGCATGTTTTCGTCGTCGTCCACGATGAAAACCGTGGGTTCGGTTTCGGTCGTCATGCAGGTGTTCGTTGGCTGTGGGGTGCGACGGATTTAAACGATAATAATTATAATTAAATTGAATTGCGCCGTCGTGAGGTTCTAGCCGTTTTACCGGCCGATCGGAGGTTCCACCGCCCACACGCGAATTGCCGGGAGTGGTTTGGAGAGGGAGTTGGGCGGGTTTCGCGGGCAGCGGCTTCAGCCGTCCGCCGCCACGCGGTTGCGTCCCGTCGCCTTGGCGCGGTAGAGGGCTTCGTCGGCGCGGCGCAGGAGCTGTTCGGCAGTTTCGCGCGGCCTGAGGCTGGCGACGCCCAGGCTGGCGGTGACCTTGATCGGGCCGTGCGCGGACAGGTATTCGGTCTTGGCGACGCCTTTGCGGAGGCGATCGGCCAGGCGCATGGCGCCTTCCATGGGCGTGTTGCTGAGCAGGGCGACGAATTCCTCGCCGCCGAAACGGAACACGATGTCGCCGCCGCGCACGGTGTTGGACAGGCTGGCCGCCGCTGCGCGCAGCACGCCGTCGCCACCGTCGTGGCCGTAAGTGTCGTTGATGTTCTTGAAGTGATCCAGGTCGATCACGATCACCGAGAGCGGCGTGCCGTTGCGCCGCGCCAGATCCCAGTCGCGCTGCAACTGGATTTGCAGGCCGGCGCGGTTGCCGACGCCGGTCAGCGCGTCGGTGCGGGCGGCGCGCAGGGCTTCCTGGTAGAGCAAGGCATTACGTAGCGGATAGACCAATTGCGGCAGCAGATGCTGCAAGGCCATCTGTTCCTGCAGGGTAAATTCCCGCTGGCGGACCAGGGTCAGTAGGCCGATGGATTGGCCGTCCAGAGCGATGGCCCGGCTCAGCCGCGCTTCGCCCTGGTCGCCGCTGTGGATGTGGATTCCCAGGGGGGCGTGGATGAATTCGTAGCCGTCGTGGGGAATGAGCCTGCGGATGTGCTGGTCGAACAGTTCCAGCAGGCGCTCGGTGATCAGCGTGGTCTGTAAGAGGCTCGCCAGGTCCGGAGTTACGCTCGGTGCGAATGCGATCTCGCCGTGCTCCACGAGCGGAAACACGGGGCGGGTGTGCTCGCAGGGAAAGGCGACGACGTTGCCGGTGGTCTTGCGCATGGTTGCTTGCCTTATGCCTTGCGTGAAGGCGGTGGTTTACCACCAGGAAAGCTAATCTTGTGCCATGAGGCCGGAAGTCCCGCCGCTCAAGGCTTGTAGTGCTGTTGGAGGGTCAATGGGCGGCAAGGAATTGCCGGCCGGTGACGGAATTACAGCATCCCGAGTTGCAGTTTTGCCGCCTCGGACATGCGCTCCCGCGACCACGGCGGGTCGAACACCACTTCCACATTGACGCGGTTGACGCCGGGCAGGCGCCGCACCGCTTCCTCCACGTCGTACTGCAGGACCGGGCCCATGCCGCAGGCCGGCGCGGTGAGCGTCATGGCGATGTAGACGTCGTTGCCGATTTCCGTGGGCGTGACGCGGCAAGCATAAACGAGGCCCAATTCGGCGATATTGACGGGAATTTCCGGGTCGTAGATGGTTTTCAGCACTTCCCAGACGTTCTTTTCCACGCTTTCCGCGTCCGTGCCTTCCAGGAGCGGCAGGGGCGGGGGCGCTTCCAGGCCGATGGCGTCGGCGTCGTAGGAAGCGATGCGCGCCATGCGTCCCTGGCTGGTGGTGACGGTGTAGCTGCCGCCCAGCGACTGGTAGAGCATGACCATTTCACCCTTGGGTAGGACGCCGGGCGTACCGTCCGGCACATAGACCACATTCACGTCGCGTTCCAAATAAACCGGTGCTTGTCCGTACATCGTCGCTCAAGTCGTTGCGGAAGAAGGGAAAATCTCACCGTTGGCGCGGCAGGCGGGGCTGAGGATGTTGCCGATCGACGGCGCGAATTCCTCCGCCCTCGCCAAGTGTTCCGGATGTTCAGCCGGATAGGCGCGGCGGCGCAGCGGTGAAAGGAACGGTTGCGGCGACAAAATATTGACGCGCAACCGGTGGGACGAGGCCCACTCGGCAGCGAGAGTTTTCGCCAAATTTTCGACGCCCTGTTTGGCGACCCCATACGCGCCGCGGAAAGCCGGGCTGCCGCCGGTCCGGTCGGTGACGAACAGTATCGAGCCGTCGTGCGCGCTTAGCAGTGGCAGCAAGGCGCGGGTGAGCAGGAACGGGGCGCTCAGGTCGACGCGTAGCACCCGCTCCCATTCACTGGGTTCGATGTCGGCGACCGGTCCCGGTGTGCCGCGTTCCGCCGCCGCGTGCAGCAGGCCGTGCAGCGTGCCGAACTCCTGGGTGATGGACGCGGCGAGACGTTCGAAGGTTGTGGCGTCTGCAGTGGCGAAGTCCAGAGGACAGAGAAACGGCAGCGGTTGCCCGCGCGCGGCAATGCGGTCGTACACCGCTTCCAGTTTGTTTTGCGTGCGGCCCAACAGCACCAGTCGCGCGCCCAGGCCGGCGCAATGTTCCGCCGCGGCCGCTCCGAGCGCGCCGCCCGCGCCGGTGATGAGAATGACCTGTTGGTCCATGGCGATGTCCTTCAATTCCACGCCGCGTGCTTTTCCAGCCAGGGAAACAGATCGCGCGGCGCGTCAATGAGGTCGTCCGCGCCCCAAGTGCGCGGGTCGTCGCCATCGGTCAGGTAGCCGTACAGCGCTGCCACGGTGCGCATGCCGGCTCGCTGGCCGGCTTCGATGTCGCGCCCGGCATCGCCCACATAGACGCAGGCGGCGGCCTCGCAACCGGCCCGCCGCGCGGCCTCCAGCATGGGCAGGGGGTGGGGCTTTTTCTCCGCCACGGTGTCGCCGCTGAT
>DATDOO010000040.1:0-14447 GCA_035293245.1 Methylococcaceae bacterium
GCTGCTGTTGGTGCTCTGCAGGAGGAACTGGGTGATGATGGTGATGTTGCCGCCCTGGCCTTGCAAGGCGTTGGCGATGATCTGGCTGTTGTTGAGGATGACGAACTGGGGGTCGATGAGGATGTTGCCGCCGTTGCCCAGGCCACCCGCGGCGGAGGTGGTGATCAGGCTGTCGAGCATATACAGCCATTTATTGGTGAAGACGCTGATGTTGCCGGCGTTGCCGAAAGCGGATGCCACGCTGATCCGGCTGTTTCCCGACAAATTGACTTCCTCGCCTTTCGCCAGGGGGCTGTTGATGGTGATGGAACCGGCGTCGCCGAAGCCTTCGTTGGTGGCGGTAATGCTGGAGTCTTCGTCGAGGTTCAGAAGCCGCGTGAACAGAGTGATATTGCCGCCGTTCCCCAGCGCATCGCCCCCGGCGGAACTGCGGATTTCTCCGTTGTGATGGAGCGTGATTTTTTCAGCCAGGAGTCCGTTTATTCCGTAAATGGAAATGTCTCCCGCGTTACCTCCCCCTCCCCAAGTGCCCGCCGAAATAACTCCTTCCTTTACCGCCACGTCGCGGGCCTGGATGGTGATACTGCCTCCGTCCCCTTCGCTGTCCCAATCGCTCGACCACACTGAACTGTCGATCATGCTGAGGTATTGTCCGTCCGGCGATACGCCGCCGATGCGAACCGTGTCGGCTGTGATGGAAATGTCTCCCCCGGTGGCGTTACCTCCGGCGAAGGCGGTAATGCGTCCCCCGTCCGCAACCGCCACGTCCCGGGCGCGAATGGTGATCCCACCCGCATCCCCCTGGTCCTGTCCCAGGAAGAACGTACCCACCGAAACGCTAATCTCGCTCGGGTTAAACCCGTCGGGTGCGGCGCCGCTGACGCGAACCGCATCGGCAGCGGCAATGGAAATAATTCCCCCGTTACTCCAATTGTAAGAGTTGGCCGAGATGCGTCCCCCGTTCTCCACGGCCACATCCCGGGCATTTACGGTGATGATTCCCGGAGCACCCCAGGAATAGAATCCGGATACGCTGCCGATATATCCATTATCGACACGAACCCGGTTGCCGGCCGTGATGGAAATGTCTCCCGCATCACCCTCGGCCATGACAGGGACCGGCGCCCACGGCCAGGAATATGGCCCCCGACCGTTGGAAGACGTACTGATTGCGGCGTTCTCCAAGAGCACGTCGTGAGCGGCCGTGATGGAAATGTCTCCCGCATAGCCGTCGCCCTCCGTATCCGCCTGGATTTGTCCCCCATCTTTCACCACGACCTCGCGGGCCTGAATGGTGATGTTTCCCCCGTCACCGCCGGAAGCAAATTCAGCCGAACTGGAAATCCTGCTGTATTCCAGTCCATCGGGCGATTCACCGCCCACGTGAACGGTGCCGTCGGCCGTGATGAAAATGTTTCCCGCATCGCCCGCGCCGGACGTGGTCGCGAGGATTTGCCCGCCGTTCTCCAGAACGACGTCCCGAGCACGTATTTCGATATCGCCGGCTTGCGCACCGGCCAAATCCGCGGGCGAGGTGGTGACGCGCGAACCGCTGCCGCTGGAGGTTGTGAGGGTCAACGTGCCTTGGGCATCCAGTTCGATTTTTCCCCCGCCTTCCGCGCTCAATTCCGCATCGTTCGCGATCGTGATGTCGCCGGCGGAAAAGTGCAGTCCATTGCCATTCGAGACACCAAGCCGGGCACCATCAAAGCGGATGGGAGCGGCGGACTCGCTCAGAAAACCAAAGCTGGCGGGGGGAGCCGTGCTCAGGACGGTATTTGCGTTGTTGGTGTCCGCGTAAAACCGCTCACCGTTCTGGAAAGCCACATAATCCGCCGTGCTGGCGTGAAACGAACCGTTGACGTGGAGTTCGGCGTTGGGTCCGAACACCATCCCGGCCGGATTGACGAGGTACAGGTTCGCGGAGCTTGCGGAATTGATGGTGCCGTCGATGTTGGAAACGTTCCCGCCCGTGACACGCCCGATGATGTTTGTATAGCCCATCGAGTTGAACGTCGCGCTTTCCGGATGAGCAATCGAAAAATTGCCGAAACTGTGGAACAGATTGCTACCTCTGGGTGTGCCGCCGGTGATGTCGTAATCCGAACCCCGGAGGGTTATGACCGTGTTCAAACCGCTTGAAGTGACGTCGGCCCCTGCTGGCGCGGCCAGTGCCGCCAGGACCAATACAGCCAAGCCGCAACCCGGCGGAAACGCGTGTTTCCGCCGGGCGGCACCTCTATTCATGACACAGCCTTCCCGCGATTGAGCCGTTCTGGTCGACATGAGGCAAATTTCCTCACTCACAGCGAGAGGGAGCACCCCTCCAGCGAAGCCGGCACGTAGTCCAGGGCGTTGTCCGGACTGCTCAGCACCACGCCCTGCATGGCAGAGGACGTGAAGGTGCTGCTGCTCTGCCCGCTGCGGCCGCAGCCTTCCTGGATCAGGCCGGAGGCGTCCATGAACACGCCGGGCAGGACGGAAATGCTGCCGGCGATGTTGGACTGGGCGGACTGGATGGACACGGTGCCCTGCAATCCGAACTGAGAAGAGGCGGAAATGCTGCTGTTGGTGCTCTGCAGGAGGAACTGGGTGATGATGGTGATGTTGCCGCCCTGGCCTTGCATGGCGTTGGCGATGATCTGGCTGTTGTTGAGGATGACGAACTGGGGATCGATGAGGATGTTGCCGCCGTTACCCTGGCCTCCTGCGGCGGAGGTGGTGATCTGGCTGTCGCGCATGTACAGCCACTTGTTTGCGTAAATATTGATGTCGCCGGCGTTGCCCAGAGCGGATGCCACGGTGATGCGGCTGTTGCCCAGCAGGTTGACTTCCTCCCCTTTCCATTGGGTGCCGTTGACGGTGACCGAACCGGCGTCGGAGGCGCTTTCGCTGGTGGCGCCGATGCCGGACCCGTCGTCCAGGGTCAGGAGGTTGGCGAACAGGGTGACGCTGCCGCCATTTCCCGTGACATTGCCCCGTGCGCTGGCGGAAATCCGGCTTTGTCCCGACAGGGAGATTGAAGCCGCCGGGGCGATGCCCGATTCCACGTTCATGTCGCTCAGGTGAATGTCGCCGCCGAGCGCATTGCTCCAGGTTTCGCTCAATATCGCACCGCCGTTTTGCAGGGTGGCCTGACCCAGGCGAAGATCGATCTCACCTCCGCCTTTTGAGGTCATGGATTTGTTGGTGGTGGAAATCGTGCCGTTATCCAGTAGCAGGTTACCGATAACGCCCTTGACAGTACCCCCCGACCAGCCTGCATCGTTGGCTGGATCGGTCCAGGCAGGATTTTCGCCGAGCATTTCGCTGGCGATAATTCCCCTGTTCCGCACGACAAGGTCGTCCACGTGGAGATGGATGGTTCCCGTGCCCCCGGAGGCATTTGCATTGCTGCTGTTGCGGAGGACGGCATTGTCGATGGTGAGACGATCCGCGCTGACGTGGACGTCTCCCGCTTCCCCCGTGCCGTTCGTCGAACTGGAAACGATTCCGCCATCGGCAATGAGAATTTCCCTGGCTCCAATGGAAACAAGTGCGGCGTCCCCGGAAGATGTTGTGGTCCCGATAATCCCGGAGGGTACGGCATTACCCGATCCTGTCACCAGCACGGTATCGGCATGAACATCAATGATGCCGCCATTGCCGAAGCCCGTGGTTCCGGCGGTGATAACCCCCCCGCTGCGCAGAACGACATTGTCGGCATCAACCGTAATCCCGCCGCCATCGCCGAAACCCGTGGTTCCTGCGTTGATAATTCCCCCATTGCGCAGAACGAGATTGGGGGTGGAGAAAGTCATAATTCCCGCGTCGCCAGTCGCGGGCGGGGAGTCGGCCAAGCTGCGCGACATGTTTTGGATAACGCTGTGATCGACGAGAATGGACTGTCCGGCAAAGATTTCTATGGAACCCCCCAGCCCACTTCCACTCGTGTTGGCATCAAGGGCGGAATTGTTGGTAAGGACCAGTGATTTTTCCAGCTCGACCCATAAATTGCCGCCGTTCCCCTGGTCATACGAGGAAACGAAAATAGAGCCGTTGTCCATGGATAACGTGTCCGCAAAAATCTCTACGGTGCCGCCCTCGCCGGAACCTTTCGTCCAGCCGATAATTTCTCCTCCGTTCGTTATATTCACGCTCTGGGTTTCCAGTGTGATCCCTCCCGCTTTTCCCGACGAGCCGGTTGTTGACCGGATGGAGCTTGCAACCCTCTGATTGCCGACTTCCCTGCTTCCAGTCAAGGTTATGGATTCATCGGCCGCTATCGATATGTTTCCCGCATCGCCGGAGCCGAGCGTGCTCGCGTCCAGATAGCCGCCGTTGCGCAGCAAAAGCTGCCCGGTATCGACATCGATGCTGCCGCCTTGGGCGCTTCCCTTGGTGGTGCTGAAGATGCTGGAGCTGTTCAGGTCCAGCGCATTGGACTTGACCCAGACGTTGCCGCCGGACGCCGCGTTGTCCGCCGCGGCCAGGATGTTGCTGCCACTCAGATTGACCTGGTCGCCCGAAAGGTAAACCCGCCCGATGGGCGGCCCCGCTTCGGGCCCCTTCAGGGTGCTGTTGGTGATCGTGACGGTGCCCGAAGCAGGGGATGTGTCGCTATCGGGATTCGGAATGACCGCAATTTCGCCGGCTTCGTTCATGGCGCGGAGTGAAATGTCGCCGCCGGGGAGCTCAATGGAGGCGTTTTCGATCGTAATGTTTCCAGCGGCCAGTTGAATGCCCTGGTTGGCCGAGGTGCCGACAATTCGGCTGCCCTCCACGCGAATTTCCGCGCTGGGAGCCAGGAAGCCGAACGCCTGGGGGGCGGCGCTGCTCAAGACTTCGCCGGCTTGGGGGGCGGCGTGAAATTCGCTGTCGTCTCCCATTTTCAAGTAATCCGCCGTGGTGGCGTGGAAAACACCATCGACATTCAAGGACGCACTGGCGCCGAATACCATTCCTGCCGGATTGATCAGATACAAATTGGCGGGGGATGCAGAATTGATCTGGCCGTTGATAATCGATTCCGATCCACCCGTGACACGCCCAATGATATTGCTCGCAGTTGTGGGCCCAAATGTGGCGCTTTCGTCAGGACTGAGCGAAAACTCGCCGAAACTGTGAAACAGGTTCGATGTTCTCAATGTCCCGCCGGATATTGCATAGTCCTTGCTGATCGCCGCACCCGTTACGAGATTATTGGTGCCAGGGTTTGGCGCGACGACTCCAACCACTGTACCCAGGCCACTGCTGGTCACGTTGTCCACAGCAAAAGTTGGTGCTGTATACGCCGCGAGAATTGACGTAATGAACACGCGACAGGCAGGGAGCCGGAGTTTCGAGCGGGTGTGGAGCGTGTTCATGGCGTCTCCTCGTTTGATCCGTCCCATTTCAGAACGGAGAAAAATTCACCGCGAAGTGCACGCCGGAGTCCTGCAGGTCGTGGCCGTTGTTCTCGACCTTGACGATGGGACGCGCCCAGTAGAACTCCACGTGCCAGGCCCTGGCCGGATCGAAGTGCAGGCCCAGCCCGGCGCTAGCCAGGGTGTGGGGGTGGTCCGTCGGGAAATTCACGTTCCACGCTCCGCCGAAATCGAAGAACGGCGTGAAGTGCATGACGCCCTCGCCCATCTGGCTCTTGAGGATGGGGATGCGGAACTCCAGGGAGGTGGCGTAGCCGCTGTCGCGCACCACCTGGTTCTTGCGGTAGCCGCGCACGCTGTACATGCCGCCCAGGGCGTACTGTTCCAGGGACAGGAGTTGGTCGCCGGTGAGCTGCACGTTGCCGGTCAGGTGCATTTCGATGCCCGTGTCCCACAGGCGCTGGATCCACTGGGCCTGCCCCAGCCAGAAGAAATAGCGTCCGTCGGGCACGAAGTCCCCGCCTTCGTGGACGGTGGCGTCCAGCACGTCCACGCCCCAGTTGGCCACGGAACGCAGGGCGATGACCCGGTTTTCCGTGCGGTTGAGCCAGTCCTGGCCGAAGCGCAGCACGCTCACGTTGCTCACGCCCTGGTCGTCCGCGCCGCGCGAGAAGGGAAACGGTTCGTCGAGCAGGAACGCCTTGCTGTGGCGGCGCTCCGCTATCACGCCGAGGGTGACGGTGTTCTCCAGGCTTTTCCACACCGGTTGGAAGACGCCGACGCCGAAAGTTTCCGACTGGTTGAAGATGTTCAACTGGTCGAAGGGTTCTTCCACCACGTGGGCCTCGCTGTGCTGGTAGCGCAGCTTGAGCGCCGTGTCCCAAGGGGTGAAGGGCAGGGCGTAGTCGAATTCGTACTGTTCCTGGCCCTCGGTCAGGTTGAAGTTGCCGTCGAACTGGTCGCCGACGCCGAACAGGTTGCGGTGGCCGGCCCATACCTCGAAGCCTTCCGCGCCCACGGACGGCACGCCATCGTTGTTGTAGCCCAGGGTGAGGAAATAGGGGCGGGCTTCCTCGACGCGGGCGCGCAGAATCGCCTCGCCTGGCTTCAGGCCCGGCGCCAGTTCCGCGTTGATGCGCTTGATGAGTTGGCTCTGTTGCAACAGTTGCAGGTTTTCCTGCAGTTCTTTGACGTTGAGGGGCTTTTCCTGGGCGTCGCGCGCAATGCGCGGACGGAGATAAAACTCGCGCAGGTGATCGAGTCCCTCGATCTGCACGTCGGTCAGACGGCCTTCGACGATCTTGATCCGCAGTTCGCCGTCCTGCACCGACTGCTCGGGCAGCACCGCGCCGGAATTGATGTAGCCGTGCTGGATGTAGTGCAGGGTCAGGTCCTGGCGCAACTGGCGCAGGTCGTCGGCGCTCACGTCCTTGCCCTCGTAGCGGCCGGTGATGGCGGCAAGCTCCTCGTTGCTGAAGACGGTGTTGCCTTCCAGTTTGACCCGCTTGAGGTGCAGGATGGGCGGGCCGGCGTCGCGGGCCGGCGGTGCCGCTTCGGGGACGGGCGGGGCGGCGATGACCGGCTGCTCTTCCTCCCCTCGTGGAAGCACGGGTTTTTCCCGCAGGCGCTGGGAAGGCCGTTCCATGGTTCCGACTGCCCCGGTGAACGGCGCGGCCGGAACGGGGGATGGGCCGAGCAGTCCCGAGGAGATCAGGAGGAGAATGCAGCGATTGCGCCGGATGGCGCGCGATTCGGGCGTTCTGCGCCTTTCTTTCTGTCCGAGGGGTGTTTCTCTGTCCGGAAGTCCTGTTTCCGTATTGGAGGTGACATTCATACCGGGAGGTGCCCGCTTCATTTTTTTGTTTTAGCCCGTGTATTCTGGCAGGAATACATATTTCTTCAATTTTTCCCCCGGCCAATGGCCGCGAAGTCCAGGTAAAGCAAAATGAAGCCCTACGAATCGTCTCGATCGCTATGGAAAATGGCCCAATCAGGATTGGTTTTTGTCCTGTTGGGTGTGTTGCCTTTCCTGACTCAGGGCTGCGCGCCAAACCCCACCCTGGCGTCTCCCGTCGCGCCGCCTGGGGCGGTAAGCGCCGGGGATGGCCGGTTTGCGCGGGGCGATGTGGCCGGGGCGCTGGCCGAATGGGATACATTCCAGCCCGCGACTCCTGCCGAAACTTTTGAACTGGCGTTGCGGCAAAGCCGCGCCTTCCGGGAAGCCGGCAACGGCCGTCGCGCCCTGCAAGCGGCGGAAACCGCCGTGAGTCAGGCAGAATCCGTCGGCGATGCCCGCAAACGCGTTCTGGCCGCCGTGGAACTGGGTCTGGCGCAAATTGCTGTTTCCAGGACCGCCGGCGCGCGGCAAACCCTGGTTGGGGCGGGAAGCCGGGCGCGGGAATTGGCATTGTGGAACGAACTGGCCCAGGCGGAGGCGGGACTGGGGCTGCTCGATCGGCTGGAATCCCATCCCGAGCGGGCTCTGGCCCATTACGCCGAAGCCGAGTCGCTGGCGGAGCGGGCGAACGATGCCGTGCTGGCGGCGAGCCTGACCGTCATGCGCCTGCAGATGACGGAAGACAAGCCCGCGGCGCGGGAGTTGTGGACGGCCGCGGCGGCCAAGGTGCGGGAACTGCCGGATTCGGCGCGGCGCAATTTCCTCTTGCTGCGCTTGGCCCGCATCGCCCAGACGCAGCTTTCCTTGGGCAGCGCCCAGGTCGACCCATTGTTGCGCCAAGCGGAGGAATCCAGCGCGCGCTTCAAGGATGACCGGTTGTTGTCCTATGCACTAGGCTACCAGGGCAGCGCACAGGAAACCCAGGGCCGTTTCGCCGAGGCCGAACGTCTGACGGCGCAAGCCGCGGACGCGGCGCAACGCGCCAACGCCCTGGAAAGCCTGTATTTGTGGGAGTGGCAGGCCGCCCGGTTGCATCAGGCGCAGCAGCGCGACGACGAGGCGCTGGCCGCCTACCGGCGCGCCGTGTTCAATCTGCAGCAGGTACGCCAGGACCTGGCGCCGGGGCAGTTTTTCCGCGAGAAGGTCAGCCCGCTGTTCTTCGGCTTGTCCGACCTGTTGTTGAAAAAGGCCCGCGCCCTCTCCGACCCCAAAGCCGCCGAAGCCCTGCTGCGGGAAGCCCGCGCGACCCTCGAGCAATTCAAGGCCGCCGAATTGCAGGATTATTTCCAGGATCGCTGCGTCGCCCGCTTCAAGGAAAAGTCCCAAGGCCTGGAACAGGTGGCGGCAAAGACGGCCGTGCTCTATCCGATCCTCTTGCCGGATCGCACGGAAATCCTCGCGGGATTCTCCGATGGCCTGCGGCAATTCGTCGTGCCGGTGGGCAGCGAACGCGTGAATGCGGAAATCCGCGACTTCCGCCACAAGCTGGAAAAGCGCACCACCTTCCAATACCTCAAGCCCGCCAAGCAGTTGCATGAATGGCTGATGGCCCCGTTGCTGGAGGAACTGCAGCGCCGCGGCGTCGACACGCTGGTGATCGTGCCGGACGGCGCCCTGCGCACCATCCCGTTCGCGGCGCTGCACGACGGCAAACAGTACCTGGTGGAGCGGTTCGCCGTCGCCACCACCCCGGGGCTGTCCCTGACCGACCCGCAGCCGCTGCCGCGCGAACATCTGGAGGTGCTGCTCAACGGCCTCACCGAGGCGGTGCAGGACTTTCCCGCCCTGCCCAACGTCGAGCAGGAACTGAGCGCCATTCAGGCCGGCCAGGGCGGCACGGTGCTGAAAAACGATCAATTCCGTCTGGGCGCGGTCGGGCAGGCAATGGAGAACAATCCTTACCGCATCATACACATCGCCTCCCACGGGCAGTTCGATCAGGATCCGAAAAAGACCTTCCTGCTGACCTACGACGACAAGATGACCATGGACGTGCTGGAGCGCTACATCGGCGCCGGGAAGTTCCGCGACAAGCCGGTGGAACTCCTGACGCTCAGCGCCTGCCAGACGGCCGCCGGGGACGACCGGGCCGCCCTGGGGCTGGCGGGGGTTGCCATCAAGGCCGGCGCCAGAAGCGCTTTGGCCTCGCTGTGGTTCATCAACGACCAGGCTTCTTCCGATCTGGTGACGCAGTTCTACGAAAATCTGAAAAACCCCGTTTCCAAGGCGGAAGCGTTGCGCCAAGCCCAGCGCAAGTTGCTGAACGATCCCCGTTATCGCCACGCCAGTTATTGGGCGCCGTTCCTGATGATCGGAAACTGGTTGTGAAATGGCTGCGCCAGCCCATTGTCGTCGCGTTGTTGCTCGGTCTGGCGGTGTGGAGCGTCCTGGCGCCGTTGCGGATGCTGGGCGGCCTGCAGGCCCTGGAACTGCGCGCCTATGACTCTGTGTTGTCCTGGCGGACAGGAGAGCGGGCGGAACCGCCGATTGTCCTGATCGGCGAAACCGAGCCG
This sequence comes from Methylococcaceae bacterium, assembly GCA_035293245.1. GTDB lineage: Bacteria > Pseudomonadota > Gammaproteobacteria > Methylococcales > Methylococcaceae > DATDOO01. The sequence goes on from DATDOO010000040.1 coordinate 9,756, forward strand.
GACATCCGCCGCTATGGGCATCCCCTGCCCGACGCCGTGCTCGCCGCAGCGCTGGAAAAACTGCTGGCACTGGGCGCGCGCGTGGTGGGGGTGGACAAGTACCGCGACGTGCCGGTCGCACCCGGCACCGAGCGGCTGAACGAGGTGTTGCGTGCCAACCCGAGCCTGATCTGGATTTTTTTCGTCGGCAACGAGGAGCGCGAGCATATCCCGCCTCCCGCGGTGCTGGAAGGCGGCGGCCAGGCGGGTTTCAACGACATGGTGGACGATCCGGACGGTATTTCCCGGCGCGGCCTGCTGTTCCTGGACGAGAACGGCGCGACGCATTACTCGTTTCCCCTGTTGCTTGCGCTGCATTACCTGGCGCGGGACGACATCCAGCCCGAGGGGGACGAGGAGGGATTCCTGAAGCTCAACGGGGCCAGTTTCCGCCCCTTGCGCCCCGACAGCGGCGGCTACGCGGGCATCGACGCCGGCGGCTACCAGCTCCTGCTGGACTATCCTTATCTCGACCGCTCTTTTGCGACGTTTACCTTGTCGGAACTGCTGGACGGCAAGGTCGATGCGGAACTGGTGAGGGATCGCGTGGCGCTGATCGGCGCCATGGCGCCGAGCCTCGGGGATTACCGCCTGCTGCCGGGCGGGGTGCGGCGCTACGGCGTGGAGCAGCACGGCCACGTCATCGCCCAACTCCTGGACGTGGCGCTGCGCGGCCATCCGGTGATGCGCGGCTGGCCGGGGGGAGGCGAATACGCCTGGCTGCTGCTGTGGTGTCTGGCGGGCGGTCTGGCAAGTTTGTGGCGCGTCGGCATCGTGCGGCTGGGATTGCTGGGTCTGGGCGGTCCGGCGCTGCTGACTTTGGTCGCCTGGACGGCGTTCCGCCAGGGCTGGTGGATTCCGCTGGTTCCGCCGGTCCTGGGCTGGCTGGGCGCGCTGGCGGCGGGTGTGGTGTGGTTTTCCAGCCAGGAGCGGGCCGAACGGCGCCAATTGCTGAACCTGTTCGAGCGGCACGTTTCCCCGCAGGTGGTCACGGCTTTGTGGGAAACCCGCGACGAATTCTTCAACAAAGGCAGCGTGCGTCCCGACCAGTTGACCGCCACCGTGCTGTTCACCGACCTGGCCAACTTCACCTCGGTCGCCGAGAGCATGGAGCCCTTGACGCTCATGAACTGGCTGAACCGCTACATGGATGAAATGAGCAACATCGTCATCGCCGAAGGTGGGATGATCAACAAATACATCGGCGACGCCATCATGGCGGTGTTCGGCGCACCGGTGAGGCGCTACGACGCGGCGGGCATCGCCGCCGATGCCGCCAGCGCCGTGGAGAGCGCGCTGCGCATGGGCGAGAAGCTGAAGGAAATGAACCGCATCTGGCGGGAAGAAGGCCTGCCGACCGTGGGCATGCGCGTCGGCATCCACACCGGCCCGCTGGTGGCCGGAACCTTCGGCGGCAAGCAGCGCATGGAGTACACGGTCATCGGCGACACGGTGAACACCGCCTCGCGCCTGGAAAGTTTCGACAAGAGCCTCGCGCCGCCCGACGCCGAGCATCCCTGCCGCATCCTGGTCGGGGAGACGACCTGGCGCCACGTCCGTGAGCATTACGTCACGGAAGAAGTCGGTTCCTGCCAGTTGAAAGGCAAACAAAATGCACTGAAGATTTACCGGGTGCTCGATCGACTCGCTTCTCACTCAAAACAAGGACCATCACCATGAATACCGTTTTTTTCCGTCGCTTGGTCATCCTGTTCGCCGCACTGCTGCCGGCGTTTCCCGCCCTGGCGGACAAGCCGATTTTCTTCAAGCCCCCCATGATGGGCGCGCCGGCTACCCGAATCGGCGGCGGCACGCGCGGCATCTCGGGCGAGTCGGTCAAGATCCAGGTGCTGGCCCCCGACCAGACCGCCTTGACCGCCCGCGCCGCGCCGACCCTGTACTGGTATGTCTCCGGTCCTTCGTCGCGCAGCGTGGAAGTTTCCCTGAGCCTGGAGAGCGAGACCGAGCCGGTGGTGGAAAAGAAGCTCGGCCCCGTCGCAGCGCCCGGCATCCAGGCCATCCGCCTTGCCGAACTCGGCGTGGAACTGAAGCCGGGCCAAGAATACCGCTGGGCCGTGGCGCTGGTCGCCGACGCCGAACAGCGCTCCGGCGACCAGTTCGCCAGCGCCACCATCCGCCGGGAAACGCCGGCCGCCCCGTTGACCGATGCGGCGGACCTGGCCGCGGCGGGGTACTGGTACGACGCCCTGGAGCAGTTGATCGAAAGCAAGTCGGCGCAGGTCGACGAACTGCTGGGACAGGCGGACATTCATCTGGCCGGCGTCAAATGACCGCCGCGCCCCGGCGTTGACGGGCGGAAACGGCCATGGAACTGCGCTTCCCCGGCAATAATCTGCTTCCCCAGTTGCTCTCCCGCTCCGCCACGCCCGAGCGGGCGGCGGCGACGGCGGCGGTGCAGACCTTGCTGCAACTGGGGCGGCAGTTTTCCGCCACCGTGGTGGAGCGGCAGGGCGCCGGCCAATACCTCCTGGAGGTATACCAGCCGGGCGTGCGGAACCAGGGGACGATGCTCCGGGCCATGTCGGTGACGGAACTCGAGCCGGGTCAGTCGCTGCGGCTGGAAGTGGTCGACACCGGCCCTCCGCCGCAGTTGCGCGTGTTGCCGCCGCCCGTGGACGAACATCAGGAAGTGGTCGGCCAGGCCTTGCGTCGGTTTTTGCCCCGCCAGGAAGACCTGCAAGGCGTCATGGAGCGGTTGAGCCGTTTCGTCGCGCAGCATCCGGACGCGAGCGACGCGCACCTGCCCCCCGCCTTGCGCGACGCGTTGCGCAATGTGCTGGGCGCCATGCCGGACAAGGGCGCGCTGTCCACGCCGGAAGGGCTCAAACAGGCCATCCAGGATTCCGGGCTGTTTCTGGAAGCGAAGCTGGCCCGACAGGCGCAAGCTTCCGCAACCGGGAGCGGCGCCGCGCCGTCGCTGGGCCAGGACATGAAGGCGCGCTTGCTGAAATTGGCGGACAACCTCGGCGCCCGTTTGTCCAGCTCGGAGGGAAGCGCACCGCCCCCGGAGGATGCCGCCGACGCCGTGGTGGTTTTCCCTCGCCCTTCTCCAGCTTCGTCTTCTCCGGCAAACCCGGGCATTTCGGCGTCCCAGTCCAGTCCCGCGAAGACGGCGCCCGAGGTGTTGGCCTCGCCCTTGCCCGGCGGGACACCGGTTCCGGCGGAAGAAACGCCCTTGCCGACGACGCCTCAAGCCCCGCTCCCCTCCGCCGGGGGCGCGGCGACGCCGGACAACCAGACCGTGCCGAAGGGCGAGCTTGCGCAGCCTCCGCCCGCGGCATCCCCGACGACGGAGGAAACGGCCGACGAAGCGGCGCGCGGCGCCTCGCCCCATCCGCACCCCGCGGCCCGTTCGACGGCGCCGGAGTCCGCTCCGCTTGCCGCTCTCCCGCCGCGGGAAAGCGAACTCAAGGAGTTGCTCAACAGGACCGAAAGCGCGCTGGCCAAAATCGTGCTCGACCAACTCGCGTCCGCACCCCAGCCGGACTCGACCACGCAGAACTGGCGTCTGGATCTGCCGTTCCAGAACCAGGGACGCGCCGAGACGGCCAGCCTGCAAATCTCCCGCGACGGCGGCCGCCAGGGCGGTGGCGAGGGCGATGCAAGTCTTCCCTGGGCGGTGACGCTGGAATTGAAGCCTCCCGGTCTCGGCACGCTGCACAGCCGGCTGACGCTGTACCGGGGCGAGGTGTCCGGGGTGTTCTGGAGCGATGCGCCCGCCACGGCGGAATTGGTGCGCCAGCATCTGGATATCCTCGACTTCCGCCTGCGCGCTGCCGGGCTCAAGACGGGCCAGTTGGACGCCGCCGTAGGCACGCCGCCCGAAACGATTTCCGCCCAGGTGCGGCCACGGCTGCTGGACGAACGGGTGTGAGCGAGCCCGAGGACGGAGACAAAACGCCGAATATCGCGGTCGCCCTGCGCTATGACGGCGCGGGCGCGCCGCTCGTCACCGCCAAGGGCAAGGGCGAGATCGCCGCGCAGATCGTCGCCAAGGCCCGCGAACACCAAATTCCCCTGCGCGAGGAGCCGGAACTGGTCAAGCTGCTGGCCAAGGTGCCCCTCGGCGACGAAATCCCGCGCGAACTCTATGTGGCGGTGGCGGAAGTCATCGCTTTCGCCTATTCGCTTTCCGGCCGGCAGCCGGGAGAGCGGCGCGAGTCTTCCTGACCGCCGGCCCGGCGTCCCCGGAACCCGGCGTGACTCGGCCCGCGGGCAAAATAGTACCTGCGTACAATGGCTGAGCCGGGGGGACGTCGATATCGTGTTTTTCCTGGGTACCGCACCGGATGCACCGCCATGCTTGCAAAGCCGCCGCTTAGATCGATCAAAACGCACTGGACCGCCGTTCTCCTGGCGTGCTTCCTGGGGCCCGCGCTGCTGATCGGCGGGCTGCACTATCGTTTCGAATACAGCGCCACGCGGGACAGCCGCATCCGGGATGTGGGCGCCATGGCCGATGTGCGCCACGAAACGTTTCGCGTCTGGCTGCATCATGCCCATGATGCGGGCCAAGGCTTTCTGAACACGTTGAGCGCGTTTTGTCGCGACAGCGACACGGGATTCGCCGCGTGCGCGAAACCCCCCATGGAGCGGTTCGCCGCCATCCACCGCGCCGTCGGCGTCGCGCTC
>DATDOO010000041.1:0-19477 GCA_035293245.1 Methylococcaceae bacterium
GTTGGCCACGGCTAAGCTGCGACAACCGGTCGAACCAAATCTTGAAGTCGGAGGTTTTCATGAGGACGCCCTCCTGGGTTGGATGCGTTTATCTCATTGGACAAAAAATCCATTTCAACGTTTAACGCAGACATAGCCTTATAATAATGGCGCATGCAACGGAGGCAATTACCGCATGACCCTGGACGTGCGCAACGCCGCCGGAACTTCGCTGCCCGCGAGCGCGGTGAAACTGGGTGGCGGTGTGGCACCGAGGCCGCCCGTGCTGATCGACCCGGCGACCGGGTTGCCTTATCCGGACCAGATTCCGCGCGTGGCGCCAATCATAAACGATGGGCAAATTTTCCCTTGATGCCGATTGTTGTCGCGGGTTTACGAAACGCATCGTTCGATGCCGATGCGTTGGTTACGGCGAGGACGCCTAACCCACCCTACCAGACAAACTTGACGCCGATCAACAGCAGCATCGACGCCAAGGCCGGCCTTAATACGTATTCCGGCACCCGGGCGCTGAGGTGGCTGCCCAGCCAGATGCCGGGGAGGGAGCCGATCAGAAGGCTGAGAAGCAGTTGTCCGTCCACATTCCCCATGTGCAGATGTCCCAGTCCCGCCACGGCGGTCAAGGGGATGGCGTGGGCGAGGTCGGTGCCGACGATGCTCACGGTGGGCATGCGCGGGTAGAGGAAAACCAGCGCCACCGTGCCGAGCGCCCCGGCGCCGATGGAGGAGAGCGTCACCAGCACGCCGAGAATCATGCCGGTCAAAATCGTCGCCGGAACCTGCCAGCGGTCGAAACGGCCGGCGTGGTGGGAGTCGCTTTCCAGACTTGCCTTCATCAGCCGGTTGCGGAATGCCAGTGCCAGGGCGGTCAGAATCAGCGCCACGCCCAGGGAGTGGGTGATCACGCCGGTGATGGCGGCCTTGGACTCCACCTGCTTGAGTACGAAGATGGTCGCCAAGGCCATGGGGATGCTTCCCGAGCCCAGCAGTCCGACCACTTTCCAGTTCACCGAGCGGTGCTGCCCGTGATGCACCCAGACGCCGCCCATTTTGGTGATGGCCGCGAACAGCAGGTCGGTGCCCACCGCCGTGGTGGGGGTGAAACCGAACAGGAACACCAGCAGCGGCGTCATCAGCGAGCCGCCGCCCACCCCGGTAAGGCCGACCAGAAAGCCGACGCCCAGGCCGGACACGATATAAAATGGATTGATCAAAAACATCTGCCCTCCAAGATAACGGATGCCGGTAATCCTAAAGGCAAACGTGATCTAGCAACAGAAATAAATAGTTATTCATTTATTTCGTTTTCTTATAAGTGACTTACCATCGAACTATTGCCCCTTGCCGCAAACCGCACAGGTGGTTTTGCGGCCACATTTACGACGGAGCGGAGGGCGATTGCGACACAGCATCGCAACCGGGTACGCGCTGGCGATATTCCAAAAGACTGGCTTGGCCCGGAGTGCGGTGCGGAGAAGCGCTTTTACGAGCCGCTGGAGACCTGAAAACCGCCGCGGGACGAGGGGTGCGCCGTGTTTGCAGAGCTGATTGAGTCTTGGATTACCCCGTGTCCGGCGGAAGGTCGGCGCCTGGGCTATTTGAGGGAAAGCATCGCCCTGGGCGCCCGGCACCGTCGCTGCCGCGAGGCGTGGCAGGACCATTTGGCGCAGACCCGCGTCGCCTTGCTGGCTTCCCTGTCCTGCTGCCGGAGTCACCGCATCGCGCTGGTGTTCGGTTCCGGCGCCTTGCTGGATGTGCCCCTGGAGGAACTGGCCGGGCGCTTCGAAGACGTGTGGCTGGTAGACGCTGTGCATCCCCTGGCGGCGCGACGGCAAATGCGGCGTTATTCCAACGTCCAACCCATTGTTCACGACGTAACGGAGTGCGTGTTCGGCCTGCCGGACCTTGACCTACCGACGGCGGCGGACCTGCAACGCCTGGTCGGCCGGTCGCCGCACCGTTTTCTGGAGGAGAACCGCATCGACTGGGTGGCGTCGGTCAATCTGTTTTCCCAACTGCATTTGCTGCCCGTCGCCTGGCTGCAGCGGCATCAGCCCCAACTGGACGATGCGGCGCTCAACGCCTTTGCCGTGGCATTGCTGCGTCGGCATCTGGATTATCTGGCCGCTTTCCGTGCGCCGGTATGTCTGGTCGCCGATCTGGAACAAACCACCCGCAACGTGGCGACGGGTGAAATGATCGAACGAACGGATTTATCCAATTTTTTCGTCGGCTGGCCCGAGCCGTTCGCCGCGTGGGACTGGGAACTGGCCCCGCCGGGCGAGTTGGCGCGGGATGTGGCAAGCCGCCATCGGGTGGGAGCCTTTTACGTGAACGAACCGTGGATATCGCATAGGTCATTGTCATGAAAACCGGTTTTATCGGCCTCGGCGCCATGGGGGCGGCGATGGCGCGCAATCTGGCGAGAGCGGGGGTGCTGGAGGGGGTGTGGAACCGCACCCGCGGCAAGGCGGAAAGTCTTGCTGCGGAACTGGGCGTCGCCGCACCGGAATCGCCGGCGGAACTGGCGCGGCGGGTGGATGTGATCGTGACCTGCGTTTCTGCGGACCGGGATGTCCTGGAAATGATCGACGCTTTATTGCCGGGAATCCGACCCGGTAGCGTGGTGGTGGATTGTTCTACGGTCAGCGGCGCCACGGCCCGCGAGGCGGTGGGGCGGCTGGCGGGGCAGGGCGCGGATTTTCTCGACGCCCCGGTTTCCGGCGGCGTGGAGGGTGCGAAAGCCGGCACTCTGGCGATGATGATTGGCGGGGATGCGGCGGTACTGACGCGCGTCCGCCCGGTGCTGGAGGCGATGGCGTCGCGCATCGTCCACGTCGGCTCGGTCGGCATGGGGCAGGGATGCAAGGCGGTGAACCAGATCATGGCCGCCGGCGTCAACCAGGCTGTGACCGAGGCGTTGGCCTTCGGTGCAGCGTTGGGTTTGCCCATGGACAGGGTCATCGAAGCGGTTTCCGGCGGTGCGGCGGGCAACTGGTTCCTGGACAAGCGCGGTCCGACCATGACGCGCGGCGTGTTCAATCCCGGATTCAAGCTGGCGCTGCATCACAAGGATTTGCGCATCTGCCTGGATAGCGCCGAGAAACTGGGGCTGCCGTTGCCGCTTACGGAGCGCACCCTGCGCGATTACGCCGAATTGATGGCGCAAGGGCACGGTGAGGAAGACATTTCCGCGCTCTACCGCTTGCGGCGTCCCGGCGGGCCGAACGATTGAAATCGCCCCGCTTTCTCCTTAAAAATAATAAAATTGGCAAGGTTTGTGGCCGGCGCCGCGCGCCGGCTGTTGCCGCACCGAATTTCCGATCATCAAGGGAGTGTCCTTTAGTGAAAGTCCGATTCTGCTTGAATCTGCTGGCGATGGTTTTTTTCCCTTTCGCCGTTCATGCCGCCATTCCCACCCACGAAGACAGCACCCGCCGCGCCGATGCGTCCGCCCAGCCGAAACCTTTCGACTTCGCCGAGGTGGAGCAGAAGGCCAAGAAGCTTGCCGCCCAGCCGTATGCCCGCGACGAGGGCGACCTGCCCGATTTCCTCACCAACCTGGATTACGACCATTACCGGGACATCCGCTTCCGTCCCGACAAGGCGTTCTGGAAGGAGGAGGGACTGCCGTTCCAGTTGCAACTGTTCCATCGCGGCTTCCTGTTCAAGGACCGGGTGCTGGTCAATATGGTCAGTAATGGCCAGGTGCAGGCGATTCCCTACTCGTCCGACCTCTTCGATTTCGGCCAGAACGTCTTTCCCGCCGCGCCGCCGCCGACCATGAGCTACGCCGGCGTGCGTTTCCACGCGCCGGTGCGCCGCGACGCCGTGTTTGACGAGATTTCCGTGTTTCTGGGCGCCAGCTATTTCCGCGCCGTCGGCCTGGGGCAATCCTACGGCTTGTCCGCGCGCGGCCTGGCCATCGACACGGGGCTCTCCAAGGCGGAGGAGTTTCCGGTTTTCAAGGAATTCTGGGTGGAAAAACCCGCCAAGGAAGCCGACCGGCTGACGGTTCACGCCCTGCTCGACAGTCCGGGCATCGCCGGAGCCTACCGTTTCGTCATCCGCCCCGGAATGAACATGACCATGGACGTGACCGCCCACGTCTTTTTCCGCAACTCCATCGAGCGTCTGGGCGTCGCGCCCTTGACCAGCATGTACTTCCACGGCGAGAACACCGACCGTTTCATGGACGACTTCCGTCCCGAGGTGCACGATTCCGATGGCCTGCTCATGGCGCGCAGCAATGGCGAGTGGACTTGGCGGCCCCTCAACAATCCGCGCCAGTTGCGTATCAGCGTGTTCCAGGACATCAATCCCAAAGGCTTCGGCCTGATGCAGCGCGACCGCGAATTCGAGCATTACCAGGACATGGAAGCGCACTACCACCAGCGCCCGGGCGCCTGGGTGGAGACGCTGGGCGACTGGGGTTCGGGGGGCGTGCACCTGATCGAAATTCCCAGCGACGCGGAAAAATACGACAACATCGTGGCCTTCTGGGTGCCCGCCCAGCCCGCCATGAAGGGGCAAGACCGGGTGTTCAATTACCGTCTGCACTTCCTGCGCGATCATTCGCTGGAGCCCGCCGGCGGCAAGGTCACGGCCAGCCGCGTCGGGGCGGGCGGCAGCGGCTCCGACGGCAACAGCCCGCGCCGCAAGTTCGTGGTCGATTTCACCGGTGAACTACTCACCCTGCTCAGCGATCGCGCGCCGGTGGAGGCGGAAGTCAGCGCCTCGGCGGGCAAGATCAGCAACATCGTCACCCAGCGCAACGCCGAGACGAAGGGTTGGCGGATGATCTTCGAACTGGAACCGGAGAAGGACAAGGATCCGGTGGATTTGCGCGCCTTCCTGAAAATTGGCAAGGAAGTGCTGACGGAAACCTGGATTTACCAGTGGAGCGGCAAATGAGCGATCCGCTGGCCGAAGCCGAAAACACGGCGCGCCAACGAGTGGTTGCCTATCTGACGCGCCTGGGCGTGAAAGACGACGAACTCGTCCAGGGGATCACCGACTATTGCCTGTACCGCGCCCGGCGGCGCGTCGCCCATTCGGGGCACGAGGAACTGCCGCGCCGCGCCATCGAGGAAGCCATGCGCAAAGTGGACAAGGCCATCGCCCACGCCTTCGGCGCCGGCTACGCCGACCCCCGCAATCTGGCGCGCATCCGTGTCGCATTGGAGCTGGGGAGCGTCGCATTTCCCCTGGAGACCGTGTTGCGGGGCAGTGAGATTTCGCCCGATTCGCGGGAAGCGCTGCTTTCGGTATTGCCCCAGGCCACCCCGCCGGAAGCCCCTCAACCGCTGGCCGAACAGCGGTTCGAGTTTTTTCTCGGATAGCGCATCCGGCGCGGTTCAAGCCGCTCTGGAATTTACCCCGGTTCCAGACAGCAGTTCTTCCACTTCCCTCCGGCCGGGAATCCCCAGTCGGGCGCCGATGCGGGTGCAGCACAGGGCGGCGACAGCGCTGGCGAAGCGCAGGGTAGCCGACCAGTCCTGTCCTTCGGCCAGGGCGGCGGCATAGGCGCCGTGAAAGCTATCGCCGGCGCCGGTGGTGTCGATGGCGTTCACCGGGACGGCCGGCAGGGAGCCGCGGGTTCCGTCGGCGGTTTTCCACACCAGCCCGCGCTCCCCGAGGGTGACGACCACGGTGGGGGCGAATTCGGCAAGTTTCTCCAGCGCTTGTCGCGGGTCTGTCGCCCCGCTGACCTGACGGGCGAATTTTTCCGACGCGACCAGATGATCGACCCGCTTCATGAGCATTTCGGTGCCCTGGTGCAGGGAACCGGCGTCCAGAACGGTGGGAACCCCTTCGGCACGCGCCCGTTCCGCCAGCGGCTCGGAGAGCAGCGGTTCATGGCCATCGAAAAGGACGACCTGGGGGCGGCAGGCGGAGAAGTCCACCGCACCGCTTTCAAGGTAATCGGTCTGGGCCTTGTGGGTGACCAGGGCGCGGGCGCCGTCGGGCTTGACGAACACGGCGGAGAGCGGGGTGGGCGCGTCGCCGCGCACCAGCCAGTCGGTCAGGATTCCCGCGGCGTTCAATTCGGCGACGTGCTCCTCGCCGAACAGGTCGCGGCCCAGGTAACCGGAAAAGGCGGCCTTCAGCCCCAAGCGGGCGACGGTGACCGCAGCGTTGGCGGCGGGGCCGCCGCCGCAGCGGATGAAGCCCTCCGCGAACATTTTTTCGTCCGGGAGCGGATGGCGGGATACCTGGAAAACGAGATCGTAGCTGGCGTGGCCGACGCATAAAACGTCGGGCCGGATGACGGCGGAAGTCATCAGTTGTCTTTTTCCAGCCCCGTCAGATCCCAGAATTTCTCGATGAGGGTGCGTTCGCGAATTTCGGCGTCGGCGACGGGTACGCCGCCGGCGTAGTTGTGGGCGTAGACGCGGGCGGCATCGGCGGCCAGGTCGTCCATCTCCAGCTTGCGGTAGGCTTCTTCCATGATTTGCAGGGCGACGGGTACCGCCGGGGTGCGCTGGTAGTCGCGGATGATGGTCGCGCAACGGCGGGCGGCGGCCAGGTAAGCGCCGCGCCGCATGTAGAAGTTCGCGACGTGGGTTTCGTACATGGCGATGTTGTTGCGCAGGGCGATCTGGCGTTTTTTCGCGTCCTCGGCGTACTTGCTGTTGGGGAACTTGGTCACCAGTTCGCCGAACTGCTGGTAGGCTTCCTTGGCCGGGTTGGGGTCGCGCTGCGACGTGTCGGTGGGCATGAAGCGGTCGATAAAGCTGATGCCCCGGTTGTAGTTGACCAAGGCGCGCAAATAGTAGGCGTAATCCACGTATTCGCTGCGCGGGTTGGTGGAGATGAAACGGTCGGCGGCGGCGATGGCCGATTCCGGCTCGTCGTTTTTATAGTAGGCGTAGGCGACGTCGACCTGCGCTTGCGTGGCGTGCTTGCCGAAGGGGTAGCGCGCTTCCAGCTTTTCGTAAAGGGTGATGGCCTTCTGGTAGGAGCCTTCGGTCAGCGCTTTCTTGGCTTCGCCGTAGAACTTCTCGGCGCTCCAGCCGGCGTACTCGTCCGTGTCCTGCTTGCTGAACATGTCGCAGCCGCTCAGGACGGCGCAGGCGATTAACAGTAGAATGATCAGGCTGGGCGCTCGTCGCATGGTCGGACTCGAAATCTGGGGCGCGGCGGGTAAAAGGCTTTTGAGTATAAACCCGGCGGGCTGCTTTTCAAATTTCCTCTCATGCCATCTGCATCGCACACACTTCTTATTCCTGAAACTTGCGTTGGCTTGCGTCTCGATCAGGCGCTGGCCGAGCTGTTCCCGGACTACTCGCGCAGCCGCCTGCAGAATTGGATCAAGACGGGCATGGTGACGCTGGATGGCCGCCAGCCGCGCGCGAAGGAGAAAGTCGCCGGCGGGGAAACGGTAACGCTCACGGCGCATTTCGAGGACGTGGTCGACGACGCGCCGCAGGAAATTCCCCTGGAGATCGTCCATGAGGACGAAGACTTGCTGATCGTCAACAAGCCGGCGGGACTGGTGGTGCATCCGGCGGCGGGACACCGCGACGGTACGCTGGTCAACGCCCTGCTGCACCACGCCCCGGAACTGGCGCGGCTGCCGCGCTCAGGCATCGTGCACCGCATCGACAAGGACACCAGCGGCCTGCTTATGGTGGCACGCTCGATTCCCGCCCACAAAATTCTCGTGGAGCGCCTGCAGGCGCGGAAGATCGAGCGGGAATACCTCGCCATCGCACATGGCCGCATGACGGCGGGCGGCACGGTGGACGCACCCATCGGCCGCCATCCCACGGATCGCAAGCGCTTCGCGGTGCGTGAGGGGGGCAGGGAAGCAGTGACGCACTACCGCGTGGTGGAGCGCTTCGCCCTGCACACGCTGCTGCGTTTGAAGCTGGAAACCGGCCGCACCCACCAGATCCGCGTGCATCTGGCGCATATCCGCCATCCGCTGGTCGGCGACCCGGCTTACGGTGGGCGCCCGCGACTTCCCGCCGGGGCCAGCGCCGAATTGGTCGAGACCTTGCAAGCCTTCCGCCGGCAGGCGCTGCACGCTGCACGCCTGGGTCTGGCGCACCCTGCGACGGGTGAACTCATGGCCTGGGAAGCGCCGCTGCCCGAGGACATGGAGCATCTGCTGGCCGTCTTGCGGAACGGGGCAGAGTGAGCGCGGGTTGGCTGATTCCCGACTGGCCCGCGCCGGCGAACGTCCGGGCGGTGTGCACCACGCGCGTCGGCGGCTGCAGCCGGGGCATGTTCGCCGGCCTCAATCTCGCCGCGCACGTGGGCGACGACCCGGAGGACGTGGCGTACAACCGGGCGCAGTTGCGCTCCGCGCTGCAATTGCCGGGCGAACCGGCCTGGCTGGAGCAAGTGCATGGCACGCAGGCGACCGATGCGAGCCGTCCGGAGCCGCGCCGCGCCGATGCCGGCTTTACCCGGACACCCGGCGTGGTGTGCGCGGTGCTGACCGCGGACTGCCTGCCGGTACTGCTGTGCGACGCAGCCGGCAGCCGCGTGGCGGCGGTGCACGCCGGGTGGCGGGGGCTCGCGGCGGGGGTGCTGGAAAACGCCGTAGCCGCACTGGATGGTTCCCGTCTCATGGCCTGGTTGGGTCCCGCTATCGGCCCGCAGGCGTTCGAGGTCGGGGCCGAAGTGCACCAGGCGTTCGTCGCGGCTCATCCGGAATGCGCCGCAGCCTTTTCTCCGGCGGAAGACGGAAAATGGCGCGCCGATTTGTACCGCCTGGCCCGCCGGGCGCTGCACCGTGCCGGTGTGAACGGCGTGCACGGCGGCGGCTGGTGCACTTACAGCGAGCCGGAACGGTTCTTTTCCTACCGGCGCGACGGTGCGACGGGCCGCATGGCCTCCCTGATCTGGCTCAATGAATGCCCATGAACTTCGCGGATATGAACCTGCTGTTTCTGATTATCCTGTTCACCCTGCTCGGCGGGGTGTTGAGCATTTTGGCCGCGGCCGTGTTTTTGCTCCTGTCCGACACGCGGCGCGAGCGAGTCTTGCCGCACGGGGTCAGTTTCGCCGTCGGCGCGCTGCTGGCCGTGGCCTTGTGGGGCTTGCTGCCTCACGCGATCGAGAAGGTGGGTGTCGAACATGTCCATGGTTTGCTGTTGACCGTGCTGATCGGCATCCTGATTTTCTTCCTCCTGGAAAAACTGATGCTGTGGCGGCATTGCCACGCCAGCGATTGCGAAGCCCACGTGAATATGGAGGAGCATCTGCACCTTCACCAGCCGGCGGGTACCCTGATCTTATTGGGGGACGCCATCCACAACTTCGTCGACGGCGTGCTGATCGCCGCCGCATTCCTGACCGATGCGCATCTCGGTATCGTTACCAGCCTGGCGGTGGCGGCGCACGAGATTCCACAAGAGGTGGGCGACTTCGCCATCCTGCTGCAGAGCGGTTACAGCCGGGCGCGTTCGCTGGTCTACAATCTGCTGGCCAGCCTGGCGACCGTCGCGGGCGGTGTGCTCGGCTATTTCAGCCTGGGCGACTTGCATGACTGGCTGCCGTATTTTCTTGCCGCCGCCGCCTCCAGTTTTCTCTATGTCGCCGTGGCCGACCTCATTCCTACCCTGCATAAACGCCCGCATGTGCGGGAGACCCTGGAACAGATGACCATGATCGCCGCCGGCGTACTGCTGATCTGCTGGGTGCACGATTTTGCGCACCGTTTTGGCGGATGAACCGGTGATGGATCCGGTGCGCGCAATTTTCCTGCTTTTTCTGGTCCTCGCCGTTCCAGGCATGGCGTATGGAGAAGACAGCGTGTACTTGAACCTGCTGCCTCGCGACTGGCTGATCATGATGCTGGCCGTCGGTGCGGGCATTTTTCTGGTCGCGATCAACCGCCGCTTGCGGCATGAGGTGCTTATCCGGCGTGAGGCCGAGGCGCGGGTCGGGTGCCTGAACGAACGCTTGCAACGGCTGATCGATTTCAGCCCCGCCGCGATCTATTCGTTGCCGGCGGCGACGGATGGGGCGGGGAACGGCGAAGGGGGATACATCAGCCGTTCCCTGCTCCGGATGAGCGGCTATTCCCTGGAGGAATGGCGTAGTCCCGGATTCTGGGCGAAACACCTGCACCCGGAAGACCGCGGCCGGGTGGAGGCGGCTCGGGGGCTGCTGATGGACGAGGGCGCCTTGACCCAGGAATACCGTTTTCTTTGCCGCGACGGCAGTTATATCTGGGTGCACGATACGCTGATACTCGTCTCCGGCCTGCCCGGCGGAGCGGAGGAAATCTTCGGTTCCTGGGTGGAGATCACCGCGCGCAAAATGGCCGAATTCGCCGTGGCGGAAAGCGAGGAGCGCCTGCGCCTGGTGCTGGAAATCTCCGGCGACGGTTTCTGGGACTGGCGACCCGGCGAAGGCCGCCTGTATTTCAGTCCGCGCCTGTATGCCCTGATGAGCTTTGAGCCCGGCGCGTTTCCCGCCACTTGGGACGCTTGGGAGGGACTGATTCAGCCGGACGATGTGGAAGACTACCGTTCCTTCATGGGAAATCTGCTGCACCGGCCCAATGGCGGTGCAAGCCATGAATACCGTGCCCGCGCCGGGGACGGAACATGGCGCAAGCTCCTGGTGCGCGGCCATGTGGTGGCGCGGGACGAGGACGGCCATCCGGCGCGGCTGGTCGGAATGATCACCGATATTACCGGGCGCCGCCCGGAGGCGGGCGTGCTGCCGATCAACCGGGACATGATGCTTCAGAGTCATCGCGCCAAGGCGGATATCGTGGGAGACATCAACCGGGAGATTCGCACCCCGCTCAACACCCTGCTGGGATTCGTGCATCTGGCGTTGCACGCTGAGAAGGATCTGGTGCGGCGAGACTATCTCGAAGGGATCGAGCGCGCAGCCTTTGCGTTGCGGGACACGCTCAACGGCGCGCCGCGCATTTCCGGAAGCGTCAAGGCCGCAATGCCGACCAACCCGGGCCTGTTTGCGCCGGGCCCGGACGAAGGCGATGCGGGCCGTTCCAGGCGGGTGCTGCTGGTGGAGGACCATGAGATCAACCGCCTTCTGGCGGAGGAAATGCTCTGCGGCGCCGGCTATGTGGCCGACAGCGTTCGGGACGGCGCCGAGGCGCTGGCGAAGATCAAGGCCGGAGAGTCCTACGACGCCGTGCTGATGGATCTGCAGATGCCGGTCATGGACGGATTCGACGCCACCCGCGCCATCCGCCGGCTGTTCTCTCCCGGCGAGTTGCCCATCATCGCCATGACTGCCCATGCCCTGGAAGAGGAAATCGAAAAAAGCCGTGCCGTGGGCATGAACGACTATCTGATCAAGCCCATCGACCTGGAGGTGCTGCAACGCACTTTGCAGCGCTGGACCGATGGCGACGGCCAGGCCGGTTCGGCTGGGAAAGGCGATTGAACGGCGCAGGCAGGGCGGGGGCTGATGGGCGGACGGCCGATGCACCGGGAAATTACCGGCAGCGTTTTCCGACCCGCGACGGCGGGCGGCGAAGGCGAAAGGACCTCGGTGATGCCCGGTGCAACAGGCCTCCGGACGGGCCTGGATGCGGCATCGGCTTTTTCTGAGCCCCTTCCATCGTGTAATATTCGGCGGTACAGAACATTTTTTAGAGGCTCCCTTGGTGATCCCAGAAAACCGGGGGAGTGTTTTTTTGCGTCGTTTCGTTTGCTGAACAGGCTCAACCGACATGCTAATCAAGATCAAGAAAGGCTTGGATCTGCCGATCGCGGGTGACCCGGAACAGGCGATTCACGAAGGGCGGAGCGTCGGCTCCGTCGCGGTGATCGGCCCGGATTACGTGGAACTCAAGCCCACAATGCTGGTGCAGGAGGGGGATCGCGTCAAGCTGGGGCAACCCCTCTTCGCCGACAAGAAAAACGCCAAGGTCGTGTTCACCGCGCCGGGAAGCGGCGTGGTCAAGGCCATCAACCGCGGCGAGAAGCGCGTGCTGCAATCCGTGGTCGTGGAGTTGGACGGCAAGGACGATACCGTCAAGTTCGCCCGCTACAAGCCCGCCGATTTGTCGGATTTAAGCGTCGAGAAAGTGAAGGAAAATCTGCTGGCTTCCGGCCTGTGGACTTTCTTGCGCACCCGCCCTTACAGCAAGACGCCGAATCCGGACAGCGCCCCCGCAGCCCTGTTCGTCAACGCGATGGATACCAGTCCGCTGGCGGCCCGTCCGGAGCTGATCATTGCCGAACGCGCCGAGGATTTCCGGAACGGCCTGGCCGTCGTCTCCCGTCTCACCGAAGGCAAGGTGTATGTCTGCAAGGCGCCGGGCGCCCAGGTTCCGGTGGATGGAACCCGCGCGACGGTTGCCGAGTTCGAGGGGCCGCACCCGGCGGGACTGGTCGGCACCCACATCCATTTCCTGGAGCCGGTCAGCGCCGGCAAGTGCGTGTGGCACCTGGACTACCAGGCGGTCATGGCCATCGGCGCCCTGTTCACCACGGGCAAGCTCAACGTGGAGCGGGTTGTTTCCCTGGCCGGGCCGCTGGTGGACAAGCCCCGGCTGGTCAGGACCCGGCTGGGCGCGAACCTTCTTGAGTTGACCGAGGGCGAACTGACTCCCGGCAAGGAAGCGCGGGTCGTTTCCGGCTCGGTGCTGAACGGCCGCCGCGTTGGGGGTTGGGGCGCGCATCTCGGCGCCTTCCACAATCAGGTTGCCGTGATCGAGGAGGACCACGGGCGTGAATTCTTGGGCTGGATCGAGCCGGGCCGCGACAAGTTCTCGGCCATGAACGTGTTCGTCACCAGCCTGCCGGAAGAGCGGGCCAAGGGGCGAAAGTTCGCGTTCACCAGCAACCTGCGCGGCAGTCCGCGCGCCATCGTCCCGGTCGGGGTATACGAAACCGTCATGCCGCTGGATATCCTGCCGGCGCAATTGCTGCGCTATCTCGTGGTCCTGGATACCGACATGGCCCAGGCGCTGGGCTGCCTGGAACTGGATGAGGAAGACCTGGCGCTGTGCACCTTCGTCGATCCCGGCAAGCACGATTTCGGGCCGGTGCTGCGCAAGAATCTCATGCAAATCGAAAAGGAAGGCTGATGTCACGCACAAGAGCGTTTCTGGACCAACTGCATCCTTATTTCGCCAAGGGTTCGCGGTTGGAAAAGCTGTATCCCGTCTACGAGATGGTGGATACGTTCCTCTACACCCCGCCCACCGTCACTTCCGGAGCGACGCACGTGCGCGACGCGGTGGACCTCAAGCGGGTCATGACCTACGTATGGATCGCGGCCCTGCCGTGCACCCTGATGGCCATCTTCAACACCGGCTACCAGGCCAACGCGGCCATGGCCTCCCTGGGGCTGGATCACGTGGCCAACTGGCGCGGCGCGGTGCTGGATATTTTCGGCTACAACCCCTACAACCCGCTGTCCATCCTGATGCACGGGCTGATGTACTTCCTGCCCGTCTACGTCGTCACCCTGGTGGCGGGGGGCATCTGGGAAGTGCTGTTTGCCACCGTGCGCGGCCATGACGTGAACGAAGGCTTCTTCGTGTCCTCCATCCTCTTCGCCCTGGCCTGCCCGCCCAGCATCCCGCTTTGGCAGGTGGCCATCGGCATTTCCTTCGGGGTGGTGATCGGCAAGGAAGTGTTCGGCGGCACCGGCAAGAATTTCCTCAATCCGGCGCTCACCGGCCGCGCGTTCCTGTATTTCGCTTATCCGGCTTCCATGTCCGGCGATTCGGTGTGGACGGCGGTGGACGGCTTCTCCGGCGCGACTGCGCTGGGCTTGGCAGCCACCGGCGGAGTAAGCGCCATCACCGAGGCCGGCATCGGCTGGTGGCAGACCTTCTTCGGCTTCGAACAGGGCTCCATGGGTGAAACCTCCGTGCTGGCCTGTCTGCTGGGCGCGGCGTTCCTGCTGTACACCCGCGTGGCCAACTGGCGCATCATGGCCGGGGTGATGGTCGGCATGATCGCCACCTCCACCCTGTTCAACGCGGTCGGCAGCGACTCCAACGCGATCTATGCCATGCCGTTCTGGTGGCACCTGACCCTGGGCGGTTTTGCCTTCGGTACGGTGTACATGGCGACCGATCCGGTCAGCGCGGCCATGACCAATACGGGGCGCTGGGTGTTCGGCGCGCTGGTCGGTTTCATGACCGTGCTGATCCGGGTCGTCAATCCGGCCTTCCCCGAAGGCATCATGCTGGCGATTTTGTTTTCCAATATCTTCGCGCCTCTCATCGACTACGTGGTGATCAAGGCGAACATTCGCAGAAGGGTGAAGCGCCATGTCTAACGCGAGTACGAATCCGCAGCCGTCCATGAACGAGCGGCTGGCGGTGCTGAAGGAAAAAGCCCGTCAGTACGCGCAGCGCATCCTGGCCCTGCCCAACGACAGTTTCGAGAAGACCGTCGCCGTAGCCCTGGCCCTGTGCCTGGTGGGTGCCGTGCTGGTGTCCGGTTCGGCGGTGGCGCTCAAGCCCCTGCAGGAATCCAACAAGTCCAAGGACGAGAAAGTCAACATCCTCGAGGTCGCCGGCCTGCTGGAGGACGGCGTCAATGTGGAGGAGGCGTTCAAATCCATCGAAACCAGGATCGTCGACCTGGCGAGCGGCGACTACGCGGATACGCTGGACCCCAAGACTTTCGACCAGTGGAAGGCGGCCAAGGACCCGGCGATGAGCGAGGCCATCCCGGCCGAGAAGGACATCGCCAGCATCAAGCGCAGACCTAAGTACTCCAAGGTCTACCTGGTCAAGAAGGACGGCCGGCTCAAGTCGGTCATCCTGCCGGTGAACGGCTACGGTTTGTGGTCCACCATGTTCGGCTTCATGGCCGTGGAGGCGGACGGCGAAACCGTGGTCGGCCTCAACCTTTATGACCAGGCGGAAACCCCGGGTCTGGGCGGCGAGGTGGTCAATCCCAACTGGAAGGCGCTGTGGAAGGGTAAGAAGGTATACAACTATTCCACCAAGACGGTGCTGGAAAGCACGCTGACCGAGAAAGGCCAATCCATCGAAATCGGCGAGGTGGCCCTGGGACTGGTGAAAGGCTCGGTCGATCCGTCCAAGCCGGGTGCGGAGTATCAGGTGGACGGCCTGGCCGGCGCCACCCTCACCAGCCGCGGCGTAAGCAACCTGGTGCGCTACTGGATGGGGCCGGAAGGCTACGCCGTCTATCTTGCCAAAGTCAGATCCGGGAGAGGTTAAGTCATGAACCTGAACGCTGAATCGAAAAAAGTCCTGGTCGAGCCGCTGGTCGACAACAATCCCATCACCTTGCAGGTGCTGGGCATCTGTTCCGCCCTGGCGGTCACCTCCCAGTTGTCCACCGCGCTGATCATGAGCCTGGCTTTGACCGCCGTGACCGCGTTTTCCAGCGCGGGCATCGCCGCCATCCGCAACCACATTCCCAGCAGCGTGCGCATCATCGCCCAGATGGTGATCATCGCTTCCCTGGTGATCGTGGTGGATCAGGTGCTTAAAGCCTTCGCTTACGAAATCAGCAAGAAGCTGTCGGTGTTCGTCGGCCTGATCATCACCAACTGCATCGTCATGGGCCGCGCCGAAGCCTACGCCATGAAGAACCCGCCCTGGGAAAGCTTCCTGGACGGCATCGGCAACGGCTTGGGCTACAGCCTGATCCTGGTCACCGTGGCCGTGTTCCGCGAACTGTTCGGCTCCGGCAAGCTGCTGGGCTTCGAGATTCTGCCGCTGCTGAAGGACGGCGGCTGGTACGTCCCCAACGGCCTGTTGTTGCTGCCCCCCTCCGCTTTCTTCCTGATCGGCCTGATCATCTGGGGCGTGCGCACCTGGAAGCCCAAGCAGCGGGAAAAGAACGACTTCGCCATCATGCCGGCGCACGGTGACGTGGGAGGAGCGCACTGATGGAAGCCATGATCAACCTGTTCATCAAGTCGGTTTTCATCGAAAACATGGCTTTGTCGTTCTTCCTGGGCATGTGCACTTTCATCGCCGTGTCCAAGAAGATCGAAACCGCGGTGGGCCTCGGCATCGCCGTGACCATCGTGCAGACCCTGACCGTGCCGGCCAACAACCTGATCTACGGCTACCTGCTCAAGGAAGGGGCATTGGCGTGGGCGGGCATGGGCGACGTGGATCTGAGCTTCATCGCCCTGATGGCCTGCATCGGCGTCATCGCGGCCCTGGTGCAGATCCTGGAAATGGTGCTGGACAAGTTTTTTCCGGCCCTCTACAACGCGCTGGGCATCTTCCTGCCGCTCATCACCGTGAACTGCGCCATCCTGGCCGGTTCGCTGTTCATGATCGAGCGCGACTACAACTTCCAGGAAAGCGTGGTGTACGGCGTCGGTTCCGGCTTCGGCTGGGCGCTGGCCATCGTGTTGATGGCCGGGGTGCGCGAAAAGCTGAAATACAGCGACGTGCCGCCGGGTTTACAGGGGCTGGGCATCACCTTCATCACGGCCGGTCTGATGGCGCTGGGTTTCATGGCGTTCTCGGGCATTCAACTGTAAGGTTGGGAAACGCATCATGTTGGAAATCATTCTCGGCGTATTCTTTTTCACCCTGATCGTCGTCGCCCTGGTGTTCGTCATCCTGGGCGCCAAGTCCAAGCTGGTCGCTTCCGGCAACGTGGACGTGCTCATCAACGACGAAAAGACCATCCACGTCCCCATCGGTTCCAAGCTGCTGACGGCGCTGGCGGACAACAGCCTGTTCGTCTCCTCGGCCTGCGGCGGCGGCGGCACCTGCGGCCAGTGCAAGGTCAAGGTCCACTCGGGCGGCGGGGAAATCCTGCCCACGGAACTGTCCCACATCACCAAGCGCGAGGCGGCCCAGGGCGACCGCCTGTCCTGCCAGGTGACGGTGAAGCAGAACATGAAGATCCACGTGCACGACGAAGTCTTCGGCGTGAAGAAGTGGCTGTGCACGGTCCGCTCCAACAGCAACGTGGCCACCTTCATCAAGGAACTGGTGCTGGAACTGCCCGCGGGCGAGAACGTGAACTTCCGCGCCGGCGGCTTCATCCAGATCGAATGCCCGCCTTACGACCTGAAGTTCTCCGACTTCGCCGTCGAGGACGAATACCGCAGCGACTGGGATAAGTACGGCCTGTGGAAGATCGAGGCGCACGTGGCGGAACCCGCCATCCGCGCCTACTCCATGGCCAACTATCCGGGCGAGAAGGGCATCATCATGCTCAACGTGCGCATCGCCACGCCGCCGTTCGGCAAGTTCGACAGCATCCCGCCGGGCATCATGTCGTCCTACATCTTCAATCTGAAGCCGGGCGACAAGGTGACCATCTCCGGGCCGTTCGGCGAATTTTTCGCCCGCGAGACCAACAACGAAATGGTGTTCATCGGCGGCGGCGCCGGCATGGCCCCGATGCGCTCGCACATCTTCGACCAACTCCGCCGCATCAAGACCGACCGCAAGATCAGCTTCTGGTACGGCGCGCGTTCCTTGCGGGAAGTGTTCTACGCCGAAGAGTTCGACCAGTTGGCCAAGGAAAACCCCAACTTCCAGTGGCACCTGGCTCTGTCCGAACCGCTGCCGGAGGACAACTGGAAAGGCTACACGGGCTTCATCCATAACGTCCTGAACGAGCAATACCTCAAGAGCCATGCGGCGCCCGAGGATTGCGAGTACTACATGTGCGGCCCGCCGGTGATGAACAACGCCGTCATCAACATGCTGCTCGGCATCGGCGTGGAAAGGGAGAACATCATGCTGGACGATTTCGGCGGCTGAGGAATTCGGCACCGCATTCGGCAGTCAAATCCGGGGAGCCAGATGGCTCCCCGCTTTTTTTCCGCTTCACGAGATTGTTGTCATGGGCACCTTGTTTTTGATCAGTTTCCTCATCATCGCCATCGTGTTCGCCATCATGGCCGTGGGCGTGATTTTCGGCAAAATCACCCTGAAAGGCTCCTGTGGCGGCGTGAGCAGCGGCGAGTGCCTGTGTTCCCAGGCGGATCAGGAAAAGTGCGACAAGCGCAAGGCGCGCCTCGCCGCCGAACAGGCCGAGATGGACGAGTAGCCGGTTTGGCGCTCACCTACTATTTTCACGACTACGAAACCTTCGGGGCCGACCCGCGCCGCGACCGTCCCGCCCAGTTCGCCGGCATCCGCACCGACGCGGATTTCAACGTCGTCGCCGAGCCGACGATTCTCTACTGCCGGCCGCCCACCGATTACCTCCCCGACCCGGAAGCCTGCCTGATCACCGGCATCACGCCGCAACTGGCCCTGGAGCAGGGCGTCCGCGAAGCCGAATTCGCCGCCGCCATCCACCGGGAGATGAGCCAGCCGCAAACCTGCGCTCTGGGCTACAACAGCATCCGCTTCGACGACGAGTTCACCCGGCATCTGCTGTATCGCAACCTTTACGATCCCTACGAGCGCGAGTGGCAGGGCGGCAATTCCCGCTGGGATCTCATCGACCTGACCCGGCTGGTGTACGCCCTGCGTCCCGAAGGCATCGAATGGCCCAGGCAGGAGGACGGGCGGGTCAGCTTCCGCCTGGAACGCCTCACCGCCGCCAACGGCCTGGCCCATGAGCACGCCCACGACGCGCTGTCCGACGTGTACGCCACCATCGGCCTGGCGCGCCTGCTCAAGGAGAAAAAGCCGCGCCTGTTCGACTTCGTCTGCGCCAACCGCGACAAGCGGGCGGCGCGGGAGTTGCTGGCTTTGGGCGCCTGGAAACCGCTGCTGCACGTGTCGGAAAAATACCCGGCCTCGCGCGGCTGCCTGGCCATGGTAGTGGCCCTGGCTCCCCATCCGGAGAACGGCAACGGCGTGCTGGTGTACGACCTCGGTGTCGATCCCACGCCCCTGATCGAACTCGACGCGGGGGAAATCCGCCGCCGCCTGTTCACCCCGGTCGCGGAACTGGGGGAAGGCGCGGCGCGCATCCCGCTCAAGACCGTGCACGTCAACAAATGCCCGGTGCTGGCACCGCTCGGCACGCTCAAGGCGGAAGACGCAGAGCGTTGGCAGATCGATCTCGCCGTGTGCATGAAGCATCTGGAGCAACTGAAAAAGGCGCAGGCGCTGACGCCGAAACTGCATGACGTCTTCGTTCGGGACGAAGCGCCGCCCGCCGATCCGGAACTCGCTTTGTACAGCGGTTTTCTCGGCGACCGGGATCGGCGGGAATTGATCCGGCTGCGCAATCTCCCACCGGACAAACTGGCCGGCCAATCCCCGGATTTCGACGACCCCCGTCTGCCGGAGCTATTTTTCCGCTATCGGGCGCGCAACTGGCCGGAAACCTTGAGCGCAGGGGAAAAGGACCGCTGGGAGAAGTTCCGCCGGCTCAGGCTGATGGGTTCATCCTTTGGCGGGGTGACGCTGGACGAGTACCGGCGAAAACTGAAAGCCCTCAGGGCCGCTTGGTCGGGTGACGTCGAGAAAACTGCCATCCTGGAAGCGCTGGAGCGTTATCCGGAAACCCTGCAATTTCTTTAACCTGACCTGATTAGCAAGAATGTTCAGCCAAAGTGGAAATGAGCCCTGTTTTCCCTCCCCCCACGGGGGAGGGCTAGG
>DATDOO010000042.1:0-14760 GCA_035293245.1 Methylococcaceae bacterium
GGCGGCCTGTCCCGCGGCCAGGGCTTCCGCCGCCGGGCGGCAGCCGGGATAGCCGCACTGGCCGCACTGGGAGCCGGGCAGCAAAGCCTCTACTTCGTCCGCCAGGGGGTCGCCGTCCACTTTGAGGTAGCGGGACGCGGCGCCGAGGAGGAAACCCAGGCCTAGCCCCAAGACGGTCAGCGCGGCGATGGCAAGCAGGATGTACATGGCTCTATTTAACGTTCAGTCCGGCGAAGCCCATGAAGGCCAGGGACAGGATGCCGGCGGTGATGAAGGCGATGGGCGTCCCGGCAAAAGCCGCCGGAACCGCCGCCAGTTCCAGCCGCTCGCGGATGCCGGCGAACAGCACCATCACCAGGGTGAAACCCACGGCGGAGCCGAATCCGAATAAAAGGCTGTGGATGAAGTCGTATTGCTGTTGCACGTTGAGCAGCGCCACGCCCAGCACCGCGCAGTTGGTGGTGATGAGCGGCAGGAATATCCCCAAGGCCTGGTAAAGCAGCGGGCTGGTTTTGCGCACCACCATTTCGGTGAACTGCACCACAGCGGCGATGACCAGGATGAAGGTCAGGATGCGCAGGAAGCCGATCCCCAGGGGTTGCAGCAGATAGCGCTCCAGCCCCCAGCTCGCCACCGCCGTCAGCGTGAGGACAAAGGTGGTGGCGAAGCCCATGCCGATGGCCGAGTCGATCTTCTTCGACACACCCATGAACGGGCACAGGCCGAGAAATTTCACCAGTACCACGTTGTTCACCAGCACGGCGCCCAACAGCAGCAGCAGAAAGTCGTGCATCGTCCAAACTCCAGACCGTTTGCGAGGGCTGAAGCAGAAGCCATGCCACGGGCCGTTATTGTTTTCGAGCGTGCGTTTCCGCCGTGTTTGCGGCGGCGCGGGACGTGTCGCAAACGCGGCAAAGGAGGTGCCTGCCGGTGGCTTTGTCGTAAAACGCACAAAGGGGGTTCCTGCCCGCCTGCCGCTGGGGGTTGGCCTAGGGATTGCTTGAGCCATGCAGAGTATTCCACGCCCCGTTTTCGGGCATGGTCAAAATCAACCCGGCCAGCCGGCATTATCGGAATTCTGCGATGAACGATTTCGCACACCAGCAACGCACCAACGTGGAGCATTTATCCGATTGTGGGCATAACGCCACGGGGGCGGATTTGCCCGCCTGCCTGTTCGTGCAGACCGTGGAGCAATCGCCGGTGGCCATTTCCATCACCGACGCCAGGGCCAACATTCTCTACGTGAATCCGGCCTTCACCCAGGTGACCGGCTACTCCGTGGAGGAAGCGGTGGGCTGCAACGAGTCCATGCTCTCCGACAAGCGTACGCCAGCCGCCGTTTACGAAGGCTTGTGGTCGACTTTGCAGCGCCGGGAGGTGTGGCGCGGCCATCTCATCAACCGCCACAAGGCCGGGCGGCCTTATCTGGCCGATCTCATCATCGCCCCGGTGATGGACGAGCAGGGCCAGACCACCCATTACGTGGGTCTGCACCGCGACACGACCGAACTGCACGCTCTGGAACAGACGGTGCGCAACCAGAAGGTGCTGATCGAATCAGTCATCGACGCCTTGCCCATGGCGGCCGTGCTGCTCGACGAAGAGAATCGCGTGGTGCTGGACAACAACGCCTACAAGTCGCTGGTGAGCGACTTGAACGTGAAGGAGCCGGTGCGCCTCTTTTTGGAGCGGCTGGAGGCCGACCTGGGCGACGAGTGGTCCCGGCTATGTGGGGCGCACAAACCGTTCCGCGACAAGGAGGTCTGTATCGAACGGGGCGCCTCCCGTCCGGCGCGCTGGTATTCCTGCGCCGGCACCTGGTTTGTCAACGGCGACGACAGCGTGGACGCCTTTTTTCACAGTCGCCGCCAGACCTATCTTTTGCTGGTGCTGAGCGACATCAGCCGCCTGAAGCGCCAGCAGGAGGAAATCCGCCTCAGCGCCATCAAGTCGCTGACGGCGGAAGAGGAAAAGACCGGCAGCCTGCGCGAAGCCCTCTCCGCCGCCATCCACCAGATGCAGGGGCCCATGAACATGCTGGGAGCGGTCAAAGGCATGCTGGAGCGGCGTGGCGACCCCGCCAATACCGGATTGCTGGATTTGCTGGGGCAAGTGCTGGCTCAGGGCGAAGAGTCGGTGGCCACGCTACAGGCTTGTCTGCCCCAGGGCGACTCCCAGGCGTTCGTCCCGGTGAATCTCAACCGCATCCTGCGCGATACCCTGGAAGTGGAAACCGAGCGCCTCCTGGCGGCTGGCATCGAAGTGGACTGGCAGCCGTCCGCAGTGCTGCCGGCGGTGGCGGGGGTGGAAAGCCGGCTGCGCTCCCTTTTTAAACAGCTTTTGGACAATGCCATCGAGTCCATGAGCCGAGCCGGTTCCCGGCAGCGCGAACTGCGCGTCGGCACGGCGGCGGACGGCGAGGTGGTGCGCGTGTGGGTCGAGGACAGCGGTCCCGGCATTGCGCCGGAATTGCGCCTCAAGGTGTTCGAACCGTTTTTCACCGCCAAAGGCGGAGGCCGCCGCACCGGCATGGGGTTGGCGCTGGCCCAGGACGTGGTCAACCAGCACGGCGGCATGATCCGCGTGGCGCCGGATTGCCACCAGGGTTGCCGCATGGAAGTCCACTTTCATGCCTGCGGCGACTTGGCTGCGGATCGGATGGCAGCCCATGCTTGAGCGCAACGCCCTCATCGAAAAGGAACTGGACGCCCTGTACCGCGTCAGCCAAGTGCTGAGCAGCGGCCAGGAGCTCAAACGCAAGCTGCACGCCGTGCTCGACGAACTGCACGACCGGGCCGACATGCGCTGCGGCATGATCGCCCTGCGCGAGCCGGAGAGCGACGCCTTGTCGGTGTGCGCCGTGCGCCGCGACGACGGGGTGGAGAATCCCCGCGAAGTGGTGCGCTACGAACCGGGCGAAGGCGTCATGGGTGCCATCCTGGACGCCGGCTACACGCTGGTGGTCGAGCGCATCGCCGACGAGCCCCGCTTCCTGGGACGGATGGGCCTGTATGAGCCCAGCCTGCCGTTCATCGGATCGCCCATCCGCTTCGGCAACGACGAACTGGTGGGCGTGCTGGCCGCCCAGCCGGTGGACGACTGTTTGCTGGGCGAGCGCGCCCGTTTCATGGAAATGGTGGCCAACCTCATCGCCCAGAGCGTGGGCATGCTGCGCAGCCTGGAACAGCGCCAGCGGGACCTGGCCAACGAAAACGACCAGCTCCGACAGAGCCTGCGCAAGAACTACGGCCTGGACAACATCATCGGCCATACCCCGGCCATACGGCGCGTCTTCGAGTTGGTGCGCCAGGTGGCCAAGTGGAACACCACCGTGCTGATCCGCGGCGAATCCGGCACCGGCAAGGAGTTGATCGCCAACGCCATCCACTACAATTCGGCCAGGGCTTCCGGACCGTTCATCAAGCTCAACTGCGCCGCGTTGCCGGACAACCTGCTGGAATCGGAACTCTTCGGCCACGAGAAGGGCGCCTTCAGCGGGGCCTTGAGTCAGCGCAAAGGCCGTTTCGAGGCGGCCAACAACGGCACGCTGTTTCTGGACGAGATCGGCGAAGTGTCGGCGGCCTTCCAGGCCAAACTGCTGCGCGTATTGCAGGAAGGCGAATTCGAGCGGGTCGGCAGCAGCCACACCATCAAGGTAAACGTGCGCGTCATCGCCGCCACCAACCGCAACCTGGAAGAAGAAGTGGCGGACGGTCGTTTCCGCGAGGACTTGTTTTACCGCCTCAACGTCATGCCCATTTACACGCCGGCCCTGCGCGAGCGGCTGGAGGACATCCCGACCCTGGCCAAATTCCTGCTGGAACGCATTTCCCGGCAGCAGGGCGGGCGCAAGCTGGAACTGAAGGAAAGCGCCGTGCGCCTTCTTCTGCGCCACAACTGGCCGGGCAACGTGCGGGAGTTGGAGAACACCCTGGAACGCGCCGCCATCCTCAGCGTCGACGGCGTCATCGACCAGATGGTCATGGCCCAGACCGGCCTGGAGGACGTCATGCCCCTGCGCCCGTCCTCCGCCGCGCCGGACATCGATTTCAACGACGAATCCGTCGACGAGCGCGAGCGGGTCATCGCCGCCCTGGACCGCAGCGGCTGGGTGCAGGCCAAGGCGGCGCGCCTGCTCAACATGACCCCGCGGCAGATCGCCTACCGGGTGCGGATTCTGAACATCCCGATGAAGCACATCTGAAAAATAAAAATGTAGGGTGGGTTAGGCGCACATTGCACGGGCACGGCCGCGTATAAACGACTTGATGTGCGCCGTAACCCACCAAACGGCCTCGCCGGTATCTCCAAGGCTAACGGCGGGTTACGACGCGCGTCGAAGCTAGTGCAAGTTTCAAAGATCGGCGGTTGCGCGCACCTAACCCACCCTACATACCGATTGCTTATAAAACCCATGTCGCCAAGCCAACAAGCGATTCCCGCTTGTGTAAGGTTTGCAACGTCCCTCGAATCGCATTTTGTGGTGAGAAACAACTATTAAAACAATTACATAGGCGCATAGCTAAACTTGGCCCGCCGCTTGCAATACCCCTGTCGGACTGATCCGATTCACAAATCCAATCCGAAAGGAGGACCATCATGGCCAAACTGCGTCAATGCGCCATTTACGGCAAGGGCGGTATCGGCAAATCGACCACCACTCAGAATCTGGTGGCGGCGCTGGCCGAAGCCGGCAAGAACGTCATGATCGTCGGCTGCGACCCGAAAGCCGACTCCACCCGCCTGATCCTGCACTCCAAGGCCCAGAACTCCATCATGCAGATGGCCGCCGATGCCGGCACCGTGGAGGATCTGGAGCTGGAAGACGTATTGAAAGTCGGCTACGCCAACATCAAGTGCGTCGAATCCGGCGGCCCGGAGCCGGGCGTCGGCTGCGCCGGCCGCGGCGTGATCACCGCTATCAACTTCCTGGAGGAAGAGGGCGCCTACACGGACGACCTGGATTTCGTGTTCTACGACGTACTGGGCGACGTGGTGTGCGGCGGCTTCGCCATGCCCATCCGCGAGAACAAGGCCCAGGAAATCTACATCGTCTGCTCCGGCGAGATGATGGCCATGTATGCGGCCAACAACATCGCCAAGGGCATCGTGAAATACGCCAATTCCGGCGGCGTGCGCCTGGCCGGCCTGATCTGCAACTCCCGCCAGTGCGCCCGCGAAGACGAACTGATCATGGAACTGGCGCGGCAACTGGGTACGCAGATGATCCACTTCGTGCCCCGCGACAACGTGGTGCAGCGTGCCGAAATCCGCCGCATGACGGTGATCGAGTATGAGCCGAATGCGAAACAGGCCGACGAGTACCGCGCCCTGGCCAACAAGATCATCGAAAACAAGCAGTTCGTCATCCCGACGCCGATCACCATGGACGAACTGGAAGACCTGTTGATGGAGTTCGGCATCATGGAAGAAGTGGACGAGAGCATTGTAGGCCGGACGGCGGCGGCCGAGGAAGCCGTCGCGGCATAACTGTAAAACGTAGGGTGGGTTAGGGCGTCCTCGCCCGTAACCCACCGAACGGCATTGAACGGTGGGTTACGCTCCGCTAACCCACCCTACATCAGATAGATTAGGAGAGCCATCATGGCAGCACTGACCCGCGAGGAAACCGAGGCCCTCATTCAAGAGGTGCTCGAGGTCTATCCCGACAAAGCAAAGAAAGACCGCGCCAAGCACTTGACGGTCAACGACAAGGAGCAGCAGTCCTCGAAAAAATGCATCACCTCCAACCGCAAGTCGCTGCCCGGCGTGATGACCATGCGCGGCTGCGCCTACGCCGGTTCCAAGGGCGTGGTGTGGGGGCCGATCAAGGACATGATCTCCATCTCCCACGGCCCCGTGGGCTGCGGCCAGTATGCCCGCGCCGGCCGGCGCAACTACTACGTCGGCACCACCGGCGTGGACACTTTTTGCGAAATGAACTTCACCTCGGATTTCCAGGAGAAGGACATCGTCTTCGGCGGCGACAAGAAGCTGGCCAAGATCATCACCGAAATCGAGACCCTGTTTCCGCTGAACAAGGGCATTTCCATCCAGTCGGAATGCCCCATCGGCTTGATCGGCGACGACATCGAAGCCGTTTCCAAGAAAGCCGCCGCGGAAATCAACAAGCCGGTGGTGCCGGTGCGCTGCGAAGGCTTCCGCGGCGTCTCCCAGTCCCTGGGGCACCATATCGCCAACGACTCGGTGCGCGACTGGATCCTGCCCAACCGCGACGGCAAGCCGTTCGACAAGACGCCCTATGACGTGGCCATCCTGGGCGACTACAACATCGGCGGCGACGCCTGGGCTTCCCGCATCCTGCTGGAAGAAATGGGCCTGCGCGTGGTGGCCCAGTGGTCCGGCGACGGCACCCTGGCGGAAATGGAAAACACCCCCAACGTCAAGCTCAACCTGCTGCACTGCTACCGGTCGATGAACTACATCAGCCGGCACATGGAAGAGAAGTACGGCATTCCCTGGCTGGAATACAACTTCTTCGGCCCCACCAAGATCAAGGAATCCCTGCGCAAAATCGCGTCGTTCTTCGACGACAGCATCAAGGAAGGCGCCGAGCGGGTCATCGAGAAGTACACGCCGATGATGGACGCGGTCATCGCCAAGTACCGCCCGCGCCTGGAAGGCAAGAAAGTGATGCTGTACGTGGGCGGCCTGCGTCCGCGCCACGTGGTGGGCGCCTACGAGGACTTGGGCATGCACGTGGTCGGTACGGGCTACGAGTTCGCCCACAACGACGACTACGATCGCACCATCAAGGAAATGGGCGACGCCACGCTGATTTACGACGACGTCAGCGGCTACGAATTCGAAGAATTCGTCAAAGCCCTGAAGCCCGACCTGATCGGCTCCGGCATCAAGGAAAAATACGTGTTCCACAAGATGGGCGTGCCGTTCCGCCAGTTGCACTCCTGGGACTATTCCGGTCCCTACCACGGTGCCGACGGCTTCGCCGTGTTCGCCCGCGACATGGACATGACCTTGAACAACCCGTGCTGGAAGAAGCTCCAGGCGCCCTGGAAGCAGCCCGCGGAAGGTTCGCTTCTGCAGCGCGCCGCGGCCTGACCGCCTGCCGCGACCGCCGAGCCTGCCGCCCACCGGGGTTGTGGCAGGCTCGTCCCGGACCGGGGCCCGCCGCCCCGGTCCGCAGGACCACCGATTACTTCGACCGCTTTGGTGCGTGTCCACGGATTAGTGGCGCGGACCCAAGGAGACCAAGATGCAAACCGTAGACAAGATCAAGCCGTGTTTCCCGTTATTCCGGGACGACGAGTACAAGCAGACCATTTCCAACAAGCGCGAGGCTTTCGAAGAAGGCCACGGCAAGGAGAAGGTCAGCGAGGTTTTCCAGTGGACCACCACCCAGGAATACCAGGACCTGAACTTCAAGCGCGAAACCCTGACCGTCAACCCGGCCAAGGCCTGCCAGCCCCTGGGCGCGTCCCTGTGCGCCGTGGGCTTCGACAAGACCCTGGTGTACATCCACGGCTCCCAGGGCTGTATCGCCTACTTCCGCACCTACTTCAACCGTCATTTCAAGGAGCCCTTCGCCATCATCGCCGACTCCATGACGGAAGACGCGGCCGTGTTCGGCGGGCAGAAGAACATGCACGAGGGCCTGGCCAACGCCAAGGCGCTGTACGGCGCGGAAATGATCGCGGTGTCCACCACCTGCATGGCCGAAGTGATCGGCGACGACCTCAACGCCTTCATCAACAACGCCAAGAACGAAGGGAACGTGCCCAAGGAATTCCCCATTCCCTTCGCCCATACGCCGTCCTTCGTGGGTTCCCACGTCACCGGCTGGGACAACATGATGGAAGGCATCCTGCGCTACTTCACGCTGAACACCATGGAGGGCAAGGCGCCGGGCCAGAACGGCAAGATCAACATCATTCCGGGCTTCGAAACCTACCTGGGCAACTTCCGCGTCATCAAGCGCATGCTCAAGGAAATGGACGTGGACTACAGCTTCCTGTCCGATCCGGAAGAAGTGCTGGACACGCCGGCCGACGGCGAGTTCCGCATGTACGCCGGCGGCACCACCCAGGCTGAAGTGAAGGACGCCCCCAATTCCTACACCACCTTCCTGCTCCAGCCCTTGCAACTGGAAAAGACCCGCAAGTTCATCGAGAACACCTGGAACTACGAGGTGCCCAAACTCAACATCCCCATGGGCGTCGACTGGACCGACGAGTTCCTGATGAAGGTCTCGGAAGTGACCGGCAAGCCCATTCCGGAGTCCCTGGCCAAGGAGCGCGGCCGCCTGGTGGACATGATGACCGACTCCCACGCCTGGCTGCACGGCAAGAAGATGGCGCTGTTCGGCGATCCGGACTTCGTCATGGGCATGACCAAGATCCTCATGGAATTCGGCGTCGAGCCCACCCACATCGTCTGCAACAACGGCAGCAAGCGCTGGGCCAAGGCGATGGAAAAGGTTATTGCGTCCTCGCCTTACGGGGTCAACGCCAAGGTCTATCCCGGCGCCGACCTGTGGCACCTGCGCAGCCTGTGCTTCACCGACAAGCCGGATTTCCTCATCGGCAACAGCTACGGCAAGTACATCCAGCGCGATACGGTCCACAAGGGTCCCGAGTTCGAAGTGCCGCTGATCCGCATCGGCTTCCCCATCTTCGACCGCCACCACCTGCACCGCATGACCACGCTGGGCTACGAGGGCGCCATGTACATCCTCACCACCCTCACCAATGCGGTGCTGGAGCGGCTGGACGACCAGACCCGCGGCATGGGCACCACGGACTACAACTACGACCTCGTGAGGTAATCCGGGCAATGTGAAAAAACGTAGGGTGGGTTAGGCGCGCCAAGCTGTGGCTTTGCAGAATGCGACGGCATCGATGCGCGCCGTAACCCACCGTCCGGCGCCGTCCGGTGGGTTACGGCGCGCGTTAAGGCCAATTGCACGTTAACGCTCCCGGTTTTGCGCGCCTAACCCACCCTACATTGGAAAGTCGTTTGTAGGCCGGCCAATACAAGGCGTGCCCACCGAATTCACTGGAGACCCCCATGCCCGAAGTCATGATCCGCAAAGACGCCAGCGACAAGCTGATCTTCTACATCCCGAAAAAGGATCTGGAAGAAGTCATCGCTACGCTGGAATTCGACAGTCCCGACAAGTGGGGCGGGCTGGTCACCCTGTCCGACGGCCAGCATTTCCACATCGACCCGCTCGATGCGCCTCCCAAGCTTCCCATTACCCTGCGCGCCAGGCGCGCCGCACCGGAGACCTGACATGGCCATGTTTATCGTTGCCGACGAATGTATTTCCTGTGGCGATTGCGAACCGGTCTGCCCGACCAACGCCATCACCGAAGCCAAGACCACCTTCAAGATCGACAAGACCACCTGCACCGAGTGCGAAGGCGTCTACAAGAAGCCCAAGTGCGTCACGGTCTGCCCGGTGGACGGCTGCATCATCAAATTGGCCGCCTGAAGCAACATTGACTCGCATGATCATCGTTCCGGCAGGGAATGCCGGAACGATGCAATGGCCTATTTCATACGCCGGAGACCACCCATGACCGCACCATCCCCTGCTTCCCTTTCCCGCGAAATGGCCTTGCGCGTCGGGCTGGCGGCCCGGACCCTGCCCGACGTCGCACCCAAGCAACTGCTCGCCGTGCTCCTGGACAAACTGGGTTCCCCGCTCACCGAGGACAAACTGGGCGCCGTTACGGTCGACCAGCTTAAATCCGCGCTTACTCAAGCGGATGGCGTGGAGTCCGACCAGATCCAGGGCCCGGCCGCCATCCCCCAACTCAAGGAAGCCGTGCGCTACCTGTGGGGCGAAATCGGCGCCGGCAACGACTTGCCGGAACCCGAATCCTATGCCGACGGCGACCTGCCCGACTCCATCCGCGTGGCCGTCGCCTCCAACGACGGCGAGCAAGCCGACGGCCATTTCGGTTCCTGCCAGCGCTTCCTCGTCTACCAGGTGTCCAAAAGCGAAGCGCGCCTCATCGCCTTGCGTTCGACCCTGGGTTCTGACCAGGCGGAGGACCGCAACGTCGCCCGCGCCGGCCTCATCGCCGATTGCCAGATCGTTTACGTGGTCTCCATCGGCGGTCCGGCCGCCGCCAAAGTCATCCGCGCCGGCGTTTTTCCCGTCAAATTGAAAGGCGAAGAACCGGCCCGTGCCGTCATCGCCAAACTAAAGGACGTGCTGGCCGGATCGCCGCCGCCCTGGCTGGCCAAGATCATGGGCGTCTCCGCCGAACAACGGGTGCGTTTCCAAACGGAAGAAGAAGAGGACTGGGCCGCATGATTGCCGAAGAAACACTGCAACAGGTGGCTGAAACCGTGCTGCGCACCGGCGTTGACGAAGCCGTGCTGGGAGAATTGCGCCAAGGCTTTCCCGGCGTGCATTTCAGCTATTGCATGGACGACGACGTGGGCAAGGCCAAGCCGGTGCTGGAACAGCCCGGCTTCAATCTGTATCTGGTGGACAGCCGCGACCACTGCCTCAAACTCACGAACGATGCCGCCGTTGCCACCGGGGTGCTGGTGGCGGAAGTGATCGAAGAATGACCGGGAGCCGGCCATGACCGCAAGCCAGACGACCCAGCCGGTGGACGGGCAACGCCTCGCCCGGCTATGCAAAGACAGCGTTCCCGGAACCGACGACGGTGCGCTGATCGCCGGTTTGCAGTCCGCCTACCAGGACGTCCCCACCCGCCTGGCGCGGGTCGGCCAGGAGTGGTACCGGCTGGGCGGGGTCATCGACCGCCAGGGCAACCACGTGGCCCACGACTTGATGGAATGGTCGGATCGCGCCTACCTGGAATGCGGCCAGAACCTGAAAACCCTGGTGCAGCACTGCCGCGAACAGCGGCTGATCGCCACCCGGCACCGGGGCGTCACCCTGTACGTCACGGTCAGGAGTGGCGCCAAGGCCGAGGAATTTATTCAGATCGAGATCGACCGCAGCCAGGAACTGGCCGACCGTTACGTGGCCGATCCGGAAGCCATGCCCCATGACCTGGAAGAGCTGATCGATCCCCTGGAACCGGCGGCGGTCAACCCCTATGCCGTGGCCCCGCCGCGCTACATTTACCGGCGCAAGACCGACGTCGCCTTGTTCATGCAGGAGCTGTCCCTGCACCGCGCCGAGCCCCATCCCGCCCAGCGTTTCATGCAGGACTGGAACGCCGGGAGCGCCTCCCAGGGTGAAAAAGCCTTCTGCGACATCTGGACCCTGCGCCTTTACCAGCACAGAGGTCGCCACGGCGAGCAAGTCATGAACGTGGAAGTGGTGTCGGCCGCCGCCTGGCCCGCCCACCTGGCCAACGTGGCCGGGCTCAAGGGCAAGCCCCTGGCCAACCTCCTGGCCCATTTCGACGCCGACGCCGGCTATCCCTTCGCCTGGTTTTTCCACATGGTGAAGGGCAGGGGGGTCTCGCCCCATGTGGGCGAACGGGTGCATCAAGACTTGAGCAAGGATTACGCCTATCTGCCGGCCCGCGATGCCGCCGTGTTGCAGAGGTGGATCGAGAATCCTTATTGCGCCTGAAGCCGGATGGTTCGTCCCTGATTCCGGCTGTATCGTCGGCGCCGTTCAACCACCCCCGCCCTTCGGGCGACCCCTCCTTGGAAAGGAGGGGAGGCCAAAAAATCCCCTCCTTTCCAAGGAGGGGCGGCGCGTAGCGCCGGGGTGGTTGAATAGTGCCACGGAGCCATTCGCTCCTCAATTTTCCCGGCTCTACCTGCGGCTTGCTTTTCCCCCATCCCCGGAGCAAACTCCGGAACAGTCGGTTCCGATACCTTAAGAATCAACAACAAAGGGAGGGAGCGTCATGGCCGTCGATAAGAAGAAATCCGGCAGTTCCGAGGAATTTTCGCCCGTGGGAACCTGGGCGTTGATGTGTCTGGTCGTCACCGCCATGGCGGCGGCCTGGCTCTTTCTGTACTTCGGCGTGTTCCTGCCGCGCGGCGCGATCCACTGAGGGGGCGCCATGCACATCGATCCTCTGGAGAGAAAGTGGCTCTATGTAGCCTCCGGCGTCGTCGCCCTGTTCCTGGGCGCGATTTTTTACACCGCCTTCGTTCATAACATCCATCCGCCGGGCGGCATGGAAGTCGTCGACTCGGCCTCCCTGCACATCAATCCGGAATTCGCGGAAGCGAACCTGGGGGTCAAATCCCAAGCGGACGGCAGCCTGCGCGTCACCCTGGTGGCGGCCCGCTACGGCTTCTATCCCCGCGACATCCGCGTTCCCGCCGGCACGCCCATCACCTTCCGCATCGCCAGCGCCGACGTGCTGCACGGGGTGCACGTGCCTATGACCAACCTGAGCACCATGATCGTGCCGGGCTACATCTCCACCGTGACCACCGAGTTTCCCAAGCCGGGGGAGTACCCCATGCTGTGCAATGAATACTGCGGCATGGGCCACGACCACATGTGGAGCCGCGTGACCGTGGTGGCGCGGGAATACTGGCCCGAACAACAAACCGGCAAGGGGAAGTAACCCATGGACAACGAAGTCAAAAAACTCGCCTTGACCCATTTCTGGGTCTCCTTCGGTTCCTTCGGCCTGGCCTGCGTGCTTGGCGTCTACCAGGTGCTGGAGCGCAGCGGCTTCATCCCGGCCATCCAGTCGCCGGAAGTGTATTTCGCCTCGGTGAGCACCCACGGCGTGCTCATGGCCTTCGTGCTGACCACGTTCTTCGTCATGGGCTTCGGTTACGTGGTGGCCGTCTCCAGTCTGAAAACGCCCCTGTGGAGTCCGAAACTGGCCTGGACCGGCTTCTGGATTTCCGCCGTCGGCGTGGTGCTGGCGGCGATTCCGCTGCTGATCGGCAAGGCCTCGGTGCTGTACACCTTCTACCCGCCGGTGCAGGCCAATCTGCTCTTTTACATCGGCGCGGCGCTGCTGGTGGTGGGCTCGTGGTTCTGGGCGGTCATCATGATCGTCATGTTCGCCGGCTGGAAAAACGCCCATCCCGGCGAAACCGTGCCGCTGCCCATGTTCGCCACCACCGCCAACGCCGTTTTGTGGCTGTGGACCAGCGTCGGCGTCGCCCTGGAAGTGGTGTTCCAACTGATTCCCTGGGCCCTTGGTTTGACTGATAGCATCGATCCAGGCCTGGCGCGCACCCTGTTCGCCTGGACCCTGCACCCCATCGTCTATTTCTGGCTGCTTCCCGCCTACATCGCCTTGTACAGCTTCGTGCCCAGGGCCGCCGGCGGCAAGCTGTTCAGCCACGGTCTGGCCCGCGCGGCTTTCGTCATGCTGCTGGTGCTGGCGCTGCCCATCGGCTTCCATCACCTGTACATGGACCCGGAGCAGGGAGCCGGCTACAAGCTGTCCCACGCGGTCGGCACTTTCCTGGTGGCCCTGCCCACCCTGGTGACCGGCTTTACCGTGGTGGCGTCCATGGAAATGGCGGGACGGGCGCGGGGCGGCGCCGGCCTGTTCGGCTGGATCGGCGCCCTGCCGTGGCGCAACCCGGTGGTGCTGGCGGCCATTCTGGCCTTCCTGATGCTCATCGCCGGCGGCTTCGGCGGCATCGTCAACGCCAGCTACGCCATGAACGCCATGGTACACAACACCGCCTGGGTGCCCGGCCATTTCCACCTCATGTTCGGCGGCACCACGGTCATGCTGTACATGGCGGTGGCCTACCACGTCTGGCCCAAGCTCACCGGCCGCGCCTTCGCTTCCGCCGACAAGCCCCTGATCCAGCTCTGGAGCTGGTTCATCGGCATGGTGGTGCTGTCCTCGCCCTGGCACATCCTGGGCCTGCTCGGCCAGCCGCGGCGCATTTCCAGCGTCACCTACAACAGCCTGCTGACCCTGGCCTGGGACCCTTACGAACTGGTCATGATCATCGGAGGTTTCATTCTGCTGTTCTCAGGCTTGCTGTTCCTGCACATTCTGGGTAAGGCGCAGCGCCAGGGTGCGCCGCAAAAGGACGACGAGATCGAATACGCCGAATACCGGGACGCGCAGCCGGCGGTGCATCCGCTCCTCAACGGCTTTGCCGTGTGGAACGTGCTCATCTTCGGCCTGATGCTCGCGAACTATGGCCAGCCCATCGCCCAGTTTTTCCTGAACCAAACGTTCGGCTCTGTCGCTTGGGGGTATTGAAAATGAACAAGGGAAAATCGGATTGGCAAGAATGTTCAACCGGCTCGGAAACGGCCAACTGTTCCCCCGCCATGCGGGTGATGGCCAGGGTTAACGCCGTCGAATCAAGCACCGCGCCGGACTTTCTGGTCCCTTCCCTCCACGGGGGAAGGTTAGGATGGGGGCGATCGAATGAACCGGCCGCAACCTTTTCAGATCGCCCCCACCTGTCCTCCCCCGTTGGGGGAGGGACCCACACCGAAGCTTCATCGCTTGATTCAACAGCCTGGATGACCAGGGCGGCGGCGGGAAAAAACCGCGGAGGTCAATGGCTGACCGGGCTGTTACTGATGCTTGTCCCGCTGGTTGTCACGGCGGAACCGGTCTCCAAAGTCGCCTGGACCCCGGAAACCCTGCGCTTCGTCAAGCAGGCCGACGCCAAAGCCGGCGCGGACAAGGCGGAACTGTGCGAAAGCTGCCATGGAACCCTGCCCGGCGGCGTGGAATCCACCCGGCCCAACCTGCGCGGCCAACTCGCCACCTACCTCTACAAGCAGTTGCAGGACTACAAAACCGGCGTCCGCGCCAACGACGTCATGCAGGGCGTGACGGAAACGCTCAAAGACCAGGACATGGCGGACATCGC
>DATDOO010000043.1:0-3478 GCA_035293245.1 Methylococcaceae bacterium
CCGGTTACGCCGGAACTCGTGGAGTGGGCGGAAATCATTTTTGTCATGGAGAAAGCCCACCGCAACAAACTCTCCGCTAGGTTCGGGAAGCATCTGCGGAACACCCGCGTGGTGTGCCTGGACATCCCGGACGATTACGACTTCATGGACCCGGCGCTGGTCCGCCTGCTCCAGTCCAGAGTCTCCCGTTTCCTGCCGATACCCCTGGCCAGCCCGAGTCAAGCGGAAGCTGATTAGTCCCGTATTTCTTGCCGAAACCGCACACCAACCATGAACATCCTGCTTCGCAATGCAGCGGGCGGAGGTAACGTAAGCGTGCCTTCGGCAGTTTATTTGAATGCGGGGTTTCGCCCCCGCGCGACGAGGTACTTTTGTTTCGGCAAAAGTACCCACCAATTCGTCGGGAACGAATTGGGTCGGCTCCGCCGACCGCGAAGCGGCGAAGCCCATGGATGGGCGAAGCAAAACCATTTGCGACCATACGCTGCCCTTCGGGTGCCCTGCGCTTCTCGGAGAAAAGCGGGGTCGGCAGAAGGGCGATCCGTCGCCCTCTGCCGACGCGCGGCATCCCTGCCGCGCCCCTTCGGGCCTTTTCGCTTTTCTCCTGCGATGCTCGGCAGCGTATAAGTCGCGGGGGTGGTAAACCCGCAGGTCGGAGCCATGTTCATGGAAAGCCGGCTATCGCGCAATCAGCCTTCCTCTCAGCGAGGCGCGGGCGCCTCGTAGCGCACCCGATACAACACTCCGTTCAAATCGTCCGAAACCAGCAGCGCGCCGTCGGGCATGGGCAGGACGTCCACCGGCCGGCCGTGCACCTTTTCTTTTTCATCCAGCCAGCCCTCGATGAACGGCTGGTCGGCTACAGGCTTGCCGTTGGCGAAGCGCACCAGCCGCACCTGGTAACCCTGCTTGCGGCTACGGTTCCAGGAGCCGTGCTGGGCCACGAACAACTGCTCGCGGTATTCGGCGGGAAACTGCGTGCCGTCGTAAAAGCGCATCCCCAGCGGCGCGACGTGGGCGAGGAATTTCCAGGCGGGCGGGGTGAAATCGGAACAGGAGCGGTCCTTGCCGAACTGGGGGTCGAGGATATCGCCGGCGTGGCAATAGGGATAGCCGAAGTGCAGGCCGGGTCGCGGCAGGCGGTTGAGTTCTTCCGGCGGCCGGTCGTCGCCCAGCCAGTCGCGGCCATTGTCCGTGAACCACAGTTCGCCGCTGCCCGGCTGCCAGTCGAAGCCGACGGTGTTGCGGATGCCGCGGGCGATGATCTCGAAATGGCTGCCGTCCGCGTCCAGGCGCGCCAGCGCGGCGTACGGATCGCCCGGATCGCAGATGTTGCAGGGCGCGCCGACGGAGACGTAGAGCTTGCCGTCGGGACCGGCGCGCAGGTAACGGCTGCCGTGGTGCGACTCGGTGGGCAGCCTGTCGTAAACCGTCTGCGGTTTCTGCTGCGGCTGACGGGCAATATCCTTGAAGCGCAGGATGCGCGGGGTTTCCGCCACGTACAGATCGCCCTTGAGAAAGGCCACGCCGTTGGGCGTATCCAGCCCCGCGGCGATGACGTTGACGCCGTCGCTCTTGCCGTCGCCGGTGCGGTCCGGCTGGACGGCGTAGACTTTGCCCTGGTCCAGACTGCCGACGTAAACCGTGCCGTCGTCGCCCAGAGCCAGGGAGCGGGCTTCGGCGACGCCGTCGGCGTAGATCGCGATGCGAAACCCCGCCGGCAGGCGCAATCCGGCAAGGCGCGGATCATTATCCGGGGGTCCGGCTGCCGCGCTGTTGCCGGCCAGCCAAAGGGCGGCGAAAACAGTGAAGAATCTGCTCATGCCTTGGCCTCCTCTCGATGAGCGGCGGGGCGGTCGTATCTGTCGCCGAAGCGTTCGCGCAGGTAACCCAGAATGCGGCCGATGCGGTGCTTGTCGTCGGGCGACAAGCGGCCGGTTTCTCCCCGGTAATAGCGGTAAAAGCGCAGACGGTCGGTGCGGGAGAGGTATTGCCGGCCCAGCTTGTCCAGAAAGGCCAAATCCTTGACCATTCCCCTTTCGCGCATAGGCCGGGGCACCCGGCGCCCCGACGGGCAGTCGATGAAATAGACTTCCGGGGCGCCTGCCAAGTTCACCAGAACATTGCGCCAGTTGAGATCGTTGTGGATGAACCCGGCCTGGTGCAGGCGGCGGGCGTATTCCGCGACCTGCTTCAACACGGCGCGCCGCCAGGCGGCATCCGCCAGTTGCGGGTCCTTGCGTTGCGCCAGGGTGCGCAGATCGGCGGTAGAGGGGATTTCGGCGGTCACCAGGGCCCCGCTGCGCACCCGCCCGTGCTTGCGGGTTTCCCCGTACGCCACCACCTCGGGCGTGGGGATGCCGAGACTGCGGAACAGCGCAAGGTTTTCCCATTCGGTGCGCGCCTTGCTGCGTCCCAGCCAGACGCGCAGTCCCTTGGCGGAAAAATCGTAAATCTTAACGTAGAAGCGTTGCCCTTCCACGCTCACGCGCCGGCAACTGGCGCGGACGGAACGGGAAAAGTACTCGCCGCCGCTGGCGGTGGCGCGGGCCTGGTCAAGGCTGGCGAAAGCTTGGGCCGCCGGTGTGTCGGCGTAAGATGGCGTAACGATCCAGGTCATGAACTCTGTAGGCTGTGGAATGTCACATTGGGCGGGTCTTGATTTTCCCCCGGCGGGCACACATATAGTAAGCCATGTCCGTTCTTACCCTTTCCAAGGAATCCAATCCATGCGCATTCTGTTGTTTCTGCTGACCAACGCGGCGGTGCTGCTGCTGGTCGGTTTCGTTTTCCACGTTTTCGGCCTGAGCCAGACACTGGCGCAGAACGGCGTGCACCTCAATCTGGACAGCCTGCTGGTCATGTCGGCCCTGATGGGCATGACCGGCTCGTTCATTTCCCTGGCCATTTCCAAGTGGATGGCCAAGCGTTCGATGGGCGTGCACGTCATCGAACAGCCCGCCAATGCCACCGAAGCCTGGCTGGTGGACACGGTGCGCCGCCTGACCCAAACCGCCGGCATCGGCATGCCGGAAGTGGGCATTTTCAACTCCCCCGATCCCAACGCCTTCGCCACCGGCATGAGCCGCGACAACGCGCTGGTCGCGGTCAGCACCGGGCTGCTGCAACGCATGCGCAGCGAGGAAGTGGAAGCGGTGCTCGGCCATGAAATCAGCCACGTGGCCAACGGCGACATGGTGACCCTGACGCTGCTGCAGGGTGTGCTGAACACCTTCGTGTATTTCTTCGCTTCCATCATCGGCTACGTGGTGGACCGCATGATCCTGCGTTCCGGCGACGACGAGCAGGGCGGCTTCGGCATGGGCTATTACTTGACCCAGATGGTGGCGCAGATCTTCCTCTCCATCCTGGCGACGATGATCGTCATGTGGTTCTCCCGCTACCGCGAGTTCCGCGCCGACGCGGGCGGGGCGAACCTGGCGGGCCGCAACAAGATGGTGGGTGCCTTGCGCGCCCT
>DATDOO010000044.1:0-6525 GCA_035293245.1 Methylococcaceae bacterium
TGTTTGGCGGCGACGGCAGCGGAACCGGCCCTCGCGGACCGCGTGCTGTTTTCCTCCAATGTGGATGGCGACTATGAGCTGTATGTGCTGGAGCAGGCTGGCGCCGCTCCCGTGCAACTGACGAACAACAGCGCCGAAGACACGGAAGCGGCTTGGTCGCCGGACGGCCGGCGCGTCGCCTTCACCTCCTCGGTCAAGGGTAACCCCGACGTGCACGTCATCAACGCCGACGGAACCGGTGATCTT
Organism: Methylococcaceae bacterium; assembly: GCA_035293245.1. Classification (GTDB taxonomy): domain Bacteria; phylum Pseudomonadota; class Gammaproteobacteria; order Methylococcales; family Methylococcaceae; genus DATDOO01. The sequence goes on from DATDOO010000044.1 coordinate 247, forward strand.
CGCCTGACCAACAGCCCAGGCTTTGACGGCAGCCCGCAATGGTCGCCGGACGGCGGCAGGCTGGCTTTTCTCTCGGATCGCAGCGGCCAGATGCACATTTACGTCATGAAAGCGGACGGCAGCGAGGTGCGGGACATTACCCCACAAGCCGTGGATGCCGGCGCTCCCCGCTGGTCTCCCGACGGCCGGTGGCTGGCGTTTTCGGCGGCGGATCAGCGGGAAAGCCATCTGTGGCTCGTTCGGGACGACGGCAGCGAGCTGCGCCAGGTGACCCGGAAGGACAAGGCCAAAGACTTCGCCCCCCTCTGGTCGCCGGACGGGAAAACGCTGACGTTCACGTCCGACCGGGAACACAACCTGGACGTTTACCGGGTAAACATCGACGGCGGCAACGAACGGCGCCTGACCGACCATGCGGCGCTGGACGTGGCCTACGACGGCTCCCCGGACGGCAAGGCCCTGTTGTTCCTGAGCAGCAGGGACGACGGCGTCCGCCACGACGTGTACGCCATGGATGCGGACGGCGGCCATCCGCGCAACCTCACCCGGACGGAAACGGAGGAAGAAGCGCCGCGCTGGTCGCCCGACGGGAAATCCATCGTCTTTCTCCGCCTGGGCGCCGGCGGCCAGTTCGCAGCCTATCGCATGCACGCCGCCGGCTCGGAACCTACGCGACTGGTGGAATGGCCCGCCATGCAACTGCAACCCAGCATCGCACCGTAACCAAACCAACGACAAAATCTTTGTTTAAGGAGTACCCCAAAATGAAACGACAACCCACATTCCGGCGCGCCGCCTTCGGCGCGCACAGGACCTTCCTGGCGGCTACCATCGGTTCCCTGCTGTGGGCCGGCTACGCGGCGGCGGAGACGCAAACCTACACGTTGAACGGCGACTTCGACGACGGCACCTTGGACGGTGTCAACTACACGGACGTCGCCGATCAGTTGCAGCTCAACGAAACCGGCACCACTTTTCCGTTGATGTGGATCGCCAACGGCGGCGGCGACACCGTGTCGAAGATCGACACCAACCTCAACAAGGAAACCGGCCGTTACCGCACCTGGTTTTTTGGCAATCATGAGAGCAACCCATGGGTAGGCCCCGCCCCTTCGCGCACGGCGGTGGATCTCGACGGCAACGTGTACGTGGCCAACCGCCACTTTGACAACAAACCCGCCTCGGTCATGAAAATCCTCGCCAACGGCTACATCGACCGTAACGGCAACGGGGTTATGGACACCTCCACGGACAGCAACAACAACGGCACCATCGACCCGGCGGAAATCAAGCCTTTGGTCGACAGCAACGGCAACGGTATCGTCGATCCCGCCGAAATCCAGGACGAGCGCGTTGCCTGGGTCAAGCAGGTGGGACCCGTCAACGGCTTGGGCCGTTCGCTCTGTATCGACCGGGAAGGCGATATCTGGCTTGGTTTATTTAACACCCTACAATATTACGAGCTCAACGCAAGCGATGGCAGCACAAAATCTGGCCCGTATCCGACGCCAGGGCTGCAACCTTACGGCTGTCTGGTGGATGGCAATGGCGTCTTGTGGAGCGCCGGGTTGAGCCCTATTCTGGGTAAACTGAACAATACAACCATAACAAGCCCTTCCCCCGTTTGGACTACGCATGTTTCGCCTCACGGCAATTTCTATGGCATCGCCCTTGGCAACGGCAAGGTGTATTTGAGCAGCTATGGGCAGGGGCGCTCGTTCACGCAATTCGATCCCACCACCAGCGCATTCTCCGACCCTCTCGGCGTAGGAATCAATTCGCTGGGTATTGGCGTTGACGGGAACGGGAAAATCGTTACCGGAAGCCAGCGCATCTATAAGCAGGAGCCCACCGGAGCGACCATTTGGACTTCCGCTGTGAATCCTGCCAGCAACAGTGGGAATTACGTCAACTCCCGAGGCGTGATTCCGGACAGCAACAACGACATCTGGGTGGTCAACGTCCAAAACAATTCCGTGACCAAATTCAACGGAGTGACTGGCGCGCTTATCGCCCAGGTTCCGGTCGGCTCCAACCCGTATACCTACAGCGACGCCACAGGATTCGCGGTGCGCAACGTGACCTCGCCCAGCGGCTTCTGGACAGTGGTGAAAGACAGCGGCGAAGCCGGTTCGGAGTGGGATTCGGTTGCCTGGAACGCCACAACGCCTACCGGCACCGAAGTCAAGATCGAGGTACGCGCCTCCGACAACCAGGCCAACCTTTCCTCCCTGGCCTGGGAAACCGTCAGCAACGGCGGCAATCCGGGAGCCGTGGGCCGCTATGCCGAGATACACGCCACCCTGAAGGCCAACACTAACGGCGACTCGCCGGTGCTGAGCGATCTGACCGTCGGCTACAGCCTGGCCGACGTGCCGCCGGTGGCGGACGCGGGCGGCGGCGAAAACGGCTATTCGGTTCCGGAAGGCAGCAGCGTCCAGTTGCTCGCCAGCTGCACCGATCCAGATGGAGATTTGCCCAGTAGTTATGCCTGGGATCTCGATAACGATGGCCAATACGATGACGCCACCGGTGCCGCCCCAAGCTTTTCGGCAGCCGGTTTAGACGGCCCGAGCAGCCAGACCGTCGCAGTGGAATGCACGGCAAACGGCAAGACCGCGACTGACACGGCGACCATCGCCATCACCAACGTGGCGCCGTCGCTCGGCCCCATCGCCGACCTGCCGGTAGCACCGATCCCGGTCAATACGGCGGTCAACCCCAGCGTCGCTTACACGGACCCCGGCGTTCCCGACACCCATACGGGGCAGTGGAGCTGGGATGACGGCTCAGCCAATTCCGCGGGCAGCGCCAGCGGCGGAACCATGACCGGCAGCCACACCTACACGGCTCCGGGCATTTACACCGTCGGCTGCACCCTGGCGGACGACGACGGCGCGTCGGCCACCTGCGTCGATTACCAGTACGTGGTGGTATACGATCCGAACGGCGGCTTCGTGACCGGAGGCGGCACCATCGACTCGCCGGAAGGGGCTTATACGGCCGATCCGAGCCTGGTGGGAACAGCCAATTTCGGCTTCATCTCCAAGTACCAGAAGGGAGCGACGGTACCCACCGGCAATACGGAATTCCAGTTCCGCACCGCCGGCTTGAACTTCCACTCCACCAGTTACCAGTGGTTGGTAGTTTCCGGCGCCCGCGCCCAATATAAAGGCGAAGGCACCGTCAACGGCGAAGGCGGCTATGGATTCCTGCTCAGCGCCATCGACGGTCAGGTCACGGGCGGCGGCGGAATGGACAAGTTCCGCATCAAGATATGGAATGCCGGCGGCGTTGTTTATGACAACCAGATGGGCGCCGCGGATGACGCCGAGGCCACGACGGCCATTCATAGCGGCTCGATCGTGGTTCATACCAAGGGCAAGTAGAATTTGACTTTGCCTGACTGATCGAACGACCGAGTGGGCAATAAGGCCCGCTCCTGAAAATTGGCCACAGGGATGTGGCCTTTTTCATGTATGTATAAACGTCATTGCAAATATGCCCATATGACACGCCCTACTCCTGCGCCTTATTACTCCCTCCTGTACCTCGCAATTGCCCCGCTGGCGATGGCTGACGTTACGGACGATGCAACCCAGCAGGCACAGAACACCCAGTCCCCTCCCAAACTGACAACCGTCCTGGTTACCGCAACGCGGACCGAAAAAGCGTCTGTTGACCTGCCGTACAGCACAAACGCGGTCACTGAGGACGAAATTCAGCACAAGAAGCTGTCCAGAACCGTACCCGAAGCCCTGTCGCAAATGCCCGGAGTCATGGTGCAGAAAACGGGACACGCCCAGGGTTCACCGTTCATTCGGGGTTTCACGGGCTTTCGCACCTTGTTTCTGATCGACGGCATTCGTCTCAACAACTCCGTATTTCGCGACGGCCCCAACCAATACTGGAATACCGTTGATCCTCTGACGATCCAAAGCCTCGAAGTGGTCAAAGGACCAAGTTCCGTGCTTTATGGCAGCGATGCCATCGGAGGAACGGTCAACGCCGTAACCCGAAGCCGGGAACAATACGGCGATGGTTTTTCCTGGGATCGGCGTGTTTATTATCGGTTTGCCGACGCCGAAAACTCCCATGTGGGACGGGCTGAAATCAGCGGAAGCCTAAACAACGAGCTGGGTTTCCTGTTCGGCACATCGTTCAAGAGTTTCGGCGATCTGGAGGGTGGCGAGCATACCGGCAGACAAGCCAAAACAGGATACGACGAGCATAATTTTGACTTGAAGGCGGAATATTGGCTGACTCCCGACCACAAGATTGTCCTTGCCCATCAACGGGTCAATCCAAACGATGCCTGGCGCACCCATAGAACGATATTTGGGGCGAGCTTTGAGGGCACCAAAGTTGGTACGGATAAGGAAGTGAGCCTGGATCAGAATCGGGAGCTAACCTATTTGCAATATCAGGGAGCAAATTTGAATTCCTGGATAGATCGGCTCCGGTTAAGCGTTTCCTACCATCTCCAGAGTGAAGACCAATTGCGCATCCGCAGCAATCTCAAGCAGGAACGGTCCGGTTTCGACGTGCGGACTACAGGATTTCTCGCGCAGATGGACAGCGATAGCCCCTTGGGGTTATGGACATATGGTGTCGACTATTATCACGATGAAGTAAATTCCTTTCAGAATAACTTCAGCAAGGATGGAATACTGAAATCGAGTGAAATTCAGGGCCCGGTTGCGGACGACGCCAGCTATGACACCACGGGCGTATTTATCCAGGACGATATAAAATTGTTCGATTCGCTTGAATTCATTATCGGAGGCCGCTACAACCACATTGGGGTGGATGCCGACGCCGTCAAGGACGTGACTGCGGGAAAACAAACAAATCTTTCCAAAAACTGGGATAGCGCCGTGGGGAGCGGCAGAGCCATCTGGCATGTGGATGACAGTGAGCATTGGCATGTTTTTGGTGGAATATCCCAGGGATTCCGGGCACCGAACCTGTCCGATCTGACCCGAAGCGACATTGCGCGCTCCGGGGAACTGGAAACAGCAGCGCAAAATCTCAAGCCGGAGGATTACGTGGCGTATGAGTTTGGCGTCAAGAGCGGATATGAGAACTTTTCCAGCCAAGCGTCCTACTTCTATACCGACATCGAAAACATGATTGTGCGAAAACCCACAGGTCGCACAGTGAACGGTAGCAGGGAAGTCACCAAGGCAAACGCCGGAAACGGATACATCCATGGTGTCGAAATTGGCGCAAGCTACCGATTTTTACCCGAGTTTACGGCTTTCGGCGCCTTTACCTGGATGCATGGCCGCGTGGAAAGTTTTCCCACGGCCACCTCGCCAAAGACACCCGAGACGATCGATCGCCTCATGCCGACCATGGGCAATTTTGGTTTGCGCTGGGATCAGCCGGGGAACAAGCTTTGGACCGAGGCGGTCGTTACCATCGCCGAAGAACAGGACCGGCTCAGTTCCGCCGATAAGGCCGACAACCAACGCATCCCCCCCGGTGGTACTCCAGGATATACGGCGCTGACTTTACGGGGAGGATGGAATCCCCATCCAGACCTGAAACTGAGCGTGGCGCTTGAAAACGTCACCGACGAGGATTATCGGATCCACGGCTCCGGCCTCAATGAGCCAGGGCGGAATTTTGTCCTGGCGGCCGACTGGAAATTTTAGGGAAACACTGATTTATTCCGTTCATGGTGAGCCTGTCGAACCATGAGCGGAATCACCGCGTTTGTTATCAATGGGTTACTGCACCCTTCGACAAGGGCGAAAATAGGTTCCAACAGGGTTCACAACGGTGGGACTCCGATTTGCGGCACACCTCTGCGAGCCGCATTGTCGCGTTTTGGACATTCACAACAAAAAAACCTTGCACTGCACGCCAAACGGATTTAACGTCGCTTCCCCCTTAGTCGATTTGTGGCGCCGACATGTTGCGTTCAATCCGCGGATTCGGATTCGTGCTCTGTTTTTTCCTGGGCCTGATGAATGCCACGGCTTGGGCTGCACCTGTCCCCGGCTTGCAAGTCCAGTCGCTGCATTATTTCCGCATGCCGGCCCGATCGCGACTGGTGTTCGACACCTCCGCCCCGGTGACGGCGCACAAGGTCTACAGCCAGACCAACCCTAACCGCGTGGTCATCGACGTGGCCGGCGCGGTGTTGACCGGTCCGCTGCCGCAGGCGCCGGCCAACGATCCGCTGGTGCGCGGCGTGCGCACCGTTCCCGGCCCCAAAGGCGTATTGCGCCTGATGGTCGACCTCAAGGCGGAAACCAAGACCAGTTCCCA
>DATDOO010000045.1:0-4386 GCA_035293245.1 Methylococcaceae bacterium
TACCTCCCGAAAGACTGCCGCAGGAACCGCCAACTCTCCAGCAAGCTTGAACAGCAGTTCCAATTGTCCAGACTTACCCAAGACAATCAGCGGGGAGGAATCGACCACCCACACGTCAACTGTCCCGCAATTCTTCGATAAATTCGGCCCGGCAAAGGTCGGCGATTTCTGCCGCCCGGCCTTGCGACACCCGACCCTGGGCATACCATTGGACGGCAGCGGCGATGCGCATTTCACGGGCAAACTCGGCGGGCGACAGGCGTAGCGCTCCGAATACGCCGGGATCGAAATTGTAGGCGATGGTAGTCAACTCGGTTTCCTCCTATGGATTGAGCAGCAAAACCCGGCAATTCGCATGGCGTGGCGATGCGGGGTTTCCGCGATGATCTCGTGGGCTGGGTTTGCGGTTCTCCGCGTAACCCGGCAATGGCGCGTGGCACGCGGGGTTTCGCTGACTCAACCCAGCCTACATTCTGCCACTTCTCAACTCTGAAAAATCACCCGCGGCAACCGCGCCTGCGTCCTGCGCCCATCGCCGCTTTGCCAAACGACGGCGTTTTCCACTTCCTCGTCCGGTGCCGCCGTGAACGCTTCGCCGGCCAAGTGGAGATAAGCCACCAGTTCCGCCAGGCCCTATATTAGCGGCCGATCTTGCAAAACCGTGTTCGGGATCAATGCCCGCTCGGCTCTGCCAGCGTGGTGGAGGCGCCAGCGCCGCCGCGTCTGGCCTGCACATCGGTTGCGTGTTGTAATGCGGTGGCGCTTGGCAATCAGCCGCCTGCTTTTCATGTTTACCACCGGGGGACATCCATGATCGCCGTGGAAATGGAAACGTCCGTTATCGATCACAAGATCGAAATTCAAAGTGCCCAGTTGCCGGAGCGGGCGGATAGGGCGCGTGTCATCGTCTTGTTCGATGAGGAGGAAGCCGTTCAGCCGTCCCCCAAGCCCCTGGGGGAATTGCTGGCGCATCCCCTGCGTCCCAAAGGCGATGGATTGCCCATGAAGCGGGACGACATATATGACCGCTCCTGTCTTCGTTGATACCAATATTTGGGTTTACGCGCTCATCGCCACAACCGACCCGAGGCACGGCAAAGCTTGCGCCTGGTTGGCAACGCTGGACCAACCGGTTATCAATGGACAGGTATTGCGGGAACTGGGGCGCGTACTGCTCAGTAAAGCGGAAATCGACGAGGACCGCCTGCGCGCAATTCTGCGACAAATTCAGTCGGTGTGCCGCACTGCACCGGACAGCCTGGAGGTATTGCTGTCGGCCTCGCGCCTTCGGGAAACCCATCGGCTGAGCTATTGGGACAGCCTGATCGTCGCCGCCGCCATGGAGGCCGGTTGCGCGACGCTTTACAGCGAAGACATGCAAAACGGCCAAGTGATTGGCGACCGGCTCGCTATCCTCAATCCGTTGCTTCCCTGAACGTAGCCAGAAGGGTACGCGCCGTCTACCAAACTCGTTTTTTGCGGGAATCTAAGGTGTCTCTCGTGGCGTTCCGCCCTGGCGTATAGACGTGGTCAGCGCTGCGTGTTGCGTCGCGGGACGCGGAGCGTCTCCGGCTGCGTTCCCACGGGGACCGTGGGAACGATGAACCCTCACCTCACAAAAATCACCCGCGGCAGCCGCGCCTGCTTGCTGCGCCCGTCGCTGCTGTGCCAGACGACGGTGTCTTCCGCCTCTTCGTCCACCACCGAATTGAAGGTTTCCCCGGCCAATTGGAGATAGGCCACCAGTTCCGCCAGGCCCTGGCTGAGGGGGCGGGTTTCCAGCAGTTCGCGCAGGGTGATCTGACTGCGTTCCTGCAAGGCTTGGCGCACGTGGCGGGACAGGGCGGCCTTGTCGATCGTCACTTGCGAGAACAGCGCGGCGGCATCGACGAGCGCATCGCCCGTTTCCAGCACCACATCGGCCAGGTTGGGCTTGAGGGGCGGGGTGTACAGCGGCCGTTCCATCGGCAGTTCGATGGCGGCGGCGCTGTCGGCCACTTCCAAGAAGTCCCCGGCCGGCGGCGTGTCGCGCAGCGCCAGGGCTTGCGCTTCGATGCCGTGCAGGATGTCCATGATGCGGCGGTTTTCCAGCCAGGCCTGATCGTCCAGAAAGCGGCGCAGTTGCTGGGAAAGCTGGGCCACGGTGCGCTGGGTGTGCTCGCCGGCTTCCAGCCAGTCGTAGTGGACGCGGCGGGTGCGGGCGTCGGGCTTGAGTTCCGCCACCGGGGGCAGGGCCAGCACCCGTTCCAGCAGTTGCGTCAGTTCTTCCTGGCGGCGGCTGGACATCAAAAAGTCCCAGAAGGCGCGGAAACTTTTGCCCTGGTCGGAGTCGGCGATGGCGTCGCGCTCGCCCATGATCTCTTCCAGCAGCGCGCCCTTGGCGCCGTCCCACAGGGCGATGCGCTCCCGCACCCTTCGGTCCAGGCCGCGGAAGTTGTGTTCCACCTCGCGGAAGTCGGACAGGAGTTCCCGCGCCAGATTCATGAATTGCTGGAAGCGGTCTTTCAGGCCGGTGTCGTCCAGCAACGGAATGTCGCCGGCCAGGATGCGGGCGACCTCAACATCGATCTCGTCGCGGCGCTTGCGCAGTTCGGCGATGCGCGCCTCGGGGTCGGTTTCGCTGCCTTCGCTCATCTGCTTGAGCAGTTCGAAGAGGGTCAAGAGGCGCGATTCGGTGCCGACGAAAGCCCGTTCGGTCAGGCTGGCCAGCCAGGCGATGGCCTTCTCGGTGGCCGGGGTCAGGTCGAAATGGGGTTCGTCCGAGCCCTGCGGGTAAAACTTGCGCAGCCAGCCCTTGTCGTTGGCGGCCCAGTCGTTGAGGTAGTCCAGCGCCGGTTTGGGGAAGGCGTCCGTGCCCAGCCGCTGGCGCAGGCCGAACAGTTCGTCTTCCAGCGCCTCGGCCAGATCGGCCTGGGCCATGACCCGCACGTTGGGGACGACGAAGGCGCGGTGCAGAAAGCTCGCCACCAGCGGCGCATGGTCGGAGCGCAGCAGGCGCCAGGCGGGATGGCTGTGGCGCAGCAGATCGAGGGTGGGAAAATCCAGGCTCACGGCATCACATGTCGGAAGAAGGCGTCAATTTCCATTATCGTTGGCTCGGCGGGCCCGTCGATTTTGACGGAATTTTTACGGCCCGAGGTATAGGCTATCTTCCCTCTTTATTCCGCCCGGATCGCTCATGTCTGCTGTTGTGCACCGCAGTCCGCCTTCCCCTGCCGCCATCCGCGTCCATGGCCGGTTCTGACCAGCGCCCCGATCCCGATGCCTTGCTCGCCCGGGTGGAGCGCGATGAAGCCCGGGCGGCGCGCGGCAAGCTGAAGATATTCTTCGGCGCCGCGGCGGGGGTGGGCAAGACCTTCGCCATGCTTTCCGCCGCCCAGGGACGCCGGGCCGAAGGCGTGGATGTGGCGGTGGGGGTGGTCGAAACCCATGGGCGCCGCGAGACCGCCGCGCTGCTGGAGGGTCTGGAAAGCCTGCCCCCCAAACTGGTGGAGCATCGCGGCGTCCTGCTCCGCGAAATGGACCTGGACGGCGCTTTGCGCCGCCGCCCGGCCCTCCTGCTGGTGGACGAACTGGCCCACCACAACGCGCCCGGCAGCAGGCACCGTAAGCGCTGGCAGGACGTGGAGGAGTTGCTGGCCGCCGGCATCGACGTGTACACCACCCTCAACGTCCAGCATCTGGAAAGCCTCAACGACGACGTGGGCCAGATCGCCGGCATCCAGGTGCGGGAAACCGTCCCGGACACGGCGTTCGAGCAGGCGGACGAGGTGGAACTCATCGACCTGCCGCCCGACGAACTGCTGACCCGCCTCAAGGAAGGCAAGGTCTATATCCCCCAGCAGGCGGAGCGCGCCAGCCGGCATTTCTTCCGCAAGGGCAACCTCATCGCCCTGCGGGAAATGTCCCTGCGCCTCACCGCGGACCGGGTCGATGCGGAAATGCAGGACTACCGGGACGATCACGCCATCCGCGAAATCTGGCAGGCGGGCGAGCGCATCCTGGTGTGCGTGGGGCCGTCGCCGATCTCCGAACGCCTGGTGCGGTCGGGAAAGCGCCTGGCGTCCAGCCTGCACGCCGACTGGATCGTGGTTTACGTGGAAACGCCCCGCCTGGAGCGCCTGCCCCCCGAGCAGCGCGACGCCGTGTTGCGCACCCTGCGCTTGGCGGAACGTCTGGGCGCGGAAACCGTCACCCTGTCGGGCCCGGACATGGGCGACGAGATCCTCGCCCTGGCCCAGGAACGCAACGTCAGCAAGATTCTCATGGGCAAACCCCGCCGCCGCGGCTGGAAGCGCTGGCTGCTGGGCTCGGTGGTGGACACCATCATCGCCCAGGCCCACAACATCAACGTCTACTTGCTGGGTAGCCCGCCGGGAAGTCCGG
>DATDOO010000046.1:0-5663 GCA_035293245.1 Methylococcaceae bacterium
CCGCGTAGAAGCCGTGACCGGCGCGGCGGCCATCCAGTGGGTGGAAGAAACCGACCAGTTGCTGCGCAGCCTGTGCGCCAGCGCCAGGACGTCCCGCGATTCGCTGGAGGAGCGCCTCCTGCAGATGCTGGACAAGGCCCGCGCCGCGGAAAAAGAGCTGGAACGGCTCAAGGCCAGGCTGGCCAGCGCCGCCGGCAGCGATCTTTCCGCCCAGGCCGTCGACATCAACGGCGTCAAGGTGCTGGCCACCCAACTGTCGGACGGCGACCCCAAGGCGCTGCGCGACCTGGTGGATCAGCTCAAGAACAAGCTCGGCAGCGGCGCCGTGGTCCTGGCTCTGGCCAAGGACGACAAGGTGAGCCTGGCAGCCGGAGTAACCAAGGACTTGACGGCTAGGCTCAGCGCCGTCGATCTGGTCAACGCCGTCGCCACGCCGCTCGGCGGCAAGGGCGGCGGCCGGCCCGACTTCGCCCAGGCCGGCGCGGGCAACTCGGCCGGTCTGCCGGCTGCCCTCGACGGTGTCGCCGAGTGGGTGCGGCAGAAAGTCGCTTTATGAAAATGTGTAGGGTGGGTTAGACGCGCACAACCACCGATGTTGTAAATTACGGCGGCTTCGACGTGCGTCGTAACCCACCGTTCGGCTTTACCGGTGCCACCTGGCCAGAATGGTGGGTTACGGTGCGCGCAAAGGAAGCGGTAACGATCCGGCATTGTCCCCATGCGCACCCAACCCACCCTACAATTTTGCGGTTCCTGGAATTTCCAACTTTGATCTGATTTGACATGGCTCTTTTCGTACACAAATACGGCGGCACCTCCGTGGGCACCACCGAACGCATCCGAAACGTCGCCGACAAGGTCGCCCAGGCGCGCAAGCGCGGCGACGACCTGGTCGTGGTGGTTTCCGCCATGAGCGGCGAAACCAACCGGCTGGTGGCCCTGGCCCATGAGGTACAGGAACGCCCCAGTCCCCGGGAGATAGACGCGCTCCTTTCCACCGGCGAGCAGGTCACCATCGCCCTCCTGTGCATGGCGCTGGAGCAGCGCGGCTGCCCGGCGCGCTCTTACTCCGGACACCAGGTCAAGATCGTCACCGACGCGGCCCACACCAAGGCGCGGGTGCGGCACATCGACACCGAGCGCATCCAGGCCGACCTGAAGGCAGGCCGCGTGGTCGTGGTCGCCGGTTTCCAGGGCGTCACCGAGGAAGGCGACATCACCACGCTGGGCCGGGGCGGGTCAGACACCACCGCCGTTGCTTTGGCCGCGGCCCTCCAGGCCGACGAATGCCTGATCTACACCGACGTGGACGGCGTCTACACCACCGACCCGCGCGTCGAACCCCGCGCCCGCCGCCTGAACCGCATCACCTTCGAGGAGATGCTGGAAATGGCCAGTTTGGGCTCCAAAGTCCTGCAAATCCGTTCGGTGGAATTCGCCGGCAAATACAACGTTCCCCTGCGCGTGCTTTCCAGCTTCGAGCCCGGCGCGGGCACCCTGATCACCTATGAGGAAGCCCACATGGAAAAAGCCCTGATTTCCGGCATCGCCTTCAATCGCGACGAAGCCAAGCTCACCATCGAAGGCGTCCCCGACAAGCCGGGCATCGCCTTCAAGATCCTCGGCCCCATCGCCGCCGCCAACATCGAAGTGGACATGATCGTGCAGAACGTGGGCGACCAGAGCACCGACTTCACCTTCACCGTGCACCGCAACGACTACCGCAAGGCGATGGACCTCCTGGAGCGCATCTCCCAAGAGCTGGGCGCGCGCCGCGTGACCGGTGACGACAAGATCGTCAAGGTCTCCCTGGTCGGGGTCGGCATGCGCTCCCACGCCGGCATCGCCAGCACCATGTTCGAGACCCTGGCGAAGGAAGGCATCAACATCCGCATGATTTCCACCTCGGAGATCAAGATTTCCGTGGTGGTGGACGAGAAATACCTCGAACTCGCCGTGCGCGCCTTGCACGAGGCCTTCGAATTGGACAGGGAGCCGGCGACCTGAAGCCGTGCGGCGTACGGCTTGACAGAAACGGAGGCGCCTTTATAATTTGCCGTCTGTGCGGGAATAGCTCAGTTGGTAGAGCACAACCTTGCCAAGGTTGGGGTCGCGAGTTCGAGTCTCGTTTCCCGCTCCAAGCACAAGAGCCGCGGTCTCTCGCGGCTTTTCTTTTTGCGTTGCGGCTGAGTGGCAGAGTGGTCATGCAGCGGACTGCAAATCCGTGTATACCGGTTCGATTCCGGTCTCAGCCTCCAAATACATGCAACAAAATCAGTCGCTTGGATAAGCGGCTTTTTTGTGCGCTGAGTTCTGGCAATAAAAAAGCCCGCATGGATCATGCGAGCTTTTTTGAGTATATGGTGGCTACGCCGGGACTTGAACCTGGGACACCCGCATTATGAATGCGATTTTTTCGCTAATCCCCATAACAAATAGTCAACATATATAAACAACAAATAGCAGTTAAAACAATGCGATATAAATATCATATTGTTGACTATTATTTATGGAGTTTCATGGCTTTTTACTCACTTTGCACTTACAGTGCACTTACGGGAAAATCACTGCCTTTCACTTAAGGCGGGATTTGTCGTTCCCCAGTTCAACTGGGAACAACCGGCAAACCGGAGGAGAAATCGGCCATGCAAGCCAAGATCGGCAACAGTTTGGTTGCCCGGCTCATACCGGAAACCAAGCCTTACGAAATCCGCGACACCCAGCTAAAAGGCTTCCTTCTGCGCGTACAGCCGTCCGGCGCCATGTCTTACATCGTGGAATATCGCCGGGGCAAGCGCCTTACCCTGGGACCGGTGGGCGTGCTCACGCCCGTCCAGGCCCGCGACCGGGCCAAGGAAGTCCTGGCAGACGTGGTACACGGCAAAGACCCTCAAGCCGAAAAGCGCGCGGCCAAGGTGGACGAGTTCAAGGATTTCCTGGCCCACGAATACGGCCCATGGGTGAAAGCCAACCGCAAGGACGGCGCCGCAACCCTGGCGCGCCTCAATACCTGTTTCCAGGAATCATTCGGCGAAAAGAAACTGGCCGACATCAATGCGTGGATCGCGGAGAAATGGCGAGCCACCCGGCTAAACGGCGGAGCCTCCACCGCCACCATCAACCGGGATTTAGCCGCCCTCAAGGCTTGTTTGTCCAAGGCCGTGGAATGGGGATTTCTCGGCACTCACCCGCTGGCGGGTTTCAAGCTCAGCAAGCTGGATCAACACAGCACGGTTCGTTATCTCACCGACGAGGAAGAAGCGGCTTTGCGCCAAGCCCTGGACGCCCGGGAATCCCGCTTGCGCGAGGAGCGGCAAAACGCCAACGCCTGGCGGCAGCGCCGCCGTTATCCCCTGCTGCCCGACCTGTCGGCGGCAGCGTTCGCCGACCACCTCAAGCCCATGGTGCTGATCAGCCTCAACACCGGCTTGCGCCAAGGGGAACTATTCGGCCTCACTTGGGAGGCGGTCAACCTTGAACGCGCCCACCTCACCATTCACGGCCACAACGCCAAGAGTGGCCGGACCCGGCATATCCCCTTGAACGCCGAAGCATTGGAAACCCTCCAACGTTGGCGCCGCCAGGACGCGGAAGGCCTGGTATTCGCCAGCAAGGGCGGCAAGACCTTCGATAACGTGCGTAAAGCCTGGGTTGTGGTACTGAAAACGGCCGGCATCGAGCGCTTCCGCTGGCACGACATGCGCCACCACTTCGCGTCCCGCCTGGTTATGGCCGGCGTGGACCTCAACACCGTGCGCGAACTGCTGGGCCATTCCGACATCACCATGACCCTGCGCTATGCGCACCTCGCACCGGAGCACAAAGCGGCGGCCGTGGCCAAGCTGGTACGACTGCCACAGCCGGCCAATACCGGAATACCTGCCTTTCGCAAACGAAGCGCCGGCAATGGCGCTGACGTACCCGCATGAACAGCAGGCACCGGAAGACCTTGCAGGAAATTTACGCCGAGCCCGTGCGTGCGGGTATTGCCTGGCGGGACATCGAGGCGCTTTTTCTTGGCCTGGGAGCCATCGTCAGGGAGGGTGCCGGTTCCCGCATCAACGTGATGTTGAACGGGCGGGTGGCCGTGTTTCACCGCCCACACCCCCAGAAGGAAACCGACAAGGGCGCGGTTAAATCAGTACGACGTTTTTTAAACGAAGCAGGTATCTCACCATGATGGAATACAAAGGCTATATCGGGCGGGTGGAGTTCGACGACGAAGCCGGCCTTTTTCACGGCGAAGTCATCAACACCCGCGACGTGATCACCTTCCAGGGAACCACCGTGGAAGAACTCAAGCGCGAATTTCAGACATCCGTCGATGTTTACCTGGAGTTTTGCACCGAGCAGGGCAAAACGCCCGATGATCCCCGCGCCGGGCACCTGGTGCTGGACGTGGCTCCGGAACTGCAAGCAGCCATGGTCCAAGCCGCCCGACGAGAGCACAAGAACCTGGATTCCTGGATCGTCGATAGGCTGAAAGCCGGTGCCGGAGTTGCTGAGGCAGCCCCATGACGGCAAAAAACGGCATGCGCCCCATCCATCCAGGCTAAATGTTGCGGGAAGACTTCATGCAACCCTTGGGGCTGTCCTCCAACGCACTGGCCAAGGCCTTGGGCGCCACCCCCGCGCGCATCAACGACATCGTGCGCGAAAAGCGCGGCATCACCGGCGACACCGCGCTACGCCTGGCGCGCTACTTCGGGACGGACCCCCGCTCCTGGCTGAACCTGCAAGCGGCCTACGATTTGCACGTGGCCGAAGAAGCCCTGGGCGACAGGCTGGAGCAATACATTGTTCCGCGTGCCGCCTGAATCGAACGCGCTCGGCGCCTACGTGTCACGCGCCTTGAAGAGGAAAATCCGCCATGAAATGGATCGCTGTCGCCTGGTTATTCTTTTGCCTCACCGCATCGAATCGTCGGCCTTCCATGGAGGCTTTCGCCGTCATCCATGCTCTGGTTGCCGTGGGGGTAACGTGGTGGGCCTTCACCGGGCTTAATCCCTTGGCTTTCAAGCATTGGGGCCACGCGTTGGAAGGATCACCGTGGGCTTGGTATGGATGGGGGTTGTTCGGTTTCAGCCTGCTTTGTGGACTATTCGTTACCCGCGATTTGCGTTATCGCTTCGATCCTTTCGGAGACGCGAGCTTTCTCGCCACACATCGGCAGATTGGCTATGCAGCCGGCTACGCCGCCGCGCTTTTCGTCGCTTACGGCGGAGGTATTTACCAAGTTCCGCTTTATTGGACGCTGTTGGCCTATTTCGTCATGGTTTCCATGTTGCCCGACCAAGCGAACAAATTGAAAAAATGAATCTGAAAATCAGCCGAGAACAGCCCCAAGATGAAACCGCGAAAACATCGTCGGTACCGTCGATGCGTCGGTACCCCTTAACGAATCAATCACTTAAGGCCGACGCAAGGAAAAGCCGTTGCGTCGGCAGCTTCGGCATTTGCGTCGGTAACCGCCGCCAGGTGGGCCAGGAATTGAAGAAATGAATCCGCAAAACAGCCGCGAACAGTCCCAAGATGAAACCGCGAAAACATCGTCGGTACCGTCGATGCGTCGGTACCCCTTAACGAATCAATCACTTAAGGCCGACGCAAGGAAAAGCCGTTGCGTCGGCAGCTTCGGCATTTGCGTCGGTAACCGCCGCCAG
>DATDOO010000047.1:0-6657 GCA_035293245.1 Methylococcaceae bacterium
GCGGGAGAAGCCGGGTGGAACTGGTTCACCTGGTGGGCTGGGGACACGGTCGGCTGCATGATCTTCACGCCCTTGGTGCTGATGCTCGTCGGCACGCCGCGCGAAATATGGCGCTACCGCTTTCGTTCCATCTCCCTGCCGCTGCTGATTGCCTTCGCTTTGGCGGTGATGGTGTTCATCCACGAGCGCTCCAACAGCCAGCAAGCCCAGCGGCAGGAGTTCGAGCACCGCGCCACGGTAATCGCGGCGGTGCTGCGCGATAGCCTGGAGGACTATTCGGATATCCTGCTGTCCCTCAAGGGGCTGTTCGACGCCTCGCAATTCGTAACGCGGGACGAATTCCGCCGTTTCGTCGATCAGCCCCTGATGCACAAACGGGGCTTGCAGGTCGTGTCCTTTGCCTGGCGGGTGGCGGAGGCCGAGCGGAAAGCCTTCGAGCGCGTGCGCGGCGAGGAAATCCGGGCCGATTTCCAGATCAGGAAAAAAACGGCGGATGGCCGGCTGATTCCCGCCGAGTCCCGCGACGAATACGTCGCCCTGGATTATCTGGAGCCGCTGGCCGGCAACGAGGCGGCCTTCGGCTACGACCTGGCTTCCGAGCCGTTGCGCGCCGCCGCTCTGCAGCGCGCGCGCGCGACGGGCGCGGTGGCGGCGACTGCGCCGCTCACCCTGGTGCAGGAAACGGGAAATCAAAAAGGCATTCTGCTGGCCGTGCCGGTTTTCGCCAAGGGCGCACCGGGAACGGTGTCGGGCTACGTGACCGCTGTGCTGCGCGTGGAGGACATGATCGAAGCGGTGTTGAAGCGGGCGAATGTGAAACGGCAAGGACTGCGCTTCATGCTGGAGGATCGGGACGCCGATCCCGCCAACCGGGAATTGTTCCGTGAGCAGGGCCTGCAAACGAACGGGGAGCGGTTCACCGTCCCGCTGAATGTGGCGGGGCGCCGCTGGATCGCGCGTTTTTCGCCCACGCCGGAAACCCTCTCGACCCAGTGGTCGCTGTGGTACGTATTCGCCGGCGGCATGGCGCTCACCGGGCTGCTGGGCAGTTTTCTCCTGACCCTGACCGGCCGCACCCTGCGCGTGGAAGGTCTGGTGCGCCAGCGCACCCGCGATCTGAACCGGCGCAGCGAATGGCTGGAAATGGAAATCCGCCAGCGCGAGGAGTCGGAACAGGCGTTACGGATCAGCCGGACGAGGCTCAAGGCCATGATCGACGCCGAACCCGCCTGCGTCAAGGTGGTGAGCGCGGACGGCACGCTGCTGGAAATGAACGCCGCGGGCCTGAGTTTTGTCGAGGCGGACCAGGCGGAACAGGTGATCGGCAGACAGGTCATCGACCTGGTCGCCCCCAAGTACCAGGACGCCTTTCATCGCTTCCACGAACAGGTGTGCGCCGGCCAGGGCGGCAGCCTGCAATTCGAGATCATTGGCTGCAAGGGCGGGCACAGGTGGATGGAAACCCACGCCGTTCCGCTGCCCGGCGAGGACGGCGCCCCCGCGTCCCACCTCGCCATCACCCTGGACATCACCGCGCGCCGCAAGGCGGAAAACCGCCTGCAACTCGCCGCCCGCGTGTTCACCGAGGCGAGCGAGGGCATTTTCATCACCGACCCCCAGGGAACCTTCGTCGAAATCAACGATTCGTTCACCGCGCTCACGGGTTATGGGCGCAAGGAGGCCATCGGCCGGAATCCGCGTTTGCTCAAATCCGGTCTGCAGGGGCCGGAGTTCTACGTCGGGATGTGGGCGGCGCTGCAGCGCGACGGGCGCTGGCGCGGCGAAATCTGGAACCGCAAGAAGAACGGCGAGTTGTTCGCCGAGTTATTGACCATCTCCGCCATAAGCGACGACCAGGGCCAGTTGAGCCACTACGTCGGCATCTTCACCGACATCACCGCGCTCAAGGAGCACCAGAAATACATCGAAAACCTGGCCTATTACGACGCACTCACCCAGTTGCCCAACCGCGTCCTGCTGGCCGACCGCCTGCAACTGGCGCTGCTCCAAGCCCAGCGGGCCGGCGATTTGCTGGCGGTGGGCTACATCGATCTGGACGACTTCAAGCCGGTCAACGACACTTACGGCCACAAGGCGGGCGACCTGCTGCTGAAGGAGGTGGCGGCGCGGATCAAGGACAGCCTGCGCGCCGGCGACACCGTGGCGCGGCTGGGCGGCGACGAGTTCGCTCTGCTGCTTTCCGGGCTGGAATCCGCCGAAGAATGCACCCAGACCCTCGCCCGCCTGCTGCAAAGGCTCGCCGCGCCATTTCCCGTCGACGGGCATGAAATCAACGTCTCCGCCAGCATCGGCGTCACCCTGTTCCCCCTCGACGGCGCCAACCCCGATATCCTGTTGCGCCATGCCGACCAGGCCATGTACCAGGCCAAGCAGTCCGGGCGCAACCGCTACCATTTCTTCGACGCGGAAAACGACCGCCTGGCCCAGGAGCACCGCGCGGCGCTGGCGCGGATTCGCGCCGCTCTGCCCCAGGACGAGTTCGTCCTTTATTACCAGCCCAAGGTGGACATGCGCCTGGGCAAGGTGGTCGGCGCCGAGGCGCTGATCCGCTGGCGGCATCCGCAACGCGGCCTCCTCCTGCCCGGCGAATTCGTACCCCTGGTCGAGGGGACGGATTTCGCCGCCGCGCTGGACGAATGGGTGGTCGCCGAGGCTCTGCGGCAGATCGACGAATGGCGGACGGCGGGCCTGGAACTGCCGGTCAGCGTCAACATTTCGGCGCGGCACCTGATGCAGCCGTCCTTTTGCCAGCGGCTGGCGGATCTCCTGGCGGACTTTCCGGACGTGCCGGCGCGGCTGCTGGAACTGGAGATACTGGAATCCGCCGCTTTCGACGACCTGGCGCGGGTCGGCAAAATCCTGGAGGAATGCCGCCGGCTGGGCGTGCGATTCGCCCTGGACGACTTCGGCACCGGCTATTCCTCCCTCACCTACCTGCGCCGGCTGCCGGCGGACGTGCTGAAGATCGACCAGTCCTTCGTGCGCAACATGCTGGACGACCCGGAAGACCTGGCCATCGTCTCCGGCATCATCGGCCTGGCGCGCTCCTTCCTGCGCCACGTCATCGCCGAAGGCGTGGAGACCCCCGAGCACGGCGCGCTGTTGCTGCACATGGGCTGCGACCTGGCGCAAGGCTACGGCATCGCCCGGCCCATGGCCGCCGCCGCCCTGCCCAACTGGGTGGCGGCCTTCACGCCCGATCCGCGCTGGACGGCGGAAAGAAATATGTAGGGTGGGTTAGACGCGCGTAACAGCCGATGCTGAATTTTCGCAGGCATCGCTGCGCGTCGTAACCCACCGATTGGCCTTGATCGCTCCGACAAGGCCGTTTGGTGGGTTACGGTGCGCGGAGAGACAGCAGATAACCATCAATCTCATCCCATTGCGCGCCCTAACCCACCCTACACGTTCCGCCCGCTCCGCGTCCCAACGCCTCGAAGCCATGGGGGCTATAATGCCGCCCCTGCTTCGATTCTTTTCACAATTCTCAACCCAAGGAACTCCCTTATGGCTCGTGTCACCGTCGAAGACTGCCTGGACAAGGTGGACAACCGTTTTCAACTGATCCTGGTCGCCTCCAAGCGTGCCCGCCAGATCGCCCAGGGCGCGGAACCGCGCGTGGACGCATTGGGCGACAAGCCCACCGTGATTGCATTGCGCGAGATTGCCGAGCGCAAGACGACGCCGGCGATTCTCGACCAGGTCGGAGAATCCTGATTCTTACGGATCGTCCTTATGCATGCCGTCGTCCAGCCGAACCACAGGCCGCCGGAAGAAAAGCTCTGCGATGAGCTGTGCGGCCGGCTGGCCGGCTATCTGGAGCCGGTGCAGGTGGAGGAGGTGCGCCGCGCCTACCGCTTCGGCGCGGCGGCGCACGCCGGACAGCGGCGCAACAGCGGCGAGGCGTACATCTGCCATCCCCTGTCGGTGGCGATCATCCTGGCCGACATGCGTATGGATCCCAAGGGCATCGTGGCGGCCCTGCTCCACGATGTCATCGAGGACACCCCCGTCACCAAGGCCGAGTTGACGGCCGAGTTCGGCCAGGAGGTGGCCGAACTGGTGGACGGCGTCACCAAGCTCACCAAGCTGGGCGACGTCTCCCGCGCCGAGGCCCAGGCCGTGAACATGCGCAAGATGTTCCTGGCCATGATCAATGACTTGCGCGTCATCCTGGTCAAACTGGCCGACCGGCTGCACAACATGCGCACCCTGGGAAAGATGGACGTCGCCAAAAGGCGGCGCATCGCCCGCGAGACGCTGGAAATCTACGCCCCCCTGGCCAACCGCCTGGGGATGAACCAGTTCCGCCTGGAACTGGAGGAATTGGGCTTCGCCGCCCTGCACCCGTGGCGGCAGCGCATCCTGGAGAACGCGGTGCGCAAGGCGCGCGGCAACCGCAAGGAAGTGCTGGCGAAAATCCAGGCCGCCATCGTCCGCCGCTTGCAGGAATGCGGCCTGGAGTGCGAGGTGATCGGCCGCGAAAAGCACTTGTACAGCCTGTACCAGAAAATGCGCGCCAAGCGCATTCCGTTCCTGGAAGTGTTCGACGTGTGCGCCTTCCGTCTCATCACCCGGCACGTGGACGACTGCTACCGGGCGCTGGGGGTGATGCACAACCTCTACCGGCCCTTGCCGGGGCGCTTCAAGGACTACATCGCCCTGCCCAAGGGCAACGGCTACCAGTCGCTGCATACCGTGCTGGCCGGGCCTTACGGCCAGCCGCTGGAAATCCAGATCCGCACCCGCGACATGCACGGCATGGCCGAATCGGGCATCGCCGCTCACTGGCTGTACAAGTCGGAAAACGAACAGGCGCGGGTGCACGAATGGCTGCACGATCTTCTCGAGATCCAGCAGGACGCCGGCGACTCCCTGGAGTTTCTCGACAACCTCAAGGTCGACCTGTTCCAGCAGGAGGTGTTCGTCTTTACGCCCAAGGGCAAGATCATCAAGCTGCCGCGCGGCGCGACCCTGATCGACTTCGCCTACGCCGTGCACACCGGTATCGGCAACACCTGCCAGTCGGGACGCATCGACCGCCACGCCGCGCCGCTACAGACCGTGCTGGAGAACGGCCAGACCGTGGAGATCGTCACCGCGACCTGGGCGCATCCCAATCCGCTGTGGCTGAATTACGCCGTCACCGCCAAGGCGCGCTCGCGCATCCGTGCCAGCCTGCGGCATTTCAAGAAGGAAGAGGCGGTGCGGCTGGGCCGCCGCCTGCTCGACCAGGAACTCGCCGTGTTCGGCGTGCGCCTGGGCGACGTGCCGGAGACGCAAATCCAGAGACTGCTCAAGGGCCTGAAACTGGCCACGCTCGATCAGTTGCTGGAAGACATCGGCCTGGGCAACCGCATGCCCATGCTGGTGGCGAAATTGCTGCGCCACGAAAGCCCGGACCAAACCCTGCGCCTCGACGAGACGGCGGGGGACAAAATCCGCGCGCCCCTCGTCATCAAGGGCACGGAAGGCGTGGTGGTCAACCTGGCCAAGTGTTGCCATCCGATCCCCGGCGACCCGATCCTGGGCTTCTTCAATCCCGGCAAGGGCATCGTCGTCCATACCCTGGACTGCCGCAACGTCGCGGAAATTCGCCGCAAGAAGCAGGCGAGCTGGTTGCAGGTGGAGTGGGACGCGCTGGCCAAGGGCGAGTTTGCGGTGGAAATCCGCATGGAACTGATCAACCAGCGCGGCACCCTGGCGCAGGTGGCCTCGGTCATTTCCCGCATGGGCTGCAACATCGAGAACGTCTCCATCGTCAACCAGGACGAGCAGACTTCCACCGACTTCATCGTCCTCACCGTCCGCGACCGCGTGCACTTGGCGCAACTCATGCGCGAACTGCGCAAGCTGCCGGTGGTGCTGAAGATTGCCCGCGTCAAAAGCTAAAGTCGAGAACAAGGAAACGCCTCCATGAGCAAGCAAGCCATTCAGACCAGCCGCGCCCCCGAAGCCATCGGCACCTATTCGCAGGCGATCCGGGCCGGGAACGTGGTGTACCTGTCGGGGCAGATTCCCCTCGATCCCGTCACCATGACCCTGGTGGAGGGCGGCATGGAAACCCAGATCCGCCGCGTCTTCGACAACCTGCAGGCGGTGGCCGTGGCCGCGGGGGGGAGCCTTGCCGATGTGGTCAAGCTCAATGTCTATCTCACCGACTTGAGCCATTTTCCGCTGGTCAACCAAGTCATGGCGCACTACTTCGCCGAGCCCTATCCGGCCCGCGCCGCCGTGGGCGTGGCGGCCCTGCCGCGTGGCGCAGGCGTGGAGATGGACGCGGTGATGGTGCGGGGATCCGATTAGTCCGACGGCGTTGCAAACCCTCGATCACCTGCCCCTCTCCGCCTTGAAAGGCGCGGGCGCGGCGACGCTCGCCCGGCTGGAAAAGTTGGGCGTCTCCAGCGTGCTCGACCTCCTGTTGCACGTGCCGCTACGCTACGAGGACCGCTCGCGCCTTACCGCCCTCGGCGCGTTGCAGGCCGGCGCATCGGCCAAGGTGTGCGGCCAGGTGCAACTGGCGGAAATCACCCCGCGCGGCCGGCGCTCCCTGGTCTGCCGGCTGGGGGACGGCACGGGGCACGTTTACCTGCGCTTCTTCCACTTCAACGCCCGCCAGGTCGAGCACCTGGCGAG
>DATDOO010000048.1:0-4559 GCA_035293245.1 Methylococcaceae bacterium
AGTCCCCACGGCGTTGTCGTCGACGCCTCTTATCGCGCCACCGCGACGGAATAACCGGGATTTTTGCCGGCATCGACCTCAGGGTTCCGGCTCGCCGCCGCATCGGCAACCCAGCCCCCGCCGAACGCCCGGTACAGCCCAACCAGCGTGGTAACGGCGGCGGTTTCGGCCTGGGCCAGCCGGTCTTCGGCTTCCAGTGTGGCGCGCTGGGCATCCAGTACGCCCAGCAGATCGGTGAGGCCGCGCTGCTGGAAGGCGTGCGCGGCGGCTTGCGCGCGCTCGGCGGCGGCGGCGGCCTGGGCCAATTGCTCGCGGCGGGCCAAAGCCGCCTGGTGGGCGACGAAGGCGTTTTCCACGTCCTCCAGAGCCAGCAGGAAGGTCTTTTCGTAATCGGCGCCGGCCTGTTCCAGCCGGGCATCGGCAGCGGCGATGTGGGCGCGCAGGCGTCCGCCGTGAAAAAGCGGCGCGGCCAGGCCCGATCCCAAGGCATAGACGCCCTCCACAAGACTGGGGAAGCCGCCCAAAGCCAGGGCTCCGTAGCCGCCGCCGGCGGAGAGCACGATTTTCGGCAGCAAGTCGGCGCGCGCCGCGCCCAATTCGGCCGCTGCCGCACCGAGGCGGGCCTGGGCCAGGCGCAAGTCGGGCCGTTGCGCCAGCAGATCGCCCGGCAGCAAGCCGGGAATGGGCGGTCCCGCTTGCGGCAGCGGGGCCGGAGCGTTCAGGCGGCTCTCCAGTTCACCCGGCACCGTCCCCGTCAGGATGCCCAGGCGGTGGATTAAGGCCGCCGCGGCTTGGTCCTGGCTGGGCATGGCCGCTTCGGTGCCGCGGAGGCGCGCCTCCTGGCGGTCCAGATCGAGGCGCGTAGCCAGGCCGGCGTGGTGAAAGGCTTGCACAACGACCAGGCGGCGCTGCTCCACCTGGATGCTTTGGCGCAGTATCTCGCTTTGCCGCTGAATGCCGCGCAATTCCAGGTAGGCATCGGCCACCTGGCTCAGCAGGGCCACGCGGGTCATGCGCAGGGCTTCTTCGGCACCCACGGACCGGGCCAGGGCGGCTTCGGCGCGCAAGTGGTTGGCGCCGAACAGGTCCAAATCCCAGCGCGCCGTGACTCCGCCGCTGACGCTGTCCGCCACCGGGCTGGTCAGGGCGATGCCTTGGGCGGTGGGGGCGGGAATGACCCGGTCGATGCGCTGGTCCCGGCCGCCGCCGGCGAACAGGTCGATGCCGGGATACAGCGCCGATTCCGCACTTTCCGCCAAGGCTCGAGCCTCGCGGCCGCGGGCGGCGGCGATTTTCAGGTCGTGGTTGGCGGCCAGGGCCTGGGCGATGAGCCCGTCCAATTGCGGGTCCCGGAAGCCTTGCCACCACGAGGCCAGATCGGCCGCTGCGGTGCCGGCGGCGTGGCGCCAATGGTCGGGGAGCGCCAGGGGCGCGCGCTCGTCGACCCGCGTCGGGGTACAGCCGGCAAGCAGCAGGGCCAGAACGAGACCCGGCACCCAGGCATTCACGATGCGCCTCCGGGCCGGCGCACCCCGAACCAGGCGGCATACAGGGCCGGCAGGAAGAACACCGTAAGCGCCGTAGCCACCGTCAGGCCGCCCATGATGGCGATGGCCTGCGGCCCGAAGAAGTCGTTGCGCGACAGGGGGATCATGGCCAGGACGGCCGCCGCCGCGGTCAGCAGGATGGGCCGGAAGCGCCGCACGGTGGCTTCGACGATGGCGTCCCACGTGTACCGTCCGGCTTTTTCGTCCTGCTCGATCTGGTCCACCAGGATCACCGCGTTGCGCATGATCATGCCGGCCAGGGCGATGATGCCGAGCAGCGCCACGAAGCCGAAGGGCGCGCCGAAGGTGCGCAGCGCGAAGGCGGCGCCGATCACCCCCAGCGGCGCGGTGACGAATACCAGGAAAGTGCGGGAGAGGTTCTGCAACTGCATCATCAAGAGAACGAGGGTGGCGATCACCACCAGCGGAATCCAGACCAGGATCGACTTTTGCGCGATCCAGGCGTCCTCCTTGGCCGCGCCGGTTTCGATGACATAGCCGGCGGGCAGCGTCCCCCGGATGGCGTCAAGCTCCGAAACGATTTCTCCGGCCACGTCGGGCGCCAGCTTCCCGTCCACCACGTCGGCGCGCACCGAAACGGCCGGGTAGCGGTTGCGATGCCAGCGTACGCCGTCCTCGTAGACCGTTTCGACCCGGGCCAGTTGCGCCAGCGGCACGGCGTGGCCCTCAGGCGTGCGGATGGCCATATCCGGCAAGTCCTCGGCGGCGAGGCGCAGGTTTTTTTGCCCGCGCCAAACGATGTCGATAAGCGTGTCTCTCTCGCGGAACTGGCCGACCGCGAAGCCGTCGTAATGGGCCTGCAAGGCTTGCGACAGGCCGGCGCTGCTGACGCCCAGGGCGCGGGCCTTGTCCTGGTCGAGAACCAGGCGCAGCGCCGGAATCCGCTCGTGCCAGTCGTCGTTCACCTCACGGGTGTGCGGGTTGGCGCGCACCACCTCCGCCACCCGGTCGGCGATGCCGCGCACGACTTTGGGGTCGTCGCCGAACACCCGGAACACCAGGGGATAGTCCAGCGGCGGCCCGACGTTGAGGCGCATGCTGCGCCCGCGCACGTCCGGGAAGTCCGTGGCCAAGGCCTGCCGGATGCGTTGCATCACGCGCTCGCGGGCTCCGTTGTCGCGGGTCGTCACCACGAATTCGGCCAGGTTGGTATTGGCCAGTTGTTGCACGATCAAGAGAAAAAACCGCGGCGTGCCGCCGCCGATGTAGGCGGCAACATTCACCACGTCCTCGTCCCTGGCCAGGAGGTCTTCCATGCGCTGGGCCGCCGCTTCCGTGCGGGCGAAGGAACTGCCCTCCGGCAGCCACAGGTCGACGATGACCTCCGGCCGGTTGGACAAGGGAAAGAATTGCTCGGGAACTTGCAGCAAGGTCGCGACGCCCACGCCGAACAGCGCGACGGTCCCGGCGATGACCTTGACGCGGTGCTCCAGGCAGGCGTCCACCCAGCGGCGCAGGCGATGATAAAAAGGCGTGTCGAACCGGTCGTGGCGCTGCGCGCCGGCATGGGCCTTGAGCATGAGAAAGCCCAGGTAAGGCGTGAACACCACCGCGCCGATCCAGGACAAAAGCAGGGAAATGCCCACCACCTGAAATATCGCCACGGTGTATTCGCCCGCCTGGGACTGCGCCAGACCCACCGGCAGAAAGCCGGCGATGGTGATCAAAGTCCCGGTCAGCATGGGAAAGGCCGTGGCGGTGTAAGCGTAAGTCGCGGCGCGCAGGCGGTCCCAGCCTTCTTCCAGCTTGCGCGCCATCATTTCGACGGCGATCATGGCGTCGTCCACCAGCAGTCCCAGGGCCAGAATCAGCGCGCCCAGGGAAATGCGGTGCAGTTCCATGCCGAACAGCCACAGGCACAACAGCGTGCCCGCCAGCACCAGGGGCACGGTGAGCGCCACCACGGAGCCGGCGCGGAATCCCAGGCTCAGGAAGCTGACCAGCAGCACCGCCGCCAGCGCCTCGAAGAAGGTGCGCAGGAATTCGCCGATGGCCGTTTCGACCACGCGCGCCTGATTGGCCACCTGCTCCACGTCCATGCCCAGGGGCAGTTGGTTTTGGATGCGCGTCACGGCGGCGTCCAGCGCCTTTCCCAATTCCAGCACGTCGCCTTTGCCGTTCATGGTGACGCCCAGGCCGACCGCTTCCTTGCCGTTGAAGCGCATCTTGAATTGCGGCGGGTCGCTATAGCCCCGCCTCACCTGGGCAAAATCGGAGACCCGGAAAGTGCGGCCGTCGATGCGCAGCGCCAGGTTGGCCACGCTGTCCAGCGACTGGAACGGACCGGTCACCCGGATGGGGAGGTTGCGTTGCGGCGTAAATACCGTGCCCGCCGGGGCCAGGAGGTTTTGCCCCTGCAGCGCCTGGGCGACGCCGGCCGCGTCCAGGCCCAGTTCGGCCAGTTGCTTGTCGGCGAATTCGACGTAAATCTTTTCCTCCTGGACGCCGATGAGATCGACCTTCTCCACATCCCAGACGCGCAAAATCTGCTGGCGCGCCGCGTCGGCTGCGTCTTTCAGATCGGCGTAGCCGAAGCCTTCGCCGGAAATGGCGTAAATGAGGCTGTAAGTGTCGCCGAACTCGTCGTTGAAGAACGGCCCCACCACGCCGGGCGGCAGGGTGAACTGAATGTCGCCGACTTTCTTGCGCACCTGGTACCAGAGGCCGGGAATTTCCCTGGGCGGGGTGTCTTCGCGGGGCGTGACGAAAATGACCGATTCGCCGGGTTTGGAGTAGCTGCGCAGGGTGTCCAGGTAGGGCAATTCCTGGATTTTCTTTTCCAGGCGGTCGGTGACTTGCTCTTCCACCTCCTGCGCCGTCGCCCCCGGATAGAGGGTTTTGACCACCATCACCCGAAAAGTGAATTTGGGGTCTTCCCGCTGCTCCAGGCGCAGGTAGGCGAAAATTCCGCCCAGCAGCACCAGAACCATGAGAAAGCCGGTGAAGGCGCGGTGTTCCAAAGCCCAGGCACTGAGGTTGAAATTCTTCATG
>DATDOO010000049.1:0-36056 GCA_035293245.1 Methylococcaceae bacterium
AGCGACGGCAGCGCCCGCACCGGCGTCGCCTATGAGGGCATCCTGCCGGACCTGTTCCGCGAGGGACAAGGCGTGATCGTCGTCGGCAAGCTGGAAGCGGACGGCGCGTTCCGCGCCACGGAAGTACTGGCCAAGCACGACGAGAACTACATGCCGCCGGAAGTGGCGGATGCTCTCAAGAAGAGCGGCAAGCTGACCACCAGCTACAAGGACTACCAAAAGAAATGATCGCCGAACTGGGGCATTTCGCGCTGGTCATGGCACTGCTCATGGCAACGGCGCAGGCGGTATTCCCGCTGTGGGGCGCGTCGCGCGGCGTCGCGCTGTGGATGGCTGTCGGCAAACCGGCGGCGCGCGCGCAATGCCTCCTTTTGCTGGTCGCGTTTGTGTGCCTCGCGGCCAGCTTCGCCGCTAACGATTTTTCCGTGCTCTACGTGGCAACCAATTCCAATTCCGGCCTGCCGGGCTATTACCGCATCGCCGCGACCTGGAGCGCCCATGAAGGCTCGATGCTGCTGTGGGCGACGATTCTCGGCCTGTGGACGGTGGCGGTAACACTGTTCTGCCGCCGCCTGGAGGAAGCCTTCGTCGCCCGGGTGCTGGGCGTGATGGGGCTGGTGAGCGTCGGCGTGCTGGCGTTCATCCTTTTCACCTCCAACCCTTTCGAGCGCCTGACTCCCACCCCGACGGACGGCCAGGACCTGAATCCGCTGTTGCAGGATTTCGGCCTCACCGTGCATCCGCCCATGCTGTACGTGGGTTACGTGGGCCTGTCGGTGGCCTTCGCCTTCGCCATCGCGGCGCTCTTGTCCGGCACCCTGGACTCGGCCTGGGCGCGCTGGTCCCGGCCGTGGACGCTGGTGGCCTGGATGTTCCTGACGCTGGGCATCGTGCTGGGCTCCTGGTGGGCCTATTACGAACTGGGCTGGGGCGGCTGGTGGTTCTGGGACCCGGTGGAAAACGCCTCCTTCATGCCCTGGCTCATGGCGACCGCCTTGGTGCACTCGCTGGCGGTGACGGAGAAGCGCGGCGCCTTCAAGGCGTGGACCGTATTGCTGGCCATTTTCGCCTTCTCGCTGAGCCTGCTCGGCATGTTCCTGGTGCGCTCCGGCGTGCTGACGTCGGTGCACGCCTTCGCCTCCGACCCGGCGCGCGGCGTGTTCATCCTGGTATTCCTCGGCCTCGTGGTGGGCGGCTCGCTATTGCTGTACGCCCTACGCGCTCCCAGGGTGCGCGAGCACGCGCGCTACGAACTACTTTCGCGCGAGAATCTCTTGCTGCTCAACAACGTACTGCTGGTCACGGCTTCGGGCAGCATCCTGCTGGGCACGCTGTATCCGCTGGTTCTCGACGCCCTGGGCCTGGGCAAGATTTCGGTGGGCCCGCCGTATTTCTCCGCCGTATTCGCGCCGCTGATGGCCCCGGTGTTCCTGTTCGCCGGCCTCGCACCGCAACTGGGCTGGAAGCGCGCCGGCCTATCGCGCCTGATGCGCCCGTTGCGCTGGCTGGCGCCCCTGTGCCTTGTGTTGGGTGGTGTCCTCACCGCGGCGGCCTTCGGCCTGGACAGTCTGGCGCTGCTCGCCGGCCTGACGCTGGCCGCCTGGCTGGCGGCTACGGCGCTGCTGACCTTCGTCCTGCGCGTCCGCCAGCGTCCTACCGTAAGGACCGGCTTGCGCCAGAACCCCTCCTTTTACGGCATGACCCTCGCCCACTTGGGCCTGGCGGTGTTCCTGGCCGGGGTGAGCGCCTCGTCCATCCTCAGCGCGGAAAAAACCGTGCGTCTGGCTCCCGGCGAGACGGTGGAACTGGGCGGCTATGCCTTCCGCTTCGAAGGCGTGTCCGCCGCTCCCGGCCCCAACTACACGGCGCGCAGCGGGCGCTTCACCGTGAGCCGCGACGGCGCGGCCATTGCCGTCCTGCAACCGGAGAAACGCGTCTACACCGTGCGGCAAAACACCATGACCGAGGCGGCCATCGACCCCGGCCTGTGGCGCGATTTGTACCTGGCGCTCGGCGAGGAACTGGACGGGGGCGCCTGGAGCGTGCGCGTCTATGTCAAACCGCTGGTGCGCTGGATCTGGCTGGGCGGGCTGGTCATGCTGGCCGGAGGCTTGCTCGCCGCCTGCGACCGGCGTTACCGTATCGCGGCCTGAAATTCCGGCGACACGAAGGAAAAATGGCCATGATCGAAGATTTCAGGGGCGACGAATCCTGGCGCCTGTTCCGGATTCTCAGCGAATTCACCGAGGGCATCGACAAGCTGGCGGATACCCAGTTCGCCGTGTCCATTTTCGGCTCGGCGCGCCTGGCGCCCGAAACCCATTACTACCAGGAAGCCCAGCGCGTCGCCGAACTCCTGGCCGAACAGGGCTACGCCATCATCACCGGCGGCGGCGGCGGCATCATGGAAGCGGGCAACCGTGGCGCGCAGGACTCCACCTCCATCGGCCTCAACATCCAGTTGCCTTTCGAACAGAAGCCGAACCCCTACCAAAACCTGTCGCTGGAGTTCCGCTACTTCTTCGTGCGCAAAGTGATGTTCGTCAAGTACTCCATGGGCTACATCTGCATGCCGGGCGGCTTCGGCACCCTGGACGAATTTTTCGAGGCCCTGACCCTGATGCAGACCCACAAGATTCACCCCCTGCCGCTCGTCCTGTATGGCGCGGACTATTGGCAGGGTCTGCTGGAGTGGATCCGCGGCACCGTGCTCGCCAATGGCCTGATTTCGCCGGAAGACCTGGATTACATTTCGCTGGTGGACACCCCCGAGGAGGCCGTGAAAATCATGAACCGCCACCGCAACTGGAAATTGCAGCGCGTCGCCGAATCGAGCCGCAAGGCGCAGGAGGTGCACCATGGCCCATGAAGACCCGCAACGCTACGTGGAAGCCATCATCACCCACGACGTGCTCGCCGAGCAGCATCGCCGCAAGGCGCGCGCCGCAGGCCCCCTGCTGGTCACCCTCTCCCGCGACCACGGTGCGCTGGGCGAGATCGTCGCGGCCAAGCTGGGACTGGCCCTGGACATCCCGGTGCTCGACCGGGAAATCCTCGTCCGGGTGGCGGAAAAAACCGGCGTTCCGGTTTCCGTCATCGAACAGCCGGGCGAACATTTCACCGGCGGCATCGCCTCCTTCATGCAGAGCCTGATCGGTTGCCGCACCTGCGATCTGGCCACCTATCGCCGCGCCCTGTTCGACGTGATCCTGGACCTGGCGCACCGGAGTGCGCTGCTGGTCGGCTGCGGCGCGCACCTGATTCTGCAGGGCAAGCCGGTATTCCGGCTGCGCATCGTCGGCACGCCGGAGATTTGCGCCGCGCGCCTTGCCGCGGAAAGCGGCGAAACATTCGAGCAGGCGCTGGAGAAAGTGCGCGAAACCAACGCCAGCCGCGCCCGGGCCATCCACAGCCTGTTCCACGAACAGATCCGCCACTGCGGGCTGGAATGCGCGGAGAATTTCGATCTGGTCGTCAACACCGACCACATGGACGCCGAGGGCGCCGTCGCCGTGGCGCTGGCCGGCCTCCGCCAGGCGGGCCTACCGGGCAAAACCGCGCAATGAGCCGGCCGCACGCTTCCGGCGCTATCGAGGTGCGCATCGCCAGCCTCAGCCGCGACATCTATTCCGGCGCATGCCGCTCGGTCGTCGCGCCCGGCGTGCAGGGCGAGATGTGCATCCTGCCGCGCCACGCGCCGCTGATGACCCGCCTGGCGCCGGGCGAAGTGCGCCTTGCCCCCGCGGAGGGCGAGGAACTGTTCTTTTACGTTTCCGGCGGATTGATGGAAACGGAAGGCCAGACCGTGACCATCCTCGCCGACGAGATGCTGCGCTCCGACGAGATCGACGCCGACGTCGCCCGGGAAATCCGCCGCAATGCCGAACTGATGCTGAAAAAAAGCCCGCTGTTCTCCGAGCGCGACAAAGCCCACGCCGCATTGATCCAGGCGCTGGCGCAACTGCGCGTCATCGAGCACGAACTGGCCGCCCGCCACATCAAGCGGCGCTAAATCCACCGCAACCCGAATACCCCCGTGACACGCGCCGTCCCCCTGCTGGTCTTCTTCGTCGTAATGATCTTTCTCGGCATCGGCCTGACCCTCGACCCGCGCCAGGTACCCTCGCCGCTGATCGGCAAGCCCGCCCCCGCGCTGCATCTGCCGGAGGTCGCCGACGCCGCGAAAACGCTCGACATCGCGCAGTTGAGAGGCCAGGTTTTCCTGCTGAATGTCTGGGCGTCCTGGTGCGCCTCCTGCCGCCAGGAACACCCGGTGCTGCTGGAACTGGCGAAACGCAACCTCGTACCGATCTACGGCCTCAACTACAAGGACGAGCGCGCGGCGGCCCTCGCCTGGCTGAAGTTTTTCGGCGGCGACCCCTACACGGCCAGCGGATTCGACGCCGACGGCAAGACCGGGCTGGACTGGGGCGTGTACGGCGTTCCGGAGACTTTCGTGGTCGACAAGCGCGGTCTCATCCGCCACAAGCACACCGGTCCCCTGACCCCGGCGGCGCTCGAAAAGGATCTGCTGCCCTTGATCCGCACCCTGCAAGCGGAAGCTGCACCATGAAGCGCTTGCTGGCCGGCCTGCTTCTGCTCCTCGCCGGCGGAACGGCGTCCGCCGCCGCCCTGGAGGTGCGTTCCTTCGACGATCCGGACCAGCAGGCCCGTTACGAGAAACTGGTCAAGGAGTTGCGCTGCCTGGTGTGCCAGAACCAGTCCCTGGCCGACTCCGACGCCGATCTCGCCCAGGATCTGCGCGACGAGGTGTTCCGCATCATCCAGAGCGGCCGGAGCGACGCGGAAGCCGTCGACTTTCTCGTCAGCCGCTACGGGGATTTCGTGCTTTACCGCCCGGCCGTCAAGCCGCTGACGATTCTGCTCTGGGCGGGTCCTGCGCTGCTCTTCGCCCTGGCGGGCGGCATGGCCTGGCGGCAATACGCCAAACGGCGCACGGCCGGGGAGGAGGCGCCGCTTTCGCCCGCCGAGCGCGCCCGCCTCGAACGTCTCAAAAAATCCTCTGCCGACGACGACGCATGACCCTCTTCCTGTTGCTGGCCGCCGTTCTACTGCTGGCCGCCGCCCTGCTGTTCATCCCCGTGCTGCGCGGAAAAAGCGCATCTCGCGCCCAGCGGCGCGACGCCTTGAACCTGCTGGTTTACCGCCAGCGGCGCGGCGAACTGGAGCGCGAACTGGCGGAGGGGTCGCTGGATCGAGCCACTTTCGAGAAGCTGTGCGAGGAACTGGAACGCGACCTGCTCGAAGACACCGCGGCGTCCGATGCCTCGGAACAGCCCTCGTCCGCGCACGGCCGCGACGCGGTGCTGATCGTCCTGTGCCTGTTGCCGCTGCTGGGCATCGGCCTGTATCTGGCGCTGGGCCGGCCGGACCTGATCGACGCCCCGCCCGCCGTTTCCGGCAAAACGGATCCCGGCTCGCTCCAGGCGAGCATCGCCAAGCTGACCGAGCGGCTCCAGCGCGATCCCGACGACGTGCAAGGCTGGCTGCTGCTGGGACGTTCGCACCAGGAACTGGCCGAATACGCCGAGGCGCTAACCGCCTACGAAAAAGCCCAGGCGCTCAAGAAAGACGATCCCGACATCCAGGCCCTGCGCGCCGAGACCCTCGCCCGCATGCAGGACAACAGCCTGCGCGGCCGGCCCACCGAACTGATCGAAGGCATCCTCATCCAACACCCCGATCATCCCACCGCCTTGTGGCTGGCGGGTCTCGCCGCCACGGAGCGCGGCGACAGGGACGAGGCGCTCAAGCACTGGCGGCTGCTCAAGGCGCAACTGCCGCCGGATGGCGAAGACGCGCGGCAACTGGACGGCTTCCTCGCCCAGCTCGAAGGCAAGGAAGCGCCTCCCGTGCAACCGGCGGGCTCGGCCAGTGTCCGCGTCCGGGTCGAACTGGCGCCGGAACTCGCCGGCAAAATACGTCCCGAGGACACCTTGTTCGTTTTCGCCCGCGCAGCGCAGGGTTCCCCCATGCCGCTGGCCATCGTCCGCCGCCAGGCGCGCGACCTGCCCGTGGAGCTGACCCTGGACGACTCGCTGGCCATGTCGCCGGAAAACAAGCTTTCCGCGCACTCCAGCATCC
Source organism: Methylococcaceae bacterium (assembly GCA_035293245.1). GTDB lineage: Bacteria > Pseudomonadota > Gammaproteobacteria > Methylococcales > Methylococcaceae > DATDOO01. The sequence goes on from DATDOO010000049.1 coordinate 6,106, forward strand.
GGCTTGGCGCGCGTGTGTCCCGCTCCGGCCAAGCCATGCCCGCATCCGGCGACCTGCAAGGACAGCTCGGCCCCGTCGAGACGAAAGGCAACGAGGTTTACCGGATCGTGATCGACAAAACGGTCGAATGACGAAGACACATGACGTTCACCGCAACTTCTGGTTAAATGCCCGTCGCGGACGATAGCGAAAATGGCGAATGTCTATACCGGACCCCTTCCGCATGGGGCCGATGCACAATTTAGCGAGGAGAATTCTTTAATATGAAGATCGAAAAAGTTACCAAAACACTGGGCGCCATCCTGCTGGCCGGCGCTTTCGGCCTGAGCGGCGCTCCGGCTATCGCCGCCGAGACCGCAGGTGCCGTTCACGCGCACGCCGTGGAAGCGCTCAAGACCGCCAAGGAAGCCATCGAACACGCCAAGGCCGGCCACAAGGAACAGACGGTCGAGACCCTCAAGGTGCTGCGCACCCATACCAAGGAACTGACCGGCGATCCGATCGGCAAGAACATCCAGCAAGCCAACAGCCGCATCCGCGAAGCCATCAAGGAAGCGGATGCCGGCAATACCGCCGGGGCAGCCGACAAGCTGGCCGAAGCGCTGGTCCCCTTGCAGGCCATCGAGAAATACACCGGCGAGAACAAGAAATAAGCAGTCGACCGCCTATGGAGCGGCGCGCGCCGCTCCATATTTTTTCCGGGACGGCCCAAGCCGCCCCAGCATCCCTTTCCCTCCCGTGACGGTCCGCCGCACACTTGCCTACGGATGGCGCCTGCTACGCGCCGCTTGCGGCGACGACGCCTATGATCGTTACCTGGCCCACTGGCGCGAACATCATGCCCACCCAGGCCAGCCGCCTCTCAGCCGCCGGGAATTCTTCCGCTCCGAACTGGAACGCCGCTGGAACGGCGTGAAGCGCTGCTGCTGATCAGCCGGAACCGGGAGCGCGCCAGTTGCGCCGCCGGTCGCCGAACACCAGAAAGTGCGGGTTGAGCAGCGACTCCTTGCCGTTGTAGCGCAGAGGCTCGCCTTGCCAGTCGGTCACCAGGCCACCAGCCTGTTCCACCACGCACTGCGCGGCGGCGGTATCCCATTCGCAGGTCGGACCGAGGCGCGGATAGAGATCGGCGCTCCCTTCCGCCACCAGACAGAATTTCAGCGAACTGCCCACGGCACGGAATTCATGCGGGCCCAGCCGGTGCAGGTAGCCTGCCATGGCGTTCGTGCCGTGCAGACGGCTGCCCACCACCGCGGGAACCTCCGGCGCGCATGCCCGGACCCGAATCGGCTCGGGCGCCGCACCGCCCTGGCGACGAAATGCGCCGGCATTTTCCGCCGCGCAATAGCACCGATCCACAGCGGGCGCATACACCACGCCCAACACCGGACGGTGTTCGCGGATCAAGGCGATGTTCACGGTGAATTCGCCGTTCCTTTGGATAAATTCCTTGGTGCCATCCAGCGGGTCGATCAGCCAGTGGCAGTTCCAACCCGTCCGCTGGGCATAAGGCGATTGGGCGGCTTCTTCCGAAAGCTGCGGCAACCCGGGCGTCAGCCGGTTCAGTTGCTCGTGGATAAGCCGCTGTGCGGCCAGATCGGCGGCAGTGAGCGGCGAGTCGTCGTTCTTGTAGCTCACCTGCGAACCGCTGCGGTAAATGTCCATGATCGCCGCCCCCGCCGCGCGGGCGATGGCGACGACGGAATCGAGCAAAGCGGCGGGAGGCGGGCAGGGAGTCACGATAAACCCTCGTCAAAAGGCGGTGGCGGGAACGGTATACTTTAAGCATGTCGCTTCCCTGGAACCAAATCGACGCGGTGCTGCTGGACATGGACGGCACCTTGCTCGACCTGAATTTCGACAACCACTTCTGGAGCGAATTCGTGCCTCTGCGCTATGCGCAGCAGAACGGCCTGGCGCTGGAGGAAGCGAAAAAGCGCCTGGTTCCGCGCTTTCGGGCCATGGAAGGCCGCATCGAATGGTATTGCCTCGACTACTGGAGCGCCGCGCTGGAACTGAACATCGCCGGCCTCAAGGCGGAGCTTTCCGGACTGATCGCCGTGCTGCCCCACGTCACCGATTTTCTCGAAGCCGCCCGGCAGGCCGGCAAGCGGCTGGCCCTGGTGACCAACGCTCATCCGGATTCCCTGGGCCTGAAGCTGGAAAAAACCTGCCTGCACGAATTCCTGGACGCCGTGGTCAGCTCGCACCAGTTCGGTGTACCCAAGGAAGACCCCGCCTTCTGGACCCGCCTGCACGCCGTCGAACCCTTCGATCCGGTCCGCAGCCTGCTGATCGACGACAGCCTGCCGGTGCTGCGCGCCGCGCGCAGGCACGGCATCCGCCACCTGTGCGCCATCAAGAAACCCGACTCGAAAGGCGCCCGGCGCGATATCGCCGAATTTTTCGCCGTCGACGACCTGCGCGAACTCATGCCGGTGGCGGAGGCGCCATGACCACCACCGCCGGCATGCAGGTCTACCTGGTCGGCGGCGCGGTGCGCGAAAAGCTCCTGGGACGCACCGTCACCGAGCGCGACTGGGTGGTGGTGGGCGAAACGCCGGAGTCCATGCGCTCTCGCGGCTTTCGGGAGGTCGGCAAGGATTTCCCCGTCTTCCTGCATCCGGAAACCCACGAGGAATACGCCCTGGCGCGCACCGAACGCAAGACCGCGCCGGGCTATCGGGGCTTTACGGTGCACGCCGCGCCGGACGTGACCCTGGAGGAAGACCTCAAGCGCCGCGACCTGACCGTCAACGCCATGGCCGAAGACAGCGCCGGACGGCTCATCGACCCCTTCGGCGGCCGTCAAGACCTGGAGGCGCATCTCCTGCGCCACGTGTCGCCGGCTTTCGGCGAAGACCCGGTGCGCATCCTGCGCGTGGCGCGCTTCGCCGCCCGCTACGCAACCCTGGGATTCCGCGTGGCGGACGAGACGCAAACCTTGATGCGCGAAATGACCGCGGCGGGCGAGGTGGATGCACTGGTAGCGGAGCGCGTCTGGGCCGAGCTGGCCAAGGCCCTGGCCGAACCGGCGCCGCAGGCCTTCTTTACCATGCTGCGCGAGTGCGGCGCCCTGGCGCGCCTGTTTCCCGAGATCGAAGCCCTGTTCGGCGTGCCGCAGCGGGCGGACTACCATCCGGAAGTGGACACCGGCGTGCACGTCCTGATGGTCATGGAACAGGCGGCGCGCCTGACCGCCGATCCCTTGATCCGTTTCGCCGCGCTGACCCACGACCTCGGCAAGGCGCTCACCCCCCAGGCGGACTGGCCGCGCCATCCGGGCCACGAGGCGCGCGGGGTGCCGGTGCTGCACGGCCTGTGCGAACGGCTGCGCGTGCCGCGCCGTTACCGCGCCCTGGCGGAAAAGGTCATGCGCCATCACGGCCTGAGCCACCGCGCCCTGGAGCTGCGCCCCGGCACGCTGGTCGACCTCTTCCAGCAACTGGACGCCTGGCGCGCGCCGGAAACCCTCGAGCAGTTCCTGCTGGCTTGCGAGGCCGACGCCCGCGGACGCGCCGGGCTGGAACAGCGCCCCTACCCGCCGCCCGCGTTCCTGCAAGCCGCCTTCGCCGCGGCGCGCGCCGTGCCGGTACGGGACCTGGCCGCACGGGGCCTGGCCGGCGAAGAACTGGGCAAGGCCTTGCGCGCGGCGCGCATCGCGGCGGTGGCGGAATGCCGCGCCCGCTGGGTCGGCTGACTCTGGCTGTCATCAAACCGTCAAATTTCCTGCCTATTCTGGCCAGTCATTTTTATCGCGGGAGTGAGGCAACACCATGCGCGCATTCATTCGACCGGCCGCGCTTCTGGCCTTGTTCGTGCTGCCGGCGGCCTTCGCCGACGAAGCGGCGCCTAAGGCCCCGGCGGAAGTTCCGGCGTACAACGTCAACGACTATTACCAAATCCACCAGGACAAGCGGATTCACGTCTTCGACGACGCCGGCACCTTCAAGGAATTCCTGTCGAGCGGCGAGTCTCCGTACCGCCTGACCCGCATCGGCGCTGGGCCGAAAGGCGAGACGATCGTCTTCGGCCTGCGCGGCATGGACAAGGACAAGAAGGAGGAAAACATCGGCGGCGCGGCGCTGTACGACGGCAAGACGCAAGGCGCATCCGACAGCTTCTTCGCGGTGCTGATGGACGACAAGCGCATCCACGTCTTCGAGGATTGGGCCGGCTTCGCCGCCTACCGCGAGAGCGGCGAGGCGGCGTTCCGCTACACCGACATCGGCGGCGGCCCCAACGGCCAGACCGTCGTCTACGTGTTCGGCAAGGCCAACAAGGAAAAAAAGCCCGACGAAATGGTCGCCCGCTTCAAGAGCCTTTACGCCCGCTGATCCTTCGCGCCCGGACTCCGGCGGCATCCGGGCGCCTCCGGCCGGTTTTCCCGACGGCAAATTTGCCTTGGCAAGCCGTTGCCAATCGACTATCTTGAAAGACGGAGGCTCCCGAATCATGGAAGAACTCCGGCGCGTCCCGTGCCGGACACGGAGGACAGAAGTCATGGCGCAAACCACCCAGAAAACCAAAATACCCGTCGCCGAACTGCGCGTCGGCATGTACGTCAGCGAACTGGACCGTCCGTGGGCGGATTCGCCGTTTTTGTTCCAGGGTTTCGAGCTGAAAACCGAAGCGGACGTCCGCGCCGTGCGCGAAGTCTGCCAGCACGTTTACGTGGACATGACCCGCGACATGCGAGCCCCGCCGCCCGCTCCGCCGAAAAAAGCCCGTCCTTTCGCGTTCTGGAAAGAAGACGCTCCGCCGCCGAAACCCCAGCGCCGCGCACATATCGAACAGGAAATCCAGGCCGCGCGCGGGGCTTACGAAAGCACCAGCTCGCTGGTGAAAACCATGATGGAAGACATCCGTTTCGGCAAGCGCATCGACACCCAGGGCGCCAAGAAAGTGGTGCACGAGTGCGTCGAAAGCCTGATCCGCAACCCCGACGCACTGCTGTTCCTCACCCAACTCAAGCACCGCGACGAATACACCGCGCAGCACTCCCTCAACGTCTGCGTTTATTCCGTGGCCTTCGGCATCCACCTGGGCCATCAGGGCCAGGCCCTGGAGGAACTCGGCCTGTCCGGGCTGATGCACGACATGGGCAAGATGAAGGTGCCGCTGGAAGTGCTCAACAAGCCCGGCAAGCTGAGCAACGAAGAATTCGCCCTCATGAAGGCGCACACCACCATGGGCCGGGACATCCTCATGTCCGCCCGCGAGTCCCTCCCCGGTGCGGTGGACGTGGCCTACAGCCATCACGAACGGATCGACGGCAGCGGTTATCCGCGCGGGCTGGACGGCGCGCATCTGACGCCGTTCTCCAAGATCGTCGCCATCGTCGATACGTACGATGCCGTCACCAGCGACCGCTGTTACCAGAACGGCCGCACCCACATGGACGCGATCAACATTTTTACCGAGGCGCGCGGGAAGACGTTCGATGCCAACCTGATCATCAAGTTCATCGAGCGCATCGGCATCTATCCACCCGGCACGGTGGTGGAGATGAGCAACGGCGAGGTGGGCGTCGTGGTGGAAGTCCAGCCCAAGATGAAAATCAAGCCCAAGGTCGTGCTCATACTCGACGAAATCAAGCGCCCGCGCGCCCCGCGCCAGGTGGATCTTTCCAAACTGGATCTGGACGCCGCGTCCCAGCCTTACGTCATCAGCAAGGTGCTGAGCAACCACGCTTACGGCGTCGACCTGGCCCGCTTCAACCGCGAGCGCATCCTGGAAAAGGCCGCCGCCGAAGCCGAGGCCGCCCATACGGACGTGGTGCGGGAAGCGCAGGACAAACTGGGCATTGAGGTAACCGGCGCGCACTGAAGCCGACCGGCTTTCCCTTCAAGAAACGCAGCGTCCGGCCGATACCTCCGAAGTGGGAGCAACATCTTTCTTCGGGAGGCCGGCCATGCGCGTCGAGTCAGCCACTATTGCCATGCAGGCCCAGCACGAGGCCCTGCTGAAAACCGAACAGCGGGAAACGCTGCAAGCCTGGGTGGGCGAACGCACTTCCGGCGGAAACAGCCCGCCCGCTTCCTCCTTGCCCGATCTCCTGACGCTTTCCCCGCAGGCCCGGGCCGTCCAGCCCACGCGGGCGGAAATCCCCCTGGAAGGGGACGAAAATCTTACCCCCCAGGACCGCTTGGCCCTGAACATCCTCAAGCGGATGTTCAAGGCACTCACCGGCAGGGAGATGAAGGTCTTTTCGCCGGAAGAACTGGGGAAGAACATCGCCAAGGTGCAGAGCCGGAGCGCCGAATTCAGCGCGCAACTGGAAACGACGCGGATCAGCGCCAGCCAGACCACCGTCTCGGCCGCCAGCGGCGCGGGCCTGGCCTACGATTACTACGAATCCCACTACGAATACGAGGCGGTGAGCTTCTCCGCCGAAGGGGTCATCCGGACCAAAGACGGCCAGGAAATCAGCTTTTCCGTCCAGCTCAACATGAGCCGGACGTTTTTCAGCGAACACAGCGAAAGCCTCAGGCTGGGGGATGCGGTGCAGAAAACCGACCCCCTGGTGGTCAATTTCGACGGCAACGCCGCCGAACTGGGCGACTCCCGTTTCGAATTCGACCTGGATGCCGACGGGCGCAGCGAGCAGCTCGCCCTGCTCCAGCCGGGCAGCGCCTTCCTGGCCCTCGACCGGAACGGCAACGACGCGATCGACGACGGCCGGGAACTGTTCGGCCCGGCCACGGGCGACGGCTTCGGCGAACTCGCCGCCTACGACGAGGACGGCAACCGTTTCATCGACGAGGCCGACAGCGTCTACGACCGCCTGCGCCTGTGGCTGCACGACGCCGACGGCGGCCAGAAACTGATCGGCCTGGGCGAAAAAGGCATCGGCGCCATCTTCCTCGGTCACCTGGCCACGCCGTTCCAGTTGCGCGATGCCGGCAACGACGCCTTGGGCGATGTCGCCAGCAGCGGCGTGTATCTGCGCGACGATGGCGGCAGCGGAACCGTCCAGCAGGTAAACTACGCCGCATGAGCGAACCCGAGGAAACCCCCGCCGCGTTCGCCGGCCGGGGATTTCCTCTCCTGCTGGTGGCGCAATTCTTTTCGGCCTTCGCCGACAACGCCATCCTCTTCGCGGTGGTGGCCATGGTGCGCCAGCATCCCGAATTGCCCGGCTGGTACATCCCGGCGCTGCAAAGCGCCTTTCTGGTCGCCTTTGTGGTCCTCGCGCCCTGGGTGGGCCTTCTGGCCGATTGCATTCCCAAGCCCCGCGTCCTGCTGCTGGCCAACGGCGTCAAGGCGACGGGGACGCTGTTCTTGCTGGCAGGGCTGGAGCCGGTGCTTGCCTATGGAGTGGTTGGGGCGGGCGCCGCTTTGTACAGCCCGGCCAAGTACGGCATCCTGCCGGAAATGGCTCCGGCGGAAAAACTGGTCAAGGCCAACGGCTGGATCGAGGGCGCGACCATCCTGGCCATCGTCCTGGGTCCCCTGGCCGGGGCGAAGACGGCGGACGCCTTTTCCATCGCCCTGGCGCTGGGCGGCATCCTGGGCCTCTACCTCTTTTCCGGCCTGCTGACCCTGTGGCTGCCGCGCCTCACCGCCCGCCGCGCGTCCATGGCCGGCGCGCTGCGGCAATTCTCGGTCATGACCGTGAGCTTCCTGCGCCTGGAACGGGCGCGCTTCGCCATTCTGGGCGGCAGTCTGTTTTGGGCCACCGCCGCCACCTTGCGCATGATCCTCATCGCCTGGGCGCCACTGGCGCTGGGCCTGCAGGACACCACCGACATCGCCGCCCTCACCCTGTTCCTGGCCATCGGCATCGTATTCGGTGCGGCGCTGGCGCCGCGCCTCATCCCCTTGCGGCAACTGCGCCGCGCCCGTTGGGCGGCTTACCTGCTGGCGATCTTCGTCCTGCTGCTGGCGGGGGCGGACAACCTCTGGCTGGCGCGCGGCATACTGCTGTGCATCGGCATGGCCGGCGGCACCTTCGTGGTGCCCATCAACGCCGCCCTGCAGGATGTCGGGCACCGCAGCGTGGGCGGCGGCGGCGCGGTGGCCATCCAGCGCTTCGCCGAGAACGTCTCCATGCTGCTGGCGGTGGGGCTTTACACCTTCGCCGCCTCGCGGGGCGTGGAACCGGTCCTTTCGCTGCTGGGGACGGGCGTGCTGGTGGTATTGGCGACGTTCTGGGTTTCCCTGAAGTTGCCCGAAACGCCGCAGGAATCGCCCTGACCCGAATGTCGCAGCAGCCCTAGCCGCTCTCTCCTTCGGAAAGAGGATCGTAGGGGGCAAGCGGCCCGATTGCCGGTAAACTTACCCCCGAAATTCAATCTAACCGCTGTAAGCGGTCCGTTTCCCGTCGGCGGGCAGATGCCGGGAACCTCCATGGGCGTCCCGGGCCGGCCGTTCCTTCCCCAACCTTCCCCGGCCAGGTATCGAATGCTCGCTCACGTTCTCCTCCAATCCATCTTGAATACCCTGGAAAACGGCGTCTGCATCGTTGCGCCGGACGGCCGGCTGCGGGCGCTCAATGACTCTGCCGCACGCCTGCTCGGCTTCGAGATCGGCGAATTGGCCGGGATGACGGTGAGCGAGGCGTTCGCACCCACACCGGAGCGGGTCGCCGTTTCCCTCGGGGAATTCCTGGCTTCCGGCAAGATACGCCAAGAGGAAATCTGCGAGTTCCGGCGCAGGAACCGCACGCCTGTTGCGGTTTCCTGCACGCTGGATCGCATCCGCCTGGATGAGGAAGAGGACGGCATCCTGCTCCGTTTCAGTCCGGCGTCGGACGCGCTCTCCTGCGACGTCGCCCTGCACGAAAGCGAGATCAAGCTCAGGGCGATTCTCGATACCATCGTGGACGGCGTGGTCGCCGCGGATTCGAAGGGCACCATCCAGTTGTTCAATCCCGCGGCGGAAAAGCTGTTCGGCTACTCGCGCGACGAAGTCACCGGCCGCAACCTGAACATGCTCATGCCCTCGCCGGACCACGAAGCCCACGACGGTTATCTCGCCAATTACCTGCGCACCGGCGTAAAAAAAATCATCGGCATCGGCCGCGAAGTGACCGGAAAACGCAAGGACGGCAGCCGCTTTCCCCTTTACCTGTCGGTCGGCGAAGCGCTGCTCGGCAGGGAGCGCATATTCGTCGGGGTGCTGCACGACCTGACCGCCCAGAAGCAGGAAAAGAAAGCGTTGCAGGAAAGCGAGGAACGTTTCCGCCAAGTCGCCGAAATGACCGGCGAATGGCTGTGGGAGCAAGACCCGGCGGGACGTTACATCTACAGCAGCGGTGCGGTGCGCGAAGTGCTGGGTTACCAACCGGAGGAAATCCTCGGCATGACCTATCTCGACCTGCTGACCATCCAGGATCGCGAGCGTTGGAGCCATTTGTCCTCCACGGACAGCCACCACCGCTTCACCCGCTTGTCGAACCGCTATCTGCATCGCGACGGCCACGAGGTGTTCACCGAATCCACCGGCGAACCGATCTTCGACGCCGCCGGCAGGCTGGTGAAGTGGCGCGGCGTCGACCACAACGTCACCCACCGCAAGCTCTACGAGGATGCCTTGCGGCTGCGCGACCGGGCCATCGAGGCGGCCAGCGTCGGCATCGTCATCGCCGACGCCCGCGACCCGGCCCAGCCCAACATCTACATCAATCCGGCGCTGAGCCGCATCACCGGTTATTCGCGGGAGGAACTGCTCGGCAGCAACCTGCGAATCCTGCAAGGGCTCGACACCGACCCCGCCGCGGTGCGGGAAATCGTCGACGCCATGCGGACGGGACAGGGTTGCGAAGTGGTGCTGAAAAACTACCGCAAGGACGGCACCCCGTTCTGGAATGAGTTGCGCATCTCCCCGGTGCGGGACGACGGCGGCGCCTTGACCCACTTCATCGGCGTGCAGACCGACGTGACGGAACTCCGGCGCGCCTCGGAGGAGCGCCACGAACTGGAGATCGCCAAACAGATCCAGCTGTCGCTGCTGCCCAAACGCCCCCTGGCGGTGGAAGGCGCGAAAGTCGCCGGACTATGCCTTCCAGCAACGCACATCGGCGGCGACTATTTCGACTACTTTTACACCGGCCGGTCGCTGGACGTGGTTATCGCCGACGTGTCCGGCCACAGTGTCGGCGCGGCCTTGATCATGGCCGAAGTGCGCAGCGCCCTGAAGGCGGAAACCCGCCTCACCTCCACGGGGAACAACAACGGCCCGGCGAAAGTCCTGTCGCTGCTGAACGAGGTGCTGTACGAAGACCTGAGCGGCTCGGACCTGTTCATCAGCATGTTCTATCTGCGCCTGGACCTCGCCACCCGCCGGCTGTCCTACGCCAACGCCGGCCACAATTGCCCTTTGCTGTCCCGCGCCAGCGCCGCCGTCTGCGAACCCCTGGACGCGGATGGGCTGATCCTGGGCGTGAGAAAGATCGTGTTCTTCGAGGAAAAAAGCCTGCAAATCGAAGCGGGCGACCGGCTGCTGCTGTATACCGACGGCGTGACGGAAGCGCTGAACGAGCAGGGCGAGTTTTTCGACGTGCCCCGCCTGTGCGACTTGTTCGCCACGCATCGGGACACGCGTCCGGAAATCGTCATCGGCCAGTTGATCGAGGCCCTGCACGCCTTTCGCGGGGCGGCGCCCTTGGTCGACGACGTCAGCATGGCGGTGATCGGCATGGACTAAACGGCGGCGGCAGGGCGGCTTTCCCATGCGCGGAGCGAAAACCTTAAAGAAACCCTTTTCCACGGAAGCATGCGGCCTCAATATACGGTCCAATACATAAAAATACCCCATACATTCGAGGCACGATTCGGCCATGAACATCGCGGCGGAGAAACGGAACGGCAAAACCCTGTTGAGCCTGAAGGAAGAGCGGCTGGACGCCCACAATTCCGGCGAACTGAAGGACTACCTGCAACGGCTGCTGGAAAGCGGTTCCAATGCGGTCGTCATCGACTTGTCGGACGTGCGCTTCATCGACAGCTCGGGTCTCGGCGCGCTGCTTTCCGGTTACAAGAACGCCACGCTGCGCCAGGGCAGCCTGGTGCTGGCCGGCCTTCAATCCCGCGTGCAATCCATGTTCGAACTGACCCGCCTGCACCGGGTCTTCGACATTTATCCCAACCTGCAAGAAGCGCTGGACCACACCGAAGGGGAGGATTCCCATGTGCCAAACCGACATTGACCTGCAAATCGCCGTTCCGCCCCACACCCGCTATCTGAGCCTGGTCGGCAACATCGCGGAACTGCTGGTGCATGAAATCAAGGAATACGCCGGCGACCGCGACCTGCTGGGCTATCACCTGAACCTGGTGCTGACCGAAGCCATGGCCAACGTGATCCAGCACGCGGCGGCGGACGACAGGCGCGATACCTTGCGGGTGCACATCCACATCGAAGGCGATCAGTTGTGCATCAAGGTCTACGACAAGGGCTCCGGCTTTGAACTGAACGAGGTGCAGTCGCCCGACTTCGACACCCTCGACGAAGGCGGCCGCGGCATCTTCGTGATCCGCAAGCTGATGGATTCGGTGGCTTATCGCAAATGCGCCGGCGGCAACGTCCTGGAGATGCACCGGAAGCTCACCGAGCCCGCGCGCTGAAACGCCCCACCGGACACGGTCATTGCGTGAAAACTCACGGCCGCGGTGACACCCCTTTTCTGGAACCGCACGCGGCGCAAATCGACCTGAACCACCACGCCGAACGCTGGGAAGGGTGCTTCACGGCGCTGCTGAACCGAGCGGCTGCGGCTGCCTTCCCGCCGACGCGCTACCCGGCTGTTTTCCCCGACGCCTATCGGGTGCTCACCCCTCCGGCCCTGGCGCTGCGCGACGCCGTGAAACTGGAACGCGTACTGGAATCCGGCCGCGACGCTTTCGAACTCTGGAAACCGAAGCCTCCCGAAGCGCGCGGCCGCTATTTGCTGCGTTTTTACAGCCTGCGGGAGCGCTATCTCGACGAACTGCTGCCGCTGCTGGAAAAGCTCGGCCTAAGAGTCGCCGATCAGATTCGCTTCCCCCTGGACGTGGCAGGAAAGCGGGTTTTCCTGACCAGTTTCTCGGTAGAGGCCGCCTCGCCCATGGCCGGACCGCTGACCGCCCGGAAAAAGGCGCTGCTGGATGTTTTGCACGCGCTGCTGGCGCAACGGCTCAAGAACGACGCCCTCAACGGCCTGCTGCCCACGACGGGCCTGAACTGGCGCGAGATCGACGTATTCCGCGGCTACCGCAACTACTATTTCCAACTGGGCGCGCGCATCGCGCCGCAGCGCTTTCACCAGGCGCTGCTCAACAACCCGAAGATCGCGGAACTCCTGTACCGCTATTTCGAAACCCGCTTCAAACCCGACCCTGCTCTGGGCAATGCGCAACGGCGCGAGGAAGAAGCGTTGCCCGATCTGCGCATGCAACTGACGGCCCTGCTGGGCGAGGTGAGCGAAGCGGGCGAGGATCGCGTCCTGCGCGACCTGTTCAACCTCATCGACGCGACCATGCGCACCAGCTACTTCCAGCGCCGCGACGGCAAGGACTATTTTTTCGCCTTCAAGATTTCCAGCCTGGGCGTGCTGAACATGCCCGCGCCCAAACCCCTGTACGAAATTTACGTGCACGCCGTGCACATGGAAGGCATCCATCTGCGCGGCGCGAAAATCGCCCGCGGGGGCATCCGCTGGTCCGACCGGCCGGACGACTTCCGCAGCGAAATTCTCGGCCTGATGCGCACCCAAATGGTGAAGAACGCGCAAATCGTCCCCCATGGCGCGAAGGGCGGATTCGTCGTCAAGGCCCTGCCGCGCGAGCGGCGGGCAGCGGAAGCCGCCGGCAAGCGGGCCTACGTCACCTTGATGCGTGGTCTGCTGGACCTGACCGACAACATCGTCGCCGGGAAAGTCGAGCGGCCATCGGGTCTGGTGATTTACGACGACGACGACCCGTACCTGGTGGTGGCGGCCGACAAGGGCACCGCCGGCCTGTCCGACACCGCCAACGCCATCGCCCACGACTACGGCTTCTGGCTGCAGGACGCCTTCGCCAGCGGCGGTTCGCGCGGTTACAACCACAAGCAACTCGGCATCACCGCCAAGGGCGCCTTCGAATGCGTCCGCCGGCATTTTCGCGAACTGGGCAAGGACATCGAGCGGGAGACCTTCACCGTCGTCGGCATCGGCAGCATGGACGGCGACGTGTTCGGCAACGGCATGCTGTTGTCGGACCAAATCCGCCTCCGGGCTGCATTCGCCTCGCGTTACATTTTCCTCGATCCCAACCCCGATGCCGCGGCGGGCTTCGCCGAGCGGCGGCGGCTGTTCGAGCTTCCCGGCTCCAGTTGGGACGATTACGACCGCACCCTGATATCCGAGGGCGGCGGCGTGTTTCCGCGCAACGCCAAGGACATTCCCTTGTCCCGCCCGCTGCGCGAGTGGCTGGGGGTGCGCTTTGCCTCCATCGACGGCGAAGGGCTGATCCGCCTCTTGCTCGCGGCGCCGGTCGATCTTCTGTGGCTGGGCGGCATCGGCACTTACGTCAAGGCCAGCGACGAAACCAGCGACGCGGTGGGCGACCGCGCCAACGACGCGGTGCGCGTGGATGCCGGCCAACTCCGCGCCCAGGTTGTCGGCGAAGGCGCCAATCTGGGCTTCACGCAAAAGGCGCGCGTCGAATACGCCCTGGCGGGCGGCAAGATCAACACCGACGCGGTGGACAATTCCGCCGGCGTCGACCTGTCCGACCACGAGGTCAACCTGAAGATCCTGCTGGCGCTCATGCAAGGCCATGGCCCGTGGAACGCCCCGGAACAGCGCGACGCGCTGCTGGCGGAACTGACCGGGGAAATCTGCGCCGCCGTGATCGCCCACAATCGCGAGCAGAGCCTGTGCATCTCTCTGGACGAATTGCGTTGCGCCGCGGACGCCGAACCGTTCCTGGAAACCGCCGACCGGCTCGAAAGCGCCGGACTTTTGGACCGGGGTGCGGAGCGCTTTCCGGCCCGCAAGGAGGTGCTCGCCCGGCCCAAAGCCAGCCTCACCCGCCCGGAATTGGCCGTCCTCATGATGCACGCCAAACTGGCCTTGAAACGCGCCCTGCTGGAACAGCCGGATTTTCTGCGCTCCACCGAGCTTTTCCCCTGGCTGCAAGGCTATTTTCCGGCGACCCTGGGCGACGCCTGCCGCGAGCAGCTTGCCGAACACCCGCTGGCCCGGGAAATCACCGCCACCATGCTGGTCAACGCCGTGGTCAACCGCTGCGGCAGCGCCTTCCTCGGCGTCGCGCGCGAACCGGAACCCAAGCTTCTGGCCGAGGCAGTCGGCGCCTACCTGTTCTTCGACGCGGTGCTGCGCGGCCCGTCCCCAACCGACGCCCCCGCAGACCGCTACGAGACGCTGTTGCACCTGGAAACGGCCCTGGCCGACGCCTGCCGCTGGGCATTGGAGATGGACCGGCCATTCCGCCCGGAACCGGCACTCATCGCCCGTTGGCGGGGCATGTGGTCGGAGTACGCCGACCGGATGCAACCTCCCGCCTCGAAGGCGGCGGAAGAAAGCGCGACGGCGTTGCTGGAGCGCTTTGGGGATTTCGTCGTGCTCGCCGACCAGGCCGAACGCAGCGGAGCGGCAATCGCCGATGCGGCAGCGGCTCACGACGCCATCGACGCCCTGTTGGGCATCACCGACATGGCAAGGCGTCTGGCTCAACTGACCGCACGGGATTACTGGGGAAGGCGGCTGCACAAAGACCTGCGCGCCCGCTTCCGCCTCAACCTCGCCCGGCTGACCCGCGCCCTGATCGAAGGAAAGCCCCAAGACGCCCGCGAACTATTGAGCCGCAGCGACGGTGGGCGCCGCCTGGCCGGCTACCTGAACCTCTTGAAGGAAATCCGGCAAACCAGTCCCGCCTCGTTGGTGCCATATGCCACGCTCGGCGCCGAACTGGAGGGGCTGGTCGATGGTTTGGCGCTCCTGCCGGAGCCGTCGTAAGAATAAGTAAAGGCGCGTCCCCTTGGCGGAAACGCGCCCAAACAAAAAAGCAAATACCCCCGCTCCATAAGCCGGGTCGCCTCCGCTTACTGATACTGCGGCTTAACCACTCCGGTAGGTTCACCGCATTGGGCATCTACCTGGCACGTCCATTGGTCCTGTCCATTAACCACTTGCGAACCGCAACTGCACGTGCCAAATGAATCTGCCCGATTATTGCAATACATCTGCGCATTCATCTTGGCTTGTTGACAAGCCTGCGCTTCGCTTGTTCCTGAGCCAGATGCCGCCTCTGCTCTAGCGAGCATCAAATTGGCGGTCTCACCGGCAAACGCAGGCGTTATTCCGGCTGTCAGGGCGCATAGAACAAAAGCCAGGAATGTGGCCTTTAAGTTGGCGTCGTATTTCATGGTGAATACCCTCTTATTTTTTGATTAAGGATTGACCTACTCTCGCGGAATACACTACGGAGCAGGCAAATCAAGCATAGCAGAGCGCAGGATATGCCGACCGAAGGGAAGCGCCTCGTTCCTAAATCATAAAGGGGACGGATTTATTTAATGCGCGGGGTCAGCCGCAACCACCCAATGCCTTCCGTTCTCCTACGAGCGCAGCGCGCGCCAGGCCCACTTCCCATTCGCTTTGAGTTCCAGCGAGTAATCATAGTTTTCCGGCCGGTCCTCGCCTTCGCGCTTGCCTTCGCGGCCGAAGGTCAGGTAGGTGATGCCGTGGCCAGCGAGCAGTTTGAGCCGGTCGCAGGCGGTCCTGGCATCGCAGTTCTTGAACGGGTCGTAGAGCACGGCAAAGCGCGGTGCGGCGAGCAGCACGCGGGCGAAGGACACGCTGCGCTGCTCGTCCAGGGACAGGACGCGGTCCCAATCGTGCTGGCTGTCCAGGCCACCCAGCCGCGCCAAGATGTCGGGGATACCCAGCAGCCGCAAAGTCTCGCTGATGCGTCCATCGGCGACCGCCTCTTCCGAATCCACGGCGATCAACGCCTGGCGCAGGGTTCCGGGCGGAAGATACGGCCGCTCCGGCAAAAAGAGGATGCGGTCCAGCGGCGGCCGCCGCACCAGGCCGCTGCCGGCGTCGTAAATGCCGGCCGTGGCCTTGAACAGCGCATCCTTGGCGACGGCGTCGGTGCCGGTGACGATGACGCGGCTGCCGTAGGGAATCGAGACGTTGAGGTCCTGCAGCAGGACATGGCCGTCGGTGGCCGACAGCAGCGTCAGGTTTTCAAAGGCGACGCGATCATCCTCTTCGCGGATGTCCAGGCCCGAAACGGTTTCGGTCTGGGCCAGTTCGATGACGTACCACAGGTTGATCAGGCGCTCACCGACCGCCGCGTAGGACGAAAGCGACTGGAACTGGGTGACGATCAGGGAGAACGCCGACACCAGGGTGGCGAAGGCCATGGCCGATTGGGTGATGACGCCGAACTCCACTTCGCCCCGCATGTAAAACGGCGCCGCCACCAGGATGGGAACGATCTGGATCAGGTAGTTGTAGCCGGTGGTGAAAAACCCCATGTTGCGGTTCACCAGAATGATCTTGCGGAAATTGGCCGCCAGTTCCTCGAACTGGCCCAGCAAGCGCGGCAGCAGCCGGCTTTCGCGGTGCAGCAAGGCCACCGATTCGGCGCGCTCGCAGACGTGGATGAGGCCGGAACGGAACGCCGCTTCCTTGTCCAGTTGGGCGTAGTTGAGATCGATCAGCGGCCGGCCCAACCGCACGGTGAAGTAGGTGCCGATCACCGCATAGACCAGCGCCGCGGTAAACAGCCATGGGCTGATGGTCAGCAGCACGCCGGAAAACGCCAGCACGGTAAAGGCGCTGTTGAGTAACAGCAGAACGAACGACAGGCTCACCGTGGTGAAGGTGCGCACGTCTTCCGCGATGCGCTGGTCGGGATGCTCGACCCCGCTCTCGCGAATCGTTTCGTCGTTCATCCGGTAATAGGTCGGATAGTGCAGGTAGCGCCGCAGGAAGCCATGGGTCATGAATTCGCGCCACAGCAAACCCAGCCGCTCCTCGGAATAGCGCTGGTACACGCCCACCGCGGTGGATGCGGCGAACACGCCGAGGTACAGGACCGCCATCTTCACGTAAGCGGGCGTGTTCCGTTCGGCGATGGCGGTCATGAAATCCCGGCCGACATAACTGTTCAGGACATTCAGGCCGTTGAAGGCAATCAACAGGCCGATGAGCGTTGCGAAGAGCAATTTGGCCCGCCCGCCCACTTCCGACCGTCCCAACTCGCGAATCAGCTTGCGGAAAAGCTCCCAGCCCTGTTCGAGATTCGGAATGTGCAGCATGGTTGGTTCCTGTCTTCGTGCGCCACGAGGTTGTTGTTAAGCCTGCGGCAAGCGATCGCCTGCCGCGATGACGAGCAAAATATAGTCCGAATCAACCGGGCATTGGTGGATCGCCGGCTTTTCGACCGCCACCCGCCCCGGAAACCGCGAGGTCTTACAGCAGTTGCAGCAGCAGCCAGAGCACCAGGAGACCCACGCAGACCAGCGTGGCCTTGAAAGTGAAGTTGGCCACAGCCTTGAATGCGCGGTCGCGCACGGTCAGCAGGCGGGCCAGGCTGTCCAAGTCCTCGGCGGGCAGAATGTCCAGATGAATGCCATCGGTCCCGGCCAGCGCCAGGCTTTCCACCACCCGTGCCTGCTTGAGGGTGTTGAGCCGCTCAACGGCACGACCGTAATAGAAAGCCGCCGGCACCGGATCGGCTTGGCCGGAGAGCTGCGTGAGCAAATCCAGAACGTCGTCGGGCAGGTGAGTGGCGCAGCTTTGGATCAAGGCCGGCAGATCGTCGCCCGTCGCGCCGAAATTGTTGCGCAACAGCGTTTCCACTTGCAGGCGGTAAGCGTTCAGGGAAGCGGGGGTTTCCATGGGGGCTCTCGAAAAACCGGAATGGTAGCGCAAAAGGAACCGGCCGCTTTCCGTGCCGAATCAGGCGGGACTCCAGGAACCCGACGCCTCGTCCCAATAAAGGCAACGAATTTCCCCCGCCGGCGACTCCGCCACACCGAACTCGAACCCGACGAGAAATCCACCCTCATCGGACGGCCGCGTCCACAGCGTCAGCAGCGAATAGCCCTCCAGCAACAGATGCGGCATGCGGGTAACCACCTGCTCTCCCGCAGCCAGCCCCGGATCCGCCTCGAAGTGCACCCGGATGCCCCCCAGGGACAGATCCTGGATGGAAAAGGCCAATTCGCCATCCTCGCGCAGCAAATAGCCCACCAGATGCAAATTCTTTCGGGTGAATTTACGGCGCTCGTTCATCCCCGGCTTCCTTTTACGTTGCTTGTTTTGCCGGAACGCGGCTTCGTCCGGCGGGAAGTGGCACTTTTCAGCGGCAGGCCCGCAGCGCATGCCGCTGCCGCGATCATGGTCCACTATAACGGCCGCCTGGAAGGGTGCAAAGCCTATTTGCCCGCCCCTTTTTTGCCATTCCTCTTATGGCCCTATATCTCCCTCTTGGGGATTGTTTAGTCAGCGGCTTGCAGCGTGAGCGGTGACGACGACCTGGTAACCATCCCGGTTGTTGGCGTAGTCCTTGGCGGGGAACAGTTCCACACAAAGTTCAACGCCGGCTTCGTCGGCTGCGCAGCGGCGTGCCGGTGCGGCGCCTCCGTCGCGCCAGTCCGGGCCGGCCTTGAACCGGCGCACCAGCCGGGACCACGGCTCGTCCTGCTCCAGACCGCCGGACAGAATAGGTGAGCTGAAGGAAAAATAACCCGCTTGGGGTTTGGGAGCGCGCGTGGCCAAGTCCAGCCAGTAAGGGGAAATGGACAGACTGGGGTTCGGCGCGGGAGAAAACACCACCGCATTGAAGCGGGGCGGCGAGCCTTCGTTATCGTTGGACAGTTCCCGTGCGGTGTCGCGTTTGAGCAGGTACACCGCCCAGGCATCTCCCCGGCCCAAGGGCAGGGACAGGCTGGAATCGGCTGCTCCTTCCAAACCGAACCACGCCGCCACCTGCACCGCCGCCGGCCCGCTCAACAGGACCTGTTTTTCAACCGCGTTGGGAAAGCGCGCCGCGCAGACGGCAGTGGCGGTAAAGGCCGTCAACAGGCAGGCCCAGAGTCTTCGGATTTGCATCGCTTTTTTCCCATTCATGGCTGCAACGATTCCGGGGCATCTCCGGACACGCATGCTGCGCCTTCCAGGGCACCGCCTTGTGTGATGGCCACCACCGCGCCCCGGCTCTGGACGATGAGCGTACCGTCCTGGGCCATGGCGGTTTTCCTTGGGGCCGCCTGCAGCGTGACCAGGGGCTGGGCCTGCCATGAACCGTTGCCGCTACGGACTAACCGGTAAACGTTGCCAGGGCGGTACATCATGTGGTCCACGCCTTCCGTCGCCACCAAGCCGCTGGAGGCGCGGTAAATTCCCCCAATGGGGGCGTCTTTCAGAATGACCCGCTCCCGTCCGGCGCGGCTGTAATGGAACAGGCCGCCGCCGAATTCTCCCTGGTCAAGCCCCACCAACCAGCCGTCGTCCACCGGGAAAACCGCGCGCGCATCGGCGGGAATGAATCTGGGCCACGAATTGGTGAACGGGGCGGGCGGCCATACAGCCTGGTCTTGCAGTTGAAGCCGCTCGCCACGCCAGGCAACGTCCCCTTCGCAAACGGGCGCTTCATGTATATGACGCTGAACATCTTGGAAGTGGTCGATTATTCGCCGCAACCCAGCTTCCGGCGGCTCGGGCGGTTTGTCCAAGGCTTCGAGCGCTTGGGCGGCCACGGTGCGTACCGGGTAAGACCAATGCCCATCCCGCAGTTGGCTCAGCGGCTCCCGCGCCTCCGCTGCCCGCAGCCGGCCCAGACTCCAGGCGGCTTGGTACACCAGCAGCCAGTGCTGGCTGTGGGTGGCCGCCAGGAGATGGGGAGTGGCTTCCTCGTCGCCGATCCAGCCCAAAGCCTCAGCCGCTGCCGCCGCGACCCAGGGCGATGGATCCAGCAACAGGGCCTGCAGCCGTGGTCCGGCTACCGAACCTGCACCCCCGAGGCTGGCGATGCCTCTGATGAGGCTCCATCTACCGCCCAGCGTCTTTTCCACATCCAGTTTATCGAGCAAGCCACCCACGGCGGAGCCATCGCCTATGCTCAGCAGCGCAGCGGCAGCAGCCTGTGCCAATTTGCGCTGGGGGCTTTTCAGCAGCGGCCGCAGCGATTCGCCGTGAGCATTGGCCTCAGGACCGATGGCCGCCAACGCTTCCAGGGCGGCAACCCGCAAGGCAAGGGGCTGCGCGGAGTCATTCGCCGTGGTGACCAGCGGGGCCACGGCGGACGCCGCTGCAGAACCCATCTCGTCAAATACGGCGGCCAGTGCCCGCTGGAACTGCGGGCTAGCGCAACGCGGTATGCAGGCATAAGCCTCCAGCAGGTAGGGTACTGCCTTGCCGCCAAGTCTCGCCAAAGCGCCCGTGGTTTGGTTGGGCACCGACCCATCACGGCGCAGGTTCTCCACCAACGACCGTATCGCGTCGGGCGTGCCAACACGGGCAACAGCCGGTGCTATCCAGCCGTTGCCGCCAAACATGGCGGCCTGCAGAGCAGGCAAGTCATCCTCCGTGAGCATTTCCATATCGCGCAAGGTATACCCGGCCCTATCCCGCACCTTGGGGTTGGCTGCTTGCAGCAAGTCCAGGAGCGGTTCGACTGCCGCGCGGCCGTACCCTTGGAGATGTTTCGCCACCTCTTGGTCGCGACTGCTCATGCCTTTGTCGCCGTTCGCAGGCGGTGTGGCCAACTCGTCAAGGCAGGCTTGCAGCGACTCGCACACGGGAGGTTCGCTGTATGCCGGCGGCGACAGGGGGACGACGAGAGCGATAAGGGCTATGCCCTTGAATATTCGGCGAGTAAACCATGACATCCGGGTGCTCCTTGGTTAAGCCGGCGTGGGCGGTGCCGTCCCTTGATTCAATGCCCCAATGGTAACCTTGGCCTTGCTCTTTCCCAACGCGGTATTGCGGCCGGAACAACGCGCCAACGACCATCACTCACTCCGCTGCTGACGACCCTGGTGTTGAGCGAGCCGATGCAGGTGGCCAGGAAGTTACCAGGGGGCCTGCAGCCTCCTTGGCCATGGATGCGGGCATTCCCTGCCGGCATGACGACTTCATCGCCTCCGCGGCTTCGCGGCAATAGAACACCGCTACGACGCGCTTTTGGGCGCGCCAAACCGAATCAAATCCGCCGCCTTCTCGGCGATCATGATGACCGGCGCATTGGTGTTGCCGCTGACGATGGTCGGCATGACCGAGGCGTCCACCACCCGCAGCGCGTCGATGCCATGCACTTTCAGGGACGCATCGACGACCGCCATGTCGTCGTGGCCCATCCTGCAGGTGCCGGCCGGGTGCCAGGTGGTGGACGCGGTGCGCCGGACAAAGGTGTCGATGTCGGCATCCCTTCTCAAGTGCGCCCCCGGCGCCACTTCCGCGCCGCGGATGTCGTCGAAGGCTCTGCCATAGAGAATCCGGAGGTTCCAGCGCACCCCGGCCACGGCGCACCTCACGTCGTCGGCATCGCTCAGGTAATTGAAGTCGATCAGCGGCCGGTCCAGGGGGTCGGACGAGGCCAGGGCAACGGCGCCGCGGCTGGCAGGGCGGTTGATGTAGGCGGTGAAGGTGATGCCGTGGCGGTTGGTCGCTCCGGCTTCCGGGTAGTCGGGCGGGAGGGTCATGAGGAAAAACAGTTGCAGGCCGGGAATGGCCTCGTCCGGCCGGCTTTTGACGAAGGCTCCCGCTTCCAGGAAGTTCGACGCCAGCGCCCCGCGGCGATGGGTTTCATAGTCCCGCAAGGCGGCGGCTTTCAGTTCATCCGGGAGGGGCGCGAAAGTCAGGGGCTCGGTGATCTCGCAGCGCACCCGGGTGTGCAGATGGTCCTGCAAATTCTTGCCCACCCCGGGCAGGTCGCGGCGCACCCCGACGCCGAGCCGCTCCAGTTCGGCTTTCGGCCCGATGCCGGACAGCAGCAGCAACTGCGGCGAACGCAATGCGCCGGCGGCGACGATGACTTCGCCGGCGGCCCGCGCCTGTTCCACTGCGCCCAGGCGGAAATATTCCACCCCCACCGCGCGGCTGCCGTCGAACAAAAGCCGCGTCGCCAGAGCGTGGGTCAGGACGGTGAGATTGGGGCGGGCGCGCGCCGGATGCAGGTAGGCGGTCGCGGTACTGCAGCGCAGCCCGTCGGCGATGGTGGCCTGCATGGGGCCGCAGCCTTCCTGGGATTCGCCGTTGAAATCCGGGTTGAAGGGAATGCCCGCATCCTGGGCCGCGGCGAAATAGCGCTCGACCAGGGGGTTGGCCAGTGGATGGCTGGAGACCTTAAGCGGCCCCGCCGTGCCGTGATAGCGGCCGGCAAGGTCCAGGTTGCCTTCGGCTTTGACGAAATACGGCAGGATGTCGTCGTAGCCCCAGCCCAGGTTGCCCCCATCGCGCCAGCCATCGTAGTCGAGCCGGTTGCCGCGCATGTAGATCATGAAATTGATGGCGCTCGATCCGCCCAGCACCCGGCCTTGCGGCACGAAGATGCGCCGGCCGTTCATCTGCGTCTGGGGAACGGTGCGGTCGGCCCAGTCGCAGGGGCTGTCCTGCAGGCGTGGGTAGTAAGCCGGCGTGCGGATGGCCGGCGCATCGTCCTCGCCCCCGGCTTCCAGCAATAGCACCCGGCAGGCGGGGTCTTCGCTCAAGCGGCCGGCCAACACGCAACCAGCGGAGCCGGCGCCGACGATGATGTAGTCGTACATAATCCCCCCTTATCCCAGTTTCTTGCTCAAGGCACTCGCCGCGACGATCACCGGCGAGAGCACGGGGCTGAACGGCGGCGCATAGGCGAGATCGGCATTTTCCAGGTCGCGGCAGGAGAGATTGCCGAGCAGGGCGGTGGCGGCGATGTCGATCATCTTGTCCACCGCGCCCGGCCCCACCGCCTGGGCGCCCAGCAGGCGGCCGCCGCCGGCGTCGGCCACCAGTTTCAGATGCACCGGCTGCGCTCCCGGATAGTAGCGCGCCTTGTCCCGGGCGGTGATGAGCGTCGCGACCGGCTCGAACCCCGCGGCGCGGGCCGCGGCTTCGGTGAGGCCGGTCAGGCCGACGTTCAGGTCGAAAGTCCTGAAGATGGCGGTGCCGAACACGCCGGGAAAGCGCGCATCGCCGCCGGCGGCGTTCTCGCCGGCCACGCGGCCCTGCAGATTGGCGATGTCGCCAAGCGGCCCCCACACGGGCGCCTGGGTCAGCCGGTGCCTGCTTTCCACGCAGTCGCCCGCTGCGAACACGCCTGCGACGCTGGTCTCCATACGCGCATCGACGGCGATGGCGCCGGTAGGTCCGAGGCGGATGCCGCCTTGTTCCGCCAGTTCGACGTTGGGACGGGCGCCCAGCGCCAGCACCACCAGATCGGCCGACAAGCGCCGGCCCCCGGTCGTCAGCACGGCGGCGACGCGCCCGGCTTCCCCTGCGATCCCGGCGACGCCCTCGCCCACTACGATGCGCACATCCCTGGAAACCAGATAGTCGTGGATGAGCTGGCTCATGTCGGCATCGAGCCGGGAAAAAATCTGCCGGTTGCGCCCGGCCAGCGTTACCGTCAAGCCCAGGGCGTGCAGGCTCTCGGCCGCTTCGAGGGCGATATAGCCGCTGCCCACGATCAACGCGTTTCTGGGTTGCAGGCGGTCCAGGGCTGAACGGAAACGGTCGAGTTCGGCCATGGTGCGCAGCGTGACCACGCCGTCCAGATCGTTTCCGGCTATGGGAGGAACGACGGCGCGCGCGCCGGTGGCGAGAATCAGCCGATCGTAGTGCGCCAGATTGATCCGGTCGTGCTCGAGGTCGTGCACTTCGACGGTGCGCTCCCGCGTATTCAGGCGGGTTACCCGGTGGCGAAGGCGCACGTCGATGCCTTCCGCCGCAAAATCCGCCGCACGGCGGATGATCAGCGCTTCCCGCGTCGGCACCACGCCGCTCAGATAGTAGGGCTGCCCACAGGCCGTGTAGGAAACCTCGGTTTCGTCCTGATACAGCGTGATCGCCATATCCCGGTCGACGCGGCGCGCCCTGGCGGCGGCCTTGGTGCCGGCCGCCACGCCGCCTATGACGATCAAGTGCATGCATTCATCTCCAAAAGTTTTACTCGTTCTCTGGTTCCCAAGCTCCAGCTTGGGAACCCATGTTCTGGAAGTTCTGGCTTCCCTTGCTCGGGAAGCAGAGCTTCCCAGACCGCGTTCCCAAGCTGGAGCTTGGGAACGAGCAACAGCCTGTGGCCGCTAGGCCAGCCACTCGCCGTCCCCCGCGAAAAAGGCCGGCTCGCCGCCGGTGTGCAGGAACACCACGGAACGGCAGGAAAACAAGCCGCGCTCCCAATGATTCATCAAGCCGGCCATGGCCTTGCCGGTGTATGTGGGATCGAGCAGCACGCCTTCGCTGCGTCCCACCAGCCGGATCGCGTCGGCGGCTTCCGGGCTGGGGATGCCGTAGCCCGCGCCGATGAAACCGCCGTGCACCACCGCGTCCTCGGAGCCGAAGCGCCAATCCAGGCCCAGCAGCCCTGCGGCCTCGCCGGCCAGCCGCGCGATCTCGCCACGCGCCGCTGCCGCGTCCCGGCTCACGGTGAAGCTTTCCACCGCCCACGGGTCGCCCAGCGCCCGCGTGCCCAGCAACCAGCCGGCGTGGGTTCCGCCGGAGCCGGTGGCCAATACGACGGCCTCGGGAAAGAAGCCCAGCAGCCGGCATTGTTCGAACAGCTCCAGCGCCGCCAGCGCATGGCCCAGGGCGCCGAGGGCGCAGGCGCCGCCGCGCGGAATGGCGTAAGGGCGCCGGCCTTGGTGGCGCAGTTCCTGGCAAGCCGCTTCGATACCGCCGTCCACGGAAGCCCGGTCCGGGTCGCCGGTGAACACCGTTGCGGCGCCCAACATGCGCGTCAGCCGGTAGTTGCCGTCCACCCGGTCGGGCGCGTCGCCCCAGAACACCGCCGTGCAGTGCAAATCGCAATGCGCGGCCGCCGCGGCCGTGGCGCGCACGTGGTTGGACTGCGCGCCGGCGCCGGTCACCAGGGTATCGGCGCCCTGGGCGAGAGCGTCTGCCACCAGCAGTTCCAGTCCGCGGACTTTGTTGCCGCCCAGGCCGAAGCCGATCAGGTCGTCGCGCTTGAACCACAGTTCCACACCCAACGCCTGGCCGAGCTTGCGCATGGGCAGCAGCGGCGTGGGAAATTCCGCCAGGGCCAAGCGTGGCATGCGGATCAGGGCTTCGCGCAGCCTGCCGGAAAGCGCTCCGGTCCCCCCCTTTGCAAAAACGGCTTCGGAGTCACCGCTTGCCATGGTCGTCTGCCTGGGCCAAAACACGATCCACCATCGGTCCGCAGCATCCCGTGCCCTGTTTCGCGTCGAACAGGCTTTCGATGCCCGCGACACCCAGCACGGCAACGATCTGCGGCTCGGCCAGCACCGCGTCCCTGAGCGCCAGCCCGCGCTCGGCGGCCTCCATGGCCACGCGGTAGACCAGCGCATGGGCGCTCTGCTTGCCGAGCGTAGGGGCCAGGGCCAGCATGACGGACTCGCCGTGCACGAAGCCTTGGGTAGCGCGCAGATTGTCGGACATGCGGCCTTCATGCACCTGAAGATGCTCCAGCAGGTTGTGTAACAGCGCCAGGGCCTTGCCGGTAGCCAGGCAGGCAACCGGGAGGATGGCCCACTCGCCTTTCCAGGAACGCCCGTCGCGCTCGTGGTCGTGGACCAGGTTTTCCAGCATGTGCGCGGCCTGATGGCGCACCGTGCGGGCCAGGGTGCCCAGGTGTTCGGAAATCTCCGGGTTGCGCTTGTGCGGCATGGTGATGCTGCCCACCGTGCCGGGCACGAAGCCCTCGCCCAGTTCGCCGACCTCCGGCCGTTGCAGGTTGTAAACCTCGTGGCCGATGCGCTCGGCGGTGGCGGTAAGCAGGGCGAGCAGATTGAGCCACTCGGCCAGGCGGTCGCGCGACGCGGTCCAGGAGATGGCGGGCGCCGCAAGCCCCAGCTTCTCGAAAAAGCGCTGTTGCAAAGCCAGCGCTTTGGGCCCGAACGAAGACAGGCTGCCGACCCCGCCCGCCAGTTGGCCGACGCCGATGCGGCTTCCGGTTTCGTCCAGGCGGCGGCGATGGCGCTGCACTTCGTCCAGCCAACCGGCGGCCTTGAAGCCGAAAGTGATCGGCAAGCCCGGCTGGCCGTGCGTACGGCCGCACATGGGCGTGTCGCGATAGCGCAAGGCCAGGCCGGACAACGCCTCGGCAACGCCGGCAAGCTGGCCGGCAAGAATGTCCCGCACCTGGAGCAGAATCCGCGCCGTGTGCGTGTCGGTGACGTCCTGCACCGTCGCCCCGTAACACAGCCATTCGCCGCTGTCGCCCGGACAGCGGCGCTGCAAGGCGCGGATGAGGCCGAGCAGCGAGTGGTTGCTGCGCTCGAAATCTTCCCGCACCTCGGCAAAGAACGCCTCGTCTAGGGTGATATGACGGCAAGCCTCGGCAAGTTGCCGGGCGGCTTCGGCAGGAATCAGGCCGAACTCGGCCTCCGTCTCCGCCAGCGCAACCATTACCTCGATCCAGCCCAAGGTGACGGCGGCATCGTCGAACAGCGCGCGCAGTTCCGGCGTGCCCCAGGAATTGCGGAAGATGGCGGAATCGCTGATGTGGACGGCCATGGTTGCCTAAGCTTGTGTCGCTTGCCGGGCCGTCTGCACTACCGACTCCTCCGCCGCGCGCAGCCGCCGGCGGCAGGCGTCGGCCCACGCGCCGGCCAGCGCCAGCGCCTGCTCGCATTGGGCCAGCATCGCTTCCATGGGCTCGGCCGCGGCGCCGCCCGGCGCGGTGCGCGCGGCAACGGCGGCCGCGGGGTCCAGGGCGTCTTGCAAAATAGCCGGGGGAATTTCCACGCGCAAACCGAGGACATCCAGGGCGGTTGCCGCCAACTCAGGGGGCGTCAGTCCGTTCAAGCCGCCGCCGGCCCTTTTCCGCCGCACCAGATGGCCCACCAGTCGGTGCGCCTGGCGGAAATCCAGACCGCTATGCTGCACCAGCACTTCGGCCAGATCCGTCGCCGTCGCGCAGCCCTGCGCAAGCAGTTCGCGCCCGCGCGGCTCGTGGAACGTCAGGAACGTCACCACCTCGCCCAGCAGCGCCGCCGCGTCGCGGCTGTCCTCGATGGCGCGCGGGATCGCGCCGTAAATCCCCAGGCGGTTGTCCGGCTGTCCCGAGGGCGTGCGGCCGGCCGCGGCCACGGCGGCCAGCGTGCCGATCATGGCGTTGGCGGCGCCGCGCACGTGGGTGAGGGCGTAAGGGTTTTTCTTCTGCGGCATGATCTTGCTGGCGCGTGCGTGGCGGTCGTCCAGTTCGACCAGGCCGAATTCTTCCGTGGAGAAAATCTGCAAATCCTCGGCCAGGCGGTCCAGGTTGACCAGGATGGCGGTCAGCGCCGCCGCCGTTTCGATGGGCAGATCGGCCTGCCACATGGCGTCGCGGGCGTGAGTCACGAGGCCGTCGAAACCCAAAAGCTCGCTCAGGCGCGCGCGGTCCTGGGGCAGGCGCGAACCGTTGCTGCTGCCGCAGCCGGCGGGACTGCGATTGACGCGGCCATAGAGCGCCCGAATGCGTTCCAGGTCGCGCAGCATGGGATAGACGAAACCGAGCAGGTAGTGGCCGAAGCTGGTGGGCTGGGCCGCTTGCAGGTAGGTGTAGTCGGGCATGAGGGCGCTGCGAAACGCCCCGGCCCTGGCGGCGATGGCCTGCGCGGCAATCGTCAACGCTTCGGCCAGGTCCAGCAACCCCGAGCGGACCTTGATGAGAAAGGCGGTGGTGGTGGCTTCGCGCCGCGCCCGGCCGGCACCCAGCCAGGACGCCGCGCTGCTGCGTCCGGCCAGCCAGGCTTCGCGGTTGGTGTACAGATCGCCCCTGGCCGGCTGCGGTTTGAAATCCTCCGGGACTCGCTGGAGTTCCAATAGCGCCGTGAGCAGTTGCCGGCCGGCTGCCGGCGGCACGATGCTCGTCTCCAGCATCACCAAGGTATGGGCGAGGTCGGCCAGGCCCATGGCGTCGAACAGGACGGCTTGGTCGTCCAGCTCGCGTTTGAACGCCGTCCGGATCAGACGCTCGGACGGTCCGTGGGCCAGGCGGCCGCCGACTTCGAGCACTTGCTCCGATTGTGGCTCAGGGCCGCATGCTTCCAATAGCGTTGAATCAAGCTTCGCGTCCGATTTTCCGGCTCCTTCCCCCAGCGGGGGAAGGGTGGGATGGGGGTGATCGATGGTTTCCGCAACCTTATTTGACTCACCCCCACCTGTCCTCCCCCGTGGGGGGAGGGACCCAATAGCAGACGATTCCGTCGATTCGACGGTAGGGCCGCTGCCCAACTCTGGGTTATCGCTCGCCGACATAAACGCTTCCCGGTGCCTTGCCGCGCTCGGGCTCGACGGCCTTGGGGTCCCAGGCACCCGTGCGCAACATCTCGTCCGTGACCGTGTGCAGGGTGTCGTAGCGCAGCCGGCAGCGCAGGGCTTCCAGCGCCAGCACCTGATCGGGCTGAATGTTGCCGAGGCCGACGTTGGTGCCGAAACGGCGGATCAGGTAGGCCTGCTGCTCCTTGAGCGGGGCTTCCCAAACCAGCCGGTCCGCCGAATCTCCCATCACGCGGGCGATGGTCGCCACGGCATCGTCGATGATCTGGCAGTGGTCGCCGAAAATGCCCACCGACTTGCCGCATTCCCGGCCTTCCACCACCACCCAGCCGGCGCCTTCTTCCAGGTCCGCCAACGCCTGCTCGGCGATCTGTTCGGCGGACGGCTGCTGGCGGGGGTCCTTCTTGCCCACTTCGGTGATGGGCACCAGGCCGGCGTCTCGGGCGCAGTGGATGATGTTGCGGCGGCGGAAGGCGGGCATGGGAATGGTGCCGTCGGAAATTTCCACCGCGCCGAAACCCAGGGCTTTGGCGTGCTGCATGTAATCGCGGCAGTGGTGCTCCACCAGCGCCACTTCCAGCAAAGTGCCGCCGGGGAAGGTGAGCACCCCGTGCCCGGCGAGCATATCCAGCTTGTCCTGCAACAACTTGCGGGACAGGAACACCGAGGTGCCGAAGCCGAATTTCCAGTGGTCGATGCAGTGGCCGGCCAGTTCCAGGGTATCGCGCAGCGCGGTCAGGCCCACCCCCGTGTCGAGAAACATGGTCACCCCGGTGGCGCGCGGCTTGGCCGCGCGGTCACTGATCAAATTGCCGACGATGGCGTCCCAGGCGAAATCAGCCATGGCCGGCACTCCCCGACAGCAGGCGCAGCGCCTGTTCCACCATGGGCAGATCCGCGCCCCAGGGCACGGTCACGGTGTTGCCCTCCTGTTCGATGCCGAATTCCAGCAGACAGCATTTGAGCAAAGTAGGCCGATCGGACGGCGGCGCCAGCTTGCGCGGGCACATTTCCACCCGGGGCGGTTCGTCGCCGTAGTAATGGCGGTGGAACTGCAGGCTGCGCTCGCAGCCGATCAGGGTCCAGTTGCGGCGTTCGGCGGGCCGCTCGTCGAGGAAAAATACCGGCGCGCCGAGATCGTCCAGGCCGCCGGAGCGGCAGGGCACCAGATAAGCTTCCGGGCGGACCTGCCCGCACAGTTGGCGCAGGTCGATGCGCTCCAGTTCCAGGCGGATGGGCGGCAGGTCGGCGTAGCTCAGGACGTGCTGGGCTATTTTGTACAGCTTGGGCGGCTCCGGCGGCGCCACCTCCACCACCCGCACCGGCAGCGGGTCGGGGCGATGGATGAGGTTGATGTGGTCGAAGGCGCCCTGCACCACGGCGGTTTGCTGCGGCCCGACGCCGTGTTCGCGGGCCAGTGTCGCCAGCGCGGAGCGATTGGCCGGGTCGGTGTCTGGTGCGTGGATGAAGGTGCAATCGGCCGGCAGGCCCAGCACCTCCACGGCGTCGACGCGGCTGAACAGGTCGTCGGATTCGGCCCGCTGCACCGCCGCCACGGCCAGTT
>DATDOO010000050.1:0-6043 GCA_035293245.1 Methylococcaceae bacterium
GG
This sequence comes from Methylococcaceae bacterium, assembly GCA_035293245.1. Classification (GTDB taxonomy): domain Bacteria; phylum Pseudomonadota; class Gammaproteobacteria; order Methylococcales; family Methylococcaceae; genus DATDOO01. The sequence goes on from DATDOO010000050.1 coordinate 3, forward strand.
AGGCAAGCCACGCGTGTCGCGGGAGCCAGCGGCCAGTCGCGCCGCCCGGTGAGGCAACCGGCGAAGACGCGCACGTCGTCGGTGCGATTGACGACCGCGCAGCCCGTTTCCAACAGGTTGTCGAGGGTGGTGGAGGGGCGAAAGGGCAGGATGGCCAGCAGGCCTTCCCCCGCTTCGTGCACGCCCATCGGCGCCAGGTGAGGCTGACCCGCGCGGTCGGTGGTGCTGACGATGACTTCGCGGATCATTCGTCGGGCTCGTGCTTTTTCGGCAGGGTGGCGCCCGCCGGCTTGTAGAGATGCGGATCGGCTTCCGGAGGCCGAGCCGCTTCCTCCACCGCGCAGCCCCAGTGCAAGGGCTCGTCCTGGGTGTAGCGCTTGCCCAGCCGCCAAGCGATTTCCGCCCGCGCCAGTTCCACGCCCAGGTAGAAAGCGTGGCCGCCGTCCTTTTCCACCCCGAGCTTGGGGAACAAGGCGAACGGATCGCTCGCGGTGTTCAGGCCGTCGCGGTTGAAAATGTGCAGACCTTCCTCCGAAATACGGATGCGGTAGCTGGGGTCGGTGATGCGCGCGGCCAGGTCGGCGATTTCCTGGAAGGCGTCGGGGAAGGGTGCAGTTTCGTGCAGCGCCATCAGGCCGTCGTCGATGTGCTTGGGTAAGGCCTTGATTTCTTTGGCGGCGTGCAGAATGCGCCGCGCCACATCCGCTTCCTTGATCGCGCGGCAGGCGTGCCGGCTGACCTGGGTGGTGAGGATGGCGCGGATGTCCAGTTCCGAACAGATGCCGAGCAGCACCGTGTTGATGCCCACGGTGTCGGCATGGGTCAGTTCGGTGAGGTTGCCTATCCCCATGAGAATTTCCGCGTCGGGGAAGCGCCGGCGCACCTCGTGGTAGCGCACCAGGGAGTCGCTAAAGCCGAAGTGGATGGGGTCGAGGATCGGATCGACCAGATAGGTCTTTCCCTGGGTATCCAGGGCGGCCATGGCCCGGTACAGGGAGTCCAGTTCGCCGTGCACGGCGGGAATCAGGACGGGGGTGGAAGGGACTTCCGCGGCGATCCACAGGTTGTTTTCGTGCAGGCTGAGCAGGAAATCCGCCCCGGCGTGGCCGGCGCGCAGCAAGTCCTCGTCTTCCAGGGAATCGACGCTCACCAGGAAACCCTCGGCCTTGAGCGCGGCGACGGCGGCTTCCAGGTGCGGAAACGGCGTGCTCGGCAGGCAGCCCAGATCGATGACGTCCGCCCCGTCGCGCCGGTAGTCGCGCGCGCGGCGCAGGATGCCGTCCACGTCGAGCTGCGGCGCGTCGACGATTTCGGCGAAGATGCGGATGTCATAGTGGGACAGGTCGGGATGGACCTTTTCCTTGCCGAACCATAGGGGCAGGTCCTTCACTTCCTCCGGCCCCTGCACGAAGCGGATGCCGAGATCGGCGCTGAGCTGTGCGAAATCGCCCCGACAGCGCCCCGGCACCATCACCCAGTCGGCGCCGAAAGTATGGATGGTGTCCTTCATGCGCCGGCGGATCATGTCGGCCGTGATCAGCGCCGCCACGCTCACGCCCATGACGTGCACCTTGTACTCGAAGTCGGTGGGCTGCATGTCGCTTAAGGTCCGCCGAACCTGCGGCTCGGCCAGCCGGCCGGTGATGAAGAGGATGCGCTCGGGCATGATGGGGAAGGCTCAGAATGGCTGCGGGGATTGTAGCAGAACGGCGCACCGCCACCGGGCCGAACGGGGCGCGACGGCTTGCCGAAGCCATCCGCTACTCCATGCATTTGCTGGCCCAAGGGCCGACATATCGGGCATTATTGCGTTGAGTTTCTCAAAAAGTGGCAGGGTAAGCCGATGAATATCAATGCCTCCATCATCGACCAGCGTTTGACTGCGGTAAGTGAGGCTATCCGTGAACAGGCGGAAACTGAACTGAGGGTTAAAGGCGACAAGCTTCACTCGCTGGCCTTCGTTTACCTCTGTGTCAAAACGATGCTGGACCTGGACGACGACGAGGCTTTCGATTGTCTGACGGAAGGTGGTGGCGACTTCGGGGTGGATGCCATGCACATCTCCGAGGAGCACGATGGAGAGTTCTCGATCAGCCTATTTCAGGCGAAATATCAAAGAGACCTTGAAGGTGGCGCGAATTTCCCGGAAACAGGCCTTGCGGCCTTGACCAACGCGATACGTCATATTTTCGATCCCGCAGCGGAATTGCAGCACATCAACGAGAGGTTGAAGGTAAAAGTCGAAGAGGCAAGGAGCCTCATCCGCGACGGCTATATTCCTCAAGTGAGGGCCTTGGCGTGCAATAACGGACTCCTATGGAATCCAGCAGGACAAGAGACGATCGAGAGAGCCGGCTTTGGCAGCCAGGTTACGTGGGAACACGTCAACCACGACCGGCTGATAAAGATTCTGCAGGCGCCAAAGACTGTCGATGACAGTTTGCAATTGACGGGCAAGGCGCTGATTGAAGACATGAACTACAGTCGCGTTCTGGTCGGCCGCATTTCGGTTCGGGAAATCGCCGCATTGATTCGCCGCCATGGCGAACGTCTTCTGGAAAGAAATATTCGTCGCTATCTTGGCTTGCAGGGCAACCGGGTCAACGAAGGCATACGCGACACCTTGCGTGGCGACGAAGCGGGTAACTTCTATTTCTTCAACAATGGCATCACTCTTACCTGCGACAAATTCGCGTACAACGCCCTGCAATCCGGCGACTATCAGGTTCGGGTCGAAAATCTGCAGGTCATCAATGGCGGTCAGACTTGCATGACGATTTTCAAGACCTTGCAGGAATCCGAGCTTTTCGAAAGAGAGTCGTCGGCTTATGTTTTGCTGAGACTTTATCAACTTCCCAGCGACAACGAAGATCTGGTTCGGCGCATCACCTTTGCGACCAATAGCCAGAACCCTGTCGATTTGCGCGACTTACGGGCGAACGACGACCGGCAACAGCGGCTGGAAATGGACATACGGCAATTGGGATATTCCTATCGCCGGAAACGCACGGATTCTGGGCTCAAGGCCACGGACATCACCTCCGGTGCGGCGGCGGAGGCGATCCTGGCTGTATGGAAGGAAAGGCCGCATCAGGCAAAATTCTTTACCCGGGAGCACTTCGGCAAGCTATACGACGACATTTTTTCCGACACGCTGACTGGTGCTCAGACAATCATCGCTGTGCTTCTTTATCGCGTCGCCGAAAACCGGCGCAAGCGGCCGGAGGCGCGCGACAAGCCCTTCGTGCGTTACGCCTCTTGCTTCATCGCCATGCAAATGGGCAAACGGTTGCTGAGGGATATGGGAATCGAAAAGGGCGGCCTTGACCATAAAACCTTCCATATGGCCAAAGAACGCATCGAAGAGAAGGGCGATGCGTACTTCGAGGCTGCATCGGGAGACGTGGAAACGGCTCTTCACGGGCTGTACCGCGAACAAGAGGTGTCGCTGCAGCAACTTTCCGCAACGTTCCGGCGCGGCGATTTGATCGAAAATTTGCAGAAGCTGGATTTGCGGGTGGGCTAACCGCAGGTTTACATGAAGTTTTCTTGAAAAATAAAAACGTTCAGGTGGACTTCTGCCCGATCTTGCTTTCCTGCCCGGCCAACAGGCGCTGGATGTTGCCTTTGTGCCGGAATATCAGGATGGTGCTCATCAGCGCGGTGGCCGCGGTCAAGGGCAGGCTGCCGACCATGAAATGGGCGTAGACCGGCGCCAGCACCGCACCCACCAGGGATCCGAGCGAGGAATAGCGGGTCAAAGCCGCCGTGAGCGTCCAGGTTGCGGCGGTGGCCAACCCCATCAACCAGTAGGCCCCGGTCAGCACGCCGAAGGCGGTGGACACGCCCTTGCCGCCCTTGAAGCCGAAAAACACCGGATACAGGTGGCCGAAAAACGCCGCCAGCAGGGTCAAGGCCACCACCTGCGGTTCCGCACCCGTGGCACCGGCCAGCATCACCGGCAGCCAGCCCTTGAGCCAGTCGCCGAACAGGGTGAGCGCGCCGGCCTTCTTGCCGCCTAGGCGCAGGACGTTGGTGGCGCCGGGATTTTTCGAACCGCCTTCGCGGGGATCCGGCAGCCCCATGAGGCGGCTGACCAGCACCGCGCTGGACAACGACCCGATCAGGTACGCCGCCGGAATCCACAGCCATTGCCCCATCATGTTCACCTCGCCTGTTTATGAGTCCCGCCGCCTGCTAGGATAGTGGTTTTCTTCACCAGTGCGACGGGATGGAAGAAAACGTGGACATTATATTTCTGCGCGGTCTCGCCATCGAGACGATCATCGGCATTTACGACTGGGAACGCGAAACGCTCCAGACCGTCGTTCTCGACCTGGAAATGGCCTGGGACATCGCCCCCGCCGCCCATAGCGATTCCATCGAGGACGCGCTCGACTACAAGGCGGTCTCCAAGCGCGTGATCGGCTTCGTGGAGACCAGCCGCTTCTTCCTGGTCGAAACCCTGGCCGAAAAGGTGGCGCGGCTCATCCTCGACGAATTTTCCGTGCCCTGGGTGCGGCTCACATTGAACAAGAAAGGCGCCATACGCGGCGCCAGCGATGTGGGCGTCCTCATCGAGCGGGGGGTGAAGCCCTAACCATGCCTGAGGTTTACATCAGCATCGGCAGCAATGTGGAACGGGAAAAGAACATCCCCGCCGCCCTGCGCGCGCTGGAACAGCGCTTCGGTGGCCCCTTGCGCCTCTCCAGCGTCTACGAAACCGCTGCCGTCGGCTTCGTCGGCGACCCGTTCTACAACCTGGTGGCGGGATTTTCGACGGAAGAAAGCGTGGAGGAAGTGGCGGCGGCCCTAAGCGATATCGAGACCCTAAGCGGCCGCGGGCGGGGCTACACGAAATTCGCTCCGCGCACCATCGACCTCGATCTCATTCTTTACGGCGACCTGGTGCGCTGGCACCAGAAGCCCTACCTGCCGCGGGAAGAGCTGACCCGCTACGCCTTCATGCTCGAGCCTTTGGCGGAAATCGCCCCGAACCTCAAACATCCGGTGTCGGGGGAGACTTTTGCCGAACTGTGGGCCGCTTTCGACAAGACCGGCCTGGAGCAGCGGCGCATCGAGCCGCCCTGGGCGGTCAGATGAACAAACCCCGTCCGCCGTCCACCGATAACGTCTGTCCCGTCACATAATCCGCGTCGCGCGCCAGAAACAGCACGGCGCGGGCGATGTCCTCGGGGTTACCCATCCGCCGCAAAGGGACGCGGGCGAGGATTTCCGCCTGACGGGCGCTGTCCGTTTCCTGTTCCGGCCAGAGGATTGCCCCCGGCGCCACCGCATTTACCCGCACCTCGGGGGCCAGTTCCTTGGCCAAGGCGCGGGTCATCGCCACCAGTCCTGCCTTGGCGATGCTGTAGATCGCATAACCCGGCAAGGGGCGCTCGGCGTAAAGGTCGGCGATGTTGACGATCGCGCCGCGCCTGTCGTGTAGGAAGGGCGCGGCAGCCTGGCAGAGGAAGAAAGGGGCCTTGAGGTTGACGCCGAGCAGTTCGTCCCATTGGGCTTCGCCGGCGTCGTGGAAAGGGGTGGCCTGGAAGACGGACGCGTTGTTGACCAGCACGTCCAGGCCGTCCCACAGGGAGGCCGCCCGCCAGGCGAAATCGGGCAGGCGGTCCACCTGGTGCAGATTGGCCTGGAGGCACAGCGCGGAAGCCGGCCGCGCAGCGTTCAGTTCGTTGCACAAGGCTTCCGCCGTGTCCGCCGAATGGCCGTAGTGGACGATGACGTTGTAACCGGCCTCGTGCAGACGGCGGGCAATGCTTGCGCCGATGCGCCGCGCCGCACCCGTGATCAGGGCCACCTTGGAAGCCATCGCTCGCCTCGCCAAACGGAAAAAACGGGAGGCTATTGTGAATCGGAGCAGCCGAAGCCGCAATGCGGGCAAAAAAAAGGCTATGTCTGCGTTAAACGTTGAAATGGATTTTTTGTCCAATGAGATAAACGCATCCAACCCAGGAGGGCGTCCTCATGAAAACCTCCGACTTCAAGATTTGGTTCGACCGGTTGTCGCAGCTTAGCCGTGG
>DATDOO010000051.1:0-4619 GCA_035293245.1 Methylococcaceae bacterium
CAGCATCTTCGAGCCGCAGGAGGTCCTGACCCCTTGCGTGCAGAAGATGTCCTTCTGGGCGATGGGGATGCCGGTCAAGGAACCCGCTGCCCCCTTGGCGCGCGAGGCGTCGGCGGCTTCCGCCGCCTGCCGTGCGCTTTCCGCCGTGACGGTGACGAAGGCGTTGATCGGGCCATTGTATTTTTCGATGCGGGCCAGGAACGCGTCGGTCAATTCCCGGCTGCTGAATTCGCCGGCGGCCAATCCCCGGGACAGTTCGGAGAGGGTCTTTTCGTGCAGGACTTTCATTCGATCACCTTGGGTACCAGGTACAAGCCGGCGTCCACTTGCGGCGCGATGGACTGAAAGAGCTCGCGCTGGTCCGGTTCCGTAACGCGGTCGGGGCGCAAACGCTGGGTCTGGTCCAGGGGGTGGGCCAGGGGCTCGATTCCCGCCGTATCCACGGCGTTCATTTGCGCCACGAAGTCCAGAATCCCGGACAAATCGCGTGCGTACGACTCCGCCTTGTCGGCATCGATCTTGAGGCGCGCCAGCCAGGCGATTTTGTTCACATCCTCCGCATTCAGCATGAAATCGCTCCAAAAATCGGGCAAAGAGACTTGATCGGATATAATATCCCATTGATCGGGCGACTTGCTGGCCAGGTTGCCGGATAAAATATCGAAAAGCTTCCCAATCCCGGTTTCATCCCATCATGTTCAGACGACTGCGCGGACTGTTTTCCAACGATCTCTCCATCGACCTGGGTACGGCCAACACGCTGATTTACATGCGCGGCCAGGGCATTGTGCTCAACGAGCCGTCGGTGGTCGCCATCCGCGAGGACAGCGCGCGCGGCACCAAGACCATCGCCGCCGTCGGCGCCGAGGCCAAGATGATGCTGGGGCGCACGCCGGGCAACATCACCGCCATTCGCCCGCTGAAGGACGGCGTGATCGCCGATTTCACGGTCACGGAAAAGATGTTGCAGTACTTCATCCACAAGGTGCACGAAACCCGCCTGTTCCGCCCCAGCCCGCGGGTGCTGATCTGCGTGCCCTGCGGCTCGACCCAGGTGGAGCGGCGCGCCATCCGCGAGTCCGCCGCCGGCGCCGGCGCGCGGGAGGTGTACCTGATCGAGGAACCCATGGCCGCCGCGGTGGGCGCCGGCTTGCCGGTGGATGCGGCTTGCGGCTCCATGGTGCTGGACATCGGCGGCGGCACCTCGGAAGTGGCGGTCATTTCCCTCAACGGCGTGGTGTACGCCGAATCGGTGCGCGTCGGCGGCGACCGGCTGGACGAGGCCATCATCAACTACGTCCGGCGCAATTACGGCACCCTCATCGGCGAAACCACCGCCGAGCGTATCAAGAAGGAAATCGGCACCGCCTATCCCGGCAACGAGCTGAAGGAGATCGAGGTCAAAGGCCGCAACGTGGCCGAGGGCGTGCCGCGGAGCTTCGTGCTCAACAGCAACGAAATCCTCGAAGCCCTGCACGAACCCCTTACCGGCATTGTGGGCGCGGTGCGCATGGCGCTGGAACGCACGCCCCCGGAACTGGGTGCGGACGTGGCCGAGCGCGGCATCTTCCTCACCGGCGGCGGCGCGCTGCTGCGCGACCTGGACCGTCTGATTTCCGAGGAAACCGGCCTGCCGGTGCACGTCGCCGAAGACCCCCTCACCTGCGTGGCGCGCGGCGGCGGCCGGGTGCTGGAAATGCTGGACGAGAAAGGCGCGGCGGGCTTCATCGCCCTGGAGTGATTCCCCACTTAACCCCAGCCCGTGCGTCCCATGCCCGGAGGCGGTAGGACATGAAGCGGATTTTCGCCAAGGGCCCTTCCGTCAATCTGCGTTTGTTGGCGGCTCTGCTGGCGGCGGCAGCGCTGATGGCGGCGGATCATCGGGGTGTGTTGCCCGAATTGCGCGCCGCGTTGGTGGCGCCGCTCTACCCCTTGCAGCAGGCGGTGAACGTCCCCATCCGCATGGTGGAGAAGCTGTGGGAGGCGTTTTCCTCCTACACCGCGCTGGTCAAGGATAACCAGCGGCTGAAGGACGAGCAGACCTTCCTGAAAACCCGCCTCCTGACTTACGCCGCGCTGGAGAAGGAAAATATCCGCCTGCGCACCCTGCTCGACACCACCTACAAACTGGGCGAGCAACTCCTGGTGGCCGAACTGCTCGCCGTGCAGATGGACCCCTATCAGCACGTGGTCACCATCAACAAGGGCAGCCGCTTCGGCATCCGCAAGGCACAGCCGGTGCTGGACGAGAACGGCATCATCGGCCAGGTGCTGCGCGTCGCGCCGTTTACCGCCGAGGTCATTCTGATCACCGATCCCAACCACGCCGTGCCCGTGCAGGTGGTGCGCAACGGCCTCCTGACCGTCGCCGTCGGCGCAGGCCGGAGCAACCAGGTGCTGCTTCCCTACCTGCCCAACAACGCCGACATCGAACCGGGGGATTTGCTGGTCACTTCGGGGTTGGGCGGCGTGTTCCCGGCGGGTTATCCGGTGGCCAGCGTCGCCACGGTGATGCCGCAATCGGGCCGGCCGTTCGCACTCGTTACCGCCAAACCGCTGGCCAAGCTCGACCGCAGCCGGGAATTGCTCATCGCCTGGAACCGCGACCGCTCCAAGATCGAAGCCGGCGAAAATGCGGCACCCGAGGCGGCGCAGCCCGTCGCACCCGCCAGCGATGCACGCCGTTAGGCCCCACGGGAGGCTGTTCATCCTGCTCAGTTTCGGCGCGGCGATGCTGCTGCGCATCCTGCCGTTGCCTGCGGAGCTGGCGAAGCACAATCCCGACTGGCTCCTGCTCGTCCTGATCTACTGGCATCTCGCGCTCCCGGAAGCCGTGGGCGTCGGGGTGGCGTGGTGCATCGGCCTCCTGGCCGATGCGCTGACCGGCAAGATGCTCGGGCAGCAGGCGTTCGCCTATTCGCTGGTCGCCTGGCTGTGCCTGAAGCTATACCAGCGCCTGCGCCTGCACCCCCTGACCCAGCAAACCCTGGCCGTTCTGGGCTATTTGTTCCTGGCGCACGGCATCGACTTCTGGATCCTCCGCGTCAAGGGAGATGGGCCGTTCGGCTGGGCTTACTGGCTGTCCGTGCCCCTCGGCGCGCTGCTCTGGCCCCTGGTGTACCTGTCGCTGCGGCATGTCCGCCGCATTTTCCACGTACGCTGAAGTCTCCCGGCATGTCCCGCCACCTGACCCTGCGCGACTCTTTTCTGGAAAACCGCCTGTTCGTGAACCGAGTGGTGGTGGCGCTGGTCGTGACCGCGCTGGCGGCGCTGGGGCTCGCGACGCGCCTGATCTACCTGCAGGTCATGGGGCACGCGCACTACATGTCGCTCTCGCGGGAGAATCACGTCAAGATATCTCCCCTGCCGCCGACGCGGGGGCTCATCTACGACCGCAACGGCGAACTGCTGGCCGAGAACGTGCCGATTTACAGCCTGGAAATCGTACCGGAACAAGTGCCCGACCTCGCGCAGACCCTGAAGGAACTGCAGGAACTCCTTTCCTTGAGCGAGGAGGAAATCAGCCGTTTTCACACGCTCAGGCGGCGCAACAAGTCCTTCGAGAGCATCCCGGTGCGTTTCAAGCTCAACGACGAGGAACTGGCGCGCTTCGCCGTGCGCCTGGCGGATTTTCCCGGCGTGTCCATCCAGGGGCGGCTGGTACGGCGCTATCCTTATGGGCATTACGCGTCCCACGTCATCGGCTACGTGGGACGCATCACCGAGGAAGACCTGAAAATCCTCGACCCCGCCGCCTATCGCGGCGCCTTGCACATGGGCAAGACCGGCCTGGAAAAAACCTACGAAAGTGCGTTGCGCGGCCGCATCGGCTACGAGGAAATCGAAACCAACGTCCAGGGCCGCGCCATCGAAGTAGTGGGGATGACGCCGCCGGAGTCGGGTTCCGATCTGCACCTGAGCCTGGACATCGGTTTGCAGAAAACCGCCTACGAGGCGCTGGGCGAGCACGACGGCGCCGTGGTGGCGCTGGAAAACGCCACCGGCAAGGTGCTGGCGCTGGCCAGCAAGCCGGGTTTCGATCCCAATCCCTTCGTCACCGGCATCGACGACGCTAGCTACAACGCCCTGCAGAACGACAAAGCCCAGCCCCTGTATCACCGCGCCATCCGCGGCCAATACCCGCCCGGCTCGACGCTCAAGCCTTTCATGGGGCTGGCGGGATTGGAAAGCGGCGAGATCTCCATCAACCACCGGGTTTATTGCCCCGGTTACTACCAGTTGCCCAACGTCGATCACCGCTACCGGGACTGGAAAAAATACGGCCACGGCTCGGTCGATCTCGCCACCGCCATCACCGAATCCTGCGACGTGTATTTTTACGACCTGGCCCATCACCTGGAAATCAATCGCATTCACGCCTTTCTCGGCCAGTTCGGCTTCGGCGACAAAAGCGGCATCGACATTACCGGGGAAGCGACGGGCTTGTTACCCTCGCGCGAATGGAAATTCCAGACCCGCCACCAGCCGTGGTACCCCGGCGAGACCTTGAGCGCCGGCATCGGCCAGGGTTATGTGCAGACCACGCCCTTGCAACTGGCGCGCGCCACCGCCATCCTGGCCAATCGGGGCCAGGTCGTGACCCCGCGCCTCGTCGAGCG
>DATDOO010000052.1:0-16458 GCA_035293245.1 Methylococcaceae bacterium
GACAGCGCCGAGCGCCGGCTGGTCCTGTCCGTCACCGATCGCAGCAACGAGGCGGCCCACCGCGACCGCGTGGAGCGGGACCTGTTTCTGGATCAAAAGATTCTCGACGAGATGCCGCTGGCGTACTGCATCGCCGACGCCCAGGGCACGATCGGCGCCGTCAACAGCCGCTTCGTCAAGCTGATGGGACGTCCCGCCGATCAGCTTATCGGCACCGGCATTGCGGATTGGATAGACCGTCCCGTCAAGACCCAAGGCCCGATCTACCAGGGCGACTACGCTCTCGTGGCCGAACCCTCGGGCCGGGTAGCCAAGCTCAGCACCCTGCCGTTCCAGCAAGGGGACTACGCGCTGGTCGCCGAACCCACCGGGAGGGTCGTCAAGCTCAGCACCCTGCCGTTGCTCACGCAGCAGGGCGGGAGCGAATACGTCTACTTCTTCGACGACATCACCGCCTTCAAGCAAAGAGCGCTGACCGACAACGCCGAACTCGAACGTCTGCAGCGAACGCTGGACGGCGTCGAGGACGGCATCATCACCACCAATGCGGACGGTTTCATCCAGTACATGAACCCCTTTGCGCAACGGCTGACCGGATTGGTGGAACATCAATACAAGGGCATGGCGTTCGGACAGGTCATCCACCTGATCGACGAGAAAAAGCGCGAGCCGCTGGTCGACCCGGCGACACGCGCGATCCGGATCGGTAAGACCGTCAAATTCCGCCAGGACGTCCTGCTCATCGGGGAACACAAACAGGAACTGGCGGTGGACGTCGCAGCCACTCCGGTTCACGACCGCACGAAAACGGTCATTGGCTCGGTAATCGTCATGAAGGACGTCGCCGAGCAGCGCTCCCTGAGTCATCAGATGCACATGCACGCCAGCCTGGACCCGCTGACCGGGCTCATCAACCGGCGCGAACTCCTGTCGCTGTTGCAGCGACTTCAATCCGAGACCGAAGAGCGATCCCGCCAGCACACGCTCTGCTACATGGATCTGGACAAGTTCAAGGTGGTCAACGATACCTGCGGACACAACGCCGGCGACGAACTGCTGCGACAGGTTTCCAATTTAATGAGCGAATGCCTGCGCGCCAACGATGTTCTGGCCCGCATCGGCGGGGACGAGTTCTGCGCGGTGTTGCTCAATACCGCCACGGAACACGGAGCAGCCGTGGCAGAAAAGATCCGCGACGCGGTCAAGCGCTTCCGCTTCACCTGGGACGGCAAATTTTTCGAAATCGGCGTCAGCATCGGCCTTTTCGGGCTACAGCCCGGCCTGGGGGTCGAGGAGACCATCAGTGCCGCCGACCAAGCCTGCTATCACGCCAAGGAACAGGGCCGCGACCGCGTCTACGTGGCTTCGGCTCCACAACGCGACAAAGGGACACCGCCACCGGCGCCCTGGAGCGAGCGACTGTCTGCGGCAGCGGACCACGACTATTTCCGGCTGTTCAGTTGGGATGCGCAAGCGCTCCAGGCTGGCCATCAGTCGGCGCCGACCTATCGCGAGGTGCTGCTGCAACTGCACGAGCCCAATCAGGCGCCTCTGACCGCGTCGGCCTTTATGCCCAGTGCGCAGCGACTCAACCTGGTTCCATCCATAGAACGCTGGGGCATCGGGAAATTGCTTTCCAGACTCCCGCCAGCCGCTCCACCCCTCGACCCGCCCGTGGTGCATGCCATCCATCTGTCGTCGGTCACCTTGGCCGACAGCAGCTTTACCGCGTTCCTGTTCGAGCAGAGCAAACACTTCGGAATCTCGCCGCAGCAGATCTGCTTCGAAATCAGCGAGGACGACCTGGTGCAGAATTTCAGCCTGGTGCAATCGTTCATGCTGGCCGGCAAGAAGGCCGGTTACCGATTCTGTCTCGGCCAATTCGGCGGCGGTATTTCGTCGTTCGGCTACATACGCAATCTGCCCCTGGATTTCCTGAAAATCGACAGCAGCCTCACCGGCCGCGCCGGCTCCGACCCTATCGATGCCGCCATCGTGCGTGCCATCCAGGATATCGGCGAGCACATGCACGTCCGCCTTGTCGCACAGAACGTTCAGGACCAGTCCACGCGCGAATTCCTGAGTGCGCTCGGCATCCACTATGGGCAAGGTCCGCTCTTCTCCCAGCCGATCCCGCTGGAACCCGCGCGGCCCGCGCCCTCCGCCGACGCCGGGCGTCAGAAATAAAAAAGCCCTGCGACTGCTCGCAGGGCTTTTGAAGGCGGATGATCGGGGGATGCCTTCGCTACCGCTGGCTTGCCCCCTCCGGCCGACCAAGCCGCAAAGGGATCTTGTTCTTAATCGTCGTCGCACTCTCCAACGCTGTCTCCATGGCCCACATGGCCTTTCAGCGCTGCAACGGGTATCTCCAGGGTCTTCTCGGCAGGACTATTGGGTTTGTGGCAAATCTTGACCTTGTCGAGCCTTTTGCCTTTTTCCGGGCTGGGCATGCCATAGAACCGGGTATTGAGCACTTGCGCCGATGTCCCATCGGTCACTTCGAAAGTCGGGACCAGCCGGTAGCAGCCGTTCAATAAATCAGCCTGGCCCAACGTCAAGCTCGCATTCACCTGGGGTTCAAAGTCGATATGCGCGCGAATCGCCGCCGAACTTGTCGCCGGATATTGCAAAGTCGCAGACTGATCCCCGGCCAGGTTAGCCACTGGCAACGGCCCAGCGACGGTAACGCCTGCTGCGTCGATGAAGGACAGATCGAAGCTGCACGTCTTGGTATCACTAGCGAGGTTGACGACGTGGAGATTGGCGGTCTGTCCCGGGAAAACACTGACCAGACCGGAATTGGCGGCAGGGTCGGCCAGTACGGACGAACTTGCAAGGATGGCGATGACGCCGAAAGTTTTTAAAGGTTTCATGGTGAGCCTCCTATTGTTCACACGCTCATCATTGTATACGGAGTACATGACTAGAACGTGAGGTCATTCACAAAATAGTGCAATCGTCAGGCAATCCTTCGCGAATTTTCAGGAAGAACGCTGACACGACTATCGACTGCGCTCCCCTGCGCCCTTTCCATGCAGTAAACGCCCCCGAGTGACTAAAACAAAAGGGTTACAGACCTTTAGACTGTAACCCTTTGATTTTTTGGCTGGGGGACTAGGATTCGAACCTAGGTTGACGGAGTCAGAGTCCGTAGTCCTGCCGCTAGACGATCCCCCAGGAAAAGGGATTAACGCTTGGAGTACTGCGGCCGCTTTCTGGCCTTGTGCAGACCGACTTTCTTGCGTTCGACCTCGCGCGCATCGCGAGTTACGAATCCGGCTTTGCGCAGCGCGGGGCGCAGGTCTTCGCTGAGTTCCAGCAAGGCGCGGGTGATGCCGTGGCGAATCGCCCCCGCCTGGCCGGACGGGCCGCCGCCGGCGACGGTCACGGTGATGTCCAGCTGTTCCGTCATCTTGACCAGTTCCAGCGGCTGGCGGACGATCATGCAGTCCGTCTTCCTGCCGAAATACTGTTCCAGCGTGCGCTTGTTGATCGTGATGCTGCCATTGCCCCGCTTGGCAAAGACGCGCGCCACGGCGCTCTTGCGGCGCCCGGTTCCGTAATAGTGTGATTCCGCCATTTCGATGGCTCCGTAAGTAGAGTTCAGATTTCCAAAGGCATGGGCTGCTGGGCCTGGTGGCCGTGGTCAGCGCCCTTGTAGACTTTCAGCTTGCGATACATGGCCCTGCCCAAAGGGTTCTTGGGGAGCATGCCCTGCACGCCGATCTGGATGATTCGTTCCGGATGAGTCTGGCGCATCTTCCCGAGCGATGTGGACTTCATGTTGCCGATGTAGCCGGTATGCCGGTAATACACCTTGTCTTTTTCCTTGTCGCCGGTAACGCGTACCTTCTCGGCGTTCACGATGATGATGTAGTCACCCGTGTCGACGTGAGGCGTGTAAACCGGCTTGTGTTTGCCGCGCAAGCGACGGGCAACCTCCGTGCACAACCGGCCCAGCGTTTTTCCATCCGCATCGATGATGTACCAGTCACGCTTTACCTCAGCCGGTTTCGCGCTAAACGTCTTCATTCCGTACACTCCAGACTTGATGCCATTGCATTTAAACGGTAAATGTTACTAAAAATCTTAGCCGTTTGCCAAGATAAAGATAGGGCTAAATTCTGAGCATCCATTGTCTAGCCCGGTTTAATCGAAATCAGTCCTTCTGGAATGCGCCGGGCAAGCAGCGCAGGGTAGCCTGAAGCGCGCCGCGGTTGGCGGTGAGGAACCGCCGGGCATTTTCTCCCAGTCGTTCTCGGGCGGCGGGGTCCGCCAGCAGCCTGGAAACCTCGTCGCTCAGTTCCGACCGGTGACTGATCTGAACCGCGCCCTGTTCCGCCAGGAGTTTGCGGCTGATCTCGATGAAGTTATCCATCAGAGGACCGAAAAGAATCGGCACGCCCAGCGCAGCGGGTTCCAGTACATTGTGCCCGCCTGCCGGAACCAGGCTGCCGCCGATGAAGGCGATGTCTCCCGCGCCATAAAACTGTTTCAGTTCTCCCAGCGTATCCAGAATGAACACCGCCGTGTCGGATGTGCAGGGCATCCCGGCAGTACGGGTCAGGTAACGCAGTCCGCGCTGCCGGCAAAGGCTGCAAATTTCCGATGCGCGCTCGGGATGGCGCGGTGCCAGCAGGAGGAGCAAGTCGGGATAGTCGCGACGCAAGCCTTGAAAGACTTCCAGCACCTGTTCTTCCTCGCCGGCGTGGGTGCTGGCGGCAATCCAAACCGGCCGCTGCCCGAACAGGGAGGCGCGCAAAAGTCTCCCCCGCGCCGGCAAATCCTCCGGCAGTTCCAGATCGAATTTGATGCTGCCGGTGACGACGATGCGATCTGCCGGCAAACCGAGCGCGGCAAAGCGTGCCGCATCCGTTTCGCCTTGCGCGCAGAGCCGGGTGACGTTGGCCAGCGTCGCGGCGACGAATCCGGGGAGCCGCCGATAACCGCGGGCGGACTTTTCCGAGAGCCTTGCGTTGATGAGGAACAGGGGGATGGCGCGCTTCCCGCAGCCGGCGAACAGGTTGGGCCAGATTTCCAACTCCATGAAGATCGCCATGGGCGGACGGTAACCGTCCAGGAACCGCTGGACCGCATCGGGCAAATCATAAGGCAGATATACGTGCGACACGGTGTTGCCGAACAGGGACTGCACCCGTGCAGAGCCCGTCGGCGTGGTCGTGGTCAGCAAGACCCGTCCGCGCGCTTGCAAGGCGCGGATCAGCGGCACGACGGCCTCCACCTCCCCCACCGACACGGCATGAACCCAGATTGCGCCGCGCTCGGATTCGGGGATGGGCTGCAAAGCGAAGCGCTCCCGCCAGCGGGAACGGTAACCCGGAACGCGGCGGCCCTTGTAGGCCAGCCGTAAAAGAATAAACGGTACCAGCAGGTAAAAAAGCAGGGAATACAGAAAACCCACGGCGTACCCGTTCAACCCTGGCGGTCCAGCCACTCCATGTACAACGGAACGGCGTCCTCCACGGGCCGGAAACGCACGTCGCATCCGACGGCGCGCAACTGGGTCAAATCGGCCTCCGTGAAGCTCTGGTAGCTGCCCTTGAGGGGGCCGGGAAAAGGAATGTATTCGATCTCCCCGCGCCTGTAATGACCCAGCACCGCGCGGGCGACGTCGTTGAATGGCTGGCTGCGTCCGGTGCCGACGTTGTAAATGCCACTGGCCTCGGGGTGATCGAGAAACCACAGATTCGCGGCCGCCACGTCCTCGACGTAAACGAAATCGCGGCGCTGTTCGCCGTCGGCATAGCCCTGGCAACCCTCGAACAATCGCACCCGCCCGGTTTCCAGCAACTGGTTGCGCAGATGGAAAGCCACGCTGGCCATGCTGCCCTTATGGGCTTCACGCGGACCGTAGACGTTGAAGTAGCGCAGTCCGACGATCTGATTTTTCAATGCGTGAGCGTGAAGCCGCACGTACTGGTCGAACAGGAACTTCGAATAGCCGTAGACGTTGAGCGGCGCCTCGTTGACCCGGCTTTCGCCAAATCCGGAGCCTGCGCCGTAGACGGAAGCGCTGGACGCGTAGATGAACGGAATCTCGCGTTCGGCGCAAAAATGCAGCAGGCGCTTGGAAAACTCGAAGTTGTTTTCCATCATGTAGCGCCCGTTCCATTCGGTGGTAACGGAACAAGCGCCCTGATGAAACACGGCCTGAAACGCCGAATGGCGGTGACCGCCGTCACGCAAGGCTTCGAAGAACTTGTCCTTGTCCAGGTAATCGGCGATCTCGCAATCGGCCAGATTCCTGAATTTTCTCCCGTCCTGAAGGTCGTCCACCACCAGCACGTCGCTCCGACCCCGCTGGTTGAGAGCCTTGACCAGATTGGAGCCGATGAACCCGGCTCCGCCGGTGACGACGAGCATGGATCAGAGCCTGTTCAAGAACCGTCGGGACGGAGACAGGGTCTTATTCAGCGGCGACTTTCAACGCCAAAGTGGCGTTCACGTCGGTATGGAGATGAATCTGGATTTCATAGTCTCCCACCTGACGGATGGCCTGGCCGTTGGGCAGACGCACGTCCTGCTTGTTAATCGCGATGCCCGCATTGTTCATTGCGTCCACAATGTCCTTGACGCCCACGGAACCGAACAGCTTGCCTTCCTCACCCGCTTTCTGAGCGATCGTGATATTCAGTTGGCCGATTGCCGCAGCGCGAGCCTGCGCGGCAGACAGACCTTCCAAAGCCAGCTTCTCCAACTCGACGCGCCGTTGCTCGAATTCAGCCAGTTTGGCCGCCGTCGCGAGAGTCGCCTTGCCTTGGGGAAGGAGATAGTTGCGAGCGTAGCCGGGCTTCACCGCAACCTTATCGCCCAGGTTGCCCAATTTGCCGATCTTTTGCAGCAGAATGACTTCCATCGTTCAATACCTCGAAAACGTAAAAAAATGATCCAGTTTGGTTTATGCGGCGCGGGGCCGTTTCAGGCGGCGCCAGTCTGCCCAACTATCCGCCAGCCCGAACAGGGCGATGGGCAGAATCGCCTGGGGTACGATGAAAACCACCCCGTACAACAGCACCAACAACCAGCGTCGCCAGCGAACATTCGCGCACAGGCTGTGAAGCGTCGCCGTGCCGATACACAAATACAGCACCGTAAGTACCACCAACAGATTGCGGCACAGCCGGCCGATCTCCTCGCTCCCCCAAACCGCCGTCGCCAGCAACCCCAGCGTCAGCAACGACAAAAGACCGGGCGCGCGTATCGCCAGATATTCCTTGCCGAACCCACCGGGATTGAACAGCTCCGCTTGCCACCAGCGGGCCAGGAACAGGGCCATAATCAGCGTGGTCGCGAGCCCTGCGGCGACGATGCCGGTCATGTACTCCGAGGCCTGCACCAGATGCCCTTTTAACTGCGCAGCATCTTCAGGCGTGGGCGCGTTTTCCAGCATGGGGCGGAACAGCGTACTCAGGAAGCTCTCCCAGAACAGCGCGGGCTGCTTGTTCCAGGCGAAGAATCCCAGAACGGCCAAAATGCCCAGCAGCATCGCCGCCTGCAGCGCCAGAGGCAGACTGATGCGCTCGCGCAACACCAAAGCCACGCCCCACATGGGCAACCAAAGCGCAACGGCATAGACCGCTGCGGCCCAAGGATTGCCCACCGCCAGCGAACCCGCCACGGCGCTGAACAGCGCCGCCAGCCCGACGAGTTCCAGCCCTTCCCTGCCACCGTTGCGCAAGGTCACCAGCGCAATCAGCGCCAGACTGACCAAGCCGGCGGGCGGCAAGACCAGGGAAAGGGCCATGACGCCCAACGTCGCGATTGCGGCCTGAGTACGCCCTCTCAGGGTAAAGGCAGCCAGGGATCGCATCGCTCGGGGCTCCCCGCCAGAGGGGTATCAGCGGTGGTGTGCGTCGCAGAACGGCAGCAGCGCCAGGAAACGGGCGCGCTTGATCGCCGTGGTCAGCTGACGCTGATATTTCGCGCTGGTGCCGGTGATCCGGCTGGGGACGATCTTACCGGTTTCGCTGACGAACTCGCGGAGGGTGTCGATGTCCTTGTAGTCGATTTCCGTCACCCCTTCGGCGGTGAAGCGGCAATATCTCTTTTTTCTGAACTGGCGCGCCATGGTTATGGTTCCTCGTGTTCGATTGATGCGTGATCAGGCGCCGGCTTCCGGCGCGGAAGTTTCCTCGGCGGACTCTTCCTCGGCGGATTCGGCGGCGACGGCGGACTCACCCTTGGCCAGCGGAGACGCTTCGGTGACCGGCCCATCGCGACGCACCGTCAGGCTGCGCAGCACGGCGTCGTTGAAACGGAAACCGCTTTCCAGTTCGTCCAGCACTTCCTGGCCGCATTCGATGTTCATCAACACGTAGTGCGCCTTGTGCACCTTGTTGATCGGATAGGCCAACTGGCGGCGCCCCCAGTCTTCCAGGCGATGGATGCGTCCGGAGGCGGATTCGATGAGATTGCGGTAACGCTCGACCATGGCGCCGACCTGGGCGCTCTGGTCGGGGTGCACCATGAAAATGATTTCGTAATGACGCATGCTGTCCCCTTGTGGATTCAATGCAGCCTCCCGGAAAACCCCGGTAAGGCAAGGAGTATTTACGCCGCAAGCCGGCATAAACGCACAATTTTACGATCTATCCGGTTACCTTGGCAAATCGTTCCCTGCGTCCGCGGCTATCTGCACGAGCGGCGTGCTCCAGGGCGAACCTTTCCCCATCGGCCCGCCGTGCAGAGCGATGGGGAAAGGTTCGCGGCTCTTGTGCTTCCGCTTCCGCGAGTAGCGGGTCTTGTCCTGGAACACGACGGCTTTGTTGAAACGCACGGCGAACTTGGCCACCGGATTGGTGGGCGGACGCGTGGGCGGAAAGTTTTTTCTGGCCATTACTAAAGTCTCCTGATTAAACGGTAGCCGGCACCGCGAGAAAGCGGCGCAGGGCGCGGATTCTATCCTTAAATCCGCAACAAATTGCGTTGGACACCCGATTTTCATCCAATCCCGATTTCATCCTTTCACGCACACCACCTGCTTCAGCGTGTGCACCACCTCCACCAGGTCGGACTGGTTGGCCATCACCTCGTCAATGTTTTTGTAGGCAGCGGGAATTTCGTCGATCACGCCCTTGTCCTTGCGGCAGATGACGCCCTCGGTCTGGTTTTTCAGGTCGGCTTCGGTGAAGGTCTTCTCCGCCGCCGTGCGGGACATGCGCCGGCCGGCGCCGTGGGCGCAGGAGTCGAAGCTTTCCGCATTCCCCTTGCCGCGCACGATATAGGACCGCGCGCCCATGCTGCCGGGAATGATGCCCAGGTCGCCCTGCCGCGCCCGGATGGCGCCCTTGCGCGTGACCCACACATCGGCCCCGTAATGGTGTTCCAGCGCCACATAGTTGTGATGGCAGTTGACGACTTCGCCGGTCACCGTGAACGGCGGCAGATGGCGGCGCAGTGCCGCCAGCACCAGATCGAGCATGCACTGGCGGTTCCGGTAGGCGTATTCCTGGGCCCAGTGCACCGCTTCCACGTAGTCCTCGAAATGGGCGCTCCCTTCGGGAAGGTAGGCCAGATCGCGGTCGGGAAGCTGGATCATCCAGCGCTCCATGTCGCCGCGGGCCAGTTCGATGAAATAATCGGCCAGAGCGTTGCCGATGCCCCGGCTCCCCGAGTGCAGCATGATCCAGAGGAACCCCGCCTCGTCCAGGCACACCTCGATGAAATGGTTGCCGCCGCCCAGAGTGCCCATCTGATTCACCCAGTTTGAATATTTGCCCACGCGCTTGAGAAGGTCCGGATGTTTCTGCACCATCGCCGCCAGGCGCGGGGCGAACGGCCGGGCGGCGTCCAGCAGGGCGTGGTCGTCCGGATGCTGGCCGCGGCCCACCGGCACGTCGCGGCCGATCTGGTCGAACACCTTCTTCAGGGATTTTTCGTCGATGTCCTTGGCGGTGAGCGACAGGCGGCTGGCGATCATGCCGCAGCCGATATCCACCCCTACCGCCGCCGGGATGATGGCGTTCCTGGTGGCGAGCACCGAACCGATGGTCGCCCCCAGGCCGTAGTGCACGTCGGCCATGGCGGCCACGTGATGATGGATGAAAGGCAGCGTGGCCACATTGGCCAGTTGCCGCTTCGAACCTTCGTCCACGTCGTCGGTCCAGATTTTGACCGGAACGCGCTGTTCGCTCAGGACTTGCTTGACGGGCATGGATTTCCAGCCTCCGTGAACTCGATAATCGGATTGAAACAGCCTGTCAGGAGCGCCCTATGAACACCATCCCCTTGCAAAATGGCAACCTGTTCCCCCCTATTCAGTCCAACCCAGCAGAGGAAAGTTTCCTCGACCTGCTGCGCGGCAAGGATTTCCGCATCGAACGCATCGTCTCCCGCGGCCACCGCTCGCCGGAGAACTTCTGGTACGACCAGCCCTGGCACGAATGGGTAGTGGTTCTGAAAGGCGCGGCGCGGCTGGCTGTCGAGGGCCGGGAACAGCCGGTCCTTCTCTCGGAAGGGGATTATTGCCTGCTCCCCGCCCACGTTCGGCACCGGGTGGAGTGGACGGCGGAAGATCGCGAAACCGTCTGGCTGGCAGTGCACTACACCGCCGACGGGGAGGAACCGCTATGAAAGTCGCCTACGTCACCCACCCCGCCTGCCGTTTGCACGTCATCGTCCCCGGACACCCGGAAAGCCCCGAGCGCCTCCAGGCCATCGAAACAAAGCTGCAAACAGACGGCCTGCTCGACCGCATGAGCCAAATCACCGCCCACCCGGCCACATTGGAACAACTCGGCCGGGTACATGCCGCCGCTTATCTCGATGGGCTGGAGCACATGCGGCCGGAACCGGGCCAATACGCATTCCTGGACCCGGACACCGGCATGAATCACCACACCTGGGACGCGCTGCTGGCCGCCGCCGGCGCCGGGGTGACGGCGGTGGACGCCATTTTTCGCGGCGAGATCGAGCGGGCCTTCTGCAACGTCCGTCCGCCGGGACACCACGCGGAAAAATCCAAAGCCATGGGCTTCTGCTTTGTGGACAACGTCGCGGTGGCGGCGGCGCACGCCATCCACGTTCACGGACTCAAGCGGGTGGCCATCGTGGATTTCGACGTGCACCACGGCAACGGCACGGAAGACATCTTCCGCGACGAGCCGCGGGTGCTGTTTTGCTCCACCTTCCAGCATCCTCTATACCCCCACAACGGGGCCGACACGCAAAGCGATCACATCCTCAACGTGCCCTTGCCGGCGGGTACCGGCAGCGCTTCATATCGGGCCGCGTTTTCCCGCCGCATCCTGCCCGCCTTGCAGCGCTTCGAACCGGAGATGGTCTTCTTCTCCGCCGGCTTCGACGCCCACCGCGACGACCCCCTGGCATCCATGGAACTGGAGGAGGCCGATTATTACTGGCTCACCCGCGCCGTGCTCGACGCCACGCAAACCTCCGCTTCCGGCCGGGCCGTGTCGCTGCTGGAAGGCGGCTACCACCTGCCGGCCCTGGCGGCGAGCGCTACGGCTCATGTGCGGGCACTACTGGAAAAAGACTGAAGCCGATACCCGCCTTGTCGAATACGACATTAGCTGTCGCATCCGTGGAATAGGCTACTCGCACTTTCAGGAACGCAGGAGCTTATCCCATGGCCGATTCCACCCGTCCAAACGACGTCGATGTCCATGATTTGCTGGCATTGCTGCAGCACTGGTTCGCCTGTTTTCAGCAATGCGTCGACGCACCGGTTTTCCACCCCAGGGCAGCGAATGCCCTCGACACTGAATCGCAGTGGAAGCAACTGCTCCAGCTTTCGGGAGTGATCGAAAAAAAGCTTTTTCTCTTCAGGGGTTGCCTTGCCGCAAGTGAACCGATGGAAACATCGGTTTTTCCCGGCGAATCCGGGACCAGAGGAGGCGACCATGCACGTCCCTGAAGCCATGCTTGAAACAATTCGTTCTGCCCAATACGTGGTGGTCTTTACCGGCGCCGGGGTTTCCGCCGAAAGCGGCATACCCACGTTCCGCGATGCCCTGGCAAGACTTTGGAGCCGGTACGATGCCTCTGAACTGGCCAGTCCCCAGGGTTTCCGCGCCGATCCGGCCCTGGTGTGGGGCTGGTACGAATGGCGGCGCATGACAGTGCTGCGGTCAGAACCCAACCAGGCGCATCGCGCCATCGCCGAGCTGGCCCGGCATGTACTCAAGCTGACGCTGATCACCCAGAACGTGGACGACCTGCACGAGCGCGCCGGCAGCGCCGATCCCATTCACTTGCACGGCAGCCTGCACCATCCGCGCTGTTTCGCCTGCGCCCGCCCTTACGCCTTCCCGCCCGGCATCCCCGAAGAGCCGGAAGGCGGCCGCCGCCTGGAACCGCCCCGCTGCGGCCATTGCGGCGGGCGCATCCGTCCCGGCGTGGTGTGGTTCGGCGAAAACCTACCGGAGGCGGCCTGGAAGCTGGCCCAGCAGGCCGTGCAGGACTGCGACGTGCTGTTCTCCGTGGGCACCTCCTCCGTGGTTTGGCCCGCCGCGCAACTGCCGCAAGCGGCAGCCGAACGAGGCGCGACGGTGATCCAGGTTAATCCCGGCGAAACCGCCCTGGACCCTTTGGCCGGAGCAAATCTGCGCGGCAACGCGGGAGAGGTGCTGCCGAAACTGATCGAAGCCGTCTGGCCTGCCCCGGTTTGAATCAAGGAGAACAGTCATGTCATTTCGCGAAGAGAAAGAACTGGAACTGCTGAAAAACCTGAATGCCCATCACGCCGAGCTGGTGGAACTGCTCGCATCGGTGAGCGGCCGCCGTTACGAGAGCGGCGTTTACCGCTACTACTCCATTTCCTTCAAAGTCTACGGTCTGCAGGAAGATACCCGCCGCATGGTGGACGCCTTGCGGCGCATCGCTCCGGAGGGAACGACCCTCACGTCGGTATTCGAGGAAATCTGCCAGGCGGGCGCCAGCGGCAAGCCCTTTGAACCGAAACACAACGCCGACTGGACGACCCACACCCGGCCTTTCGTGGAAGCCTTCTTCCACGCCCGCTACTTCATGGAAATGGCCGTGAAATACGGCCAGGAACTGGACACGCCTCCCATGTGCCTGCCGTTCGGCTGGGCGGCGTTGCTGTGCCTGTATCAGATTCGCTAACAAACGCCCCAACCCGGGAATACCGCCATGCCCATGCTGATCGAACACATCGATGCCATCGCCCGCAAAAAACAGCGAGACGTCCTATACGTGGAATTCCACCCGGATGAAGACGGCTTCGAACGGAATTACGACCACGGCCGCGACCCCTTGAGGCAGCAGGTTATCGAGTGGCTGGAAGCGAACCATATCGGCTGGTTTCCCTGCGCCCCATTCGCCAGCGAAGAATTCATGTGCCCCTACCTCGGGCAAATCTATCTCGACGTCCCGTTCAGCGAAAGCGATCCGGTATATCAAAAGGTACGGGATTATCTGGAACATCCGGACGGAAGCATGCGGTATCCGACGGTACGGTTTTACGTGCTGCCGCTTGCGGTGGCCATAAAAAACGCCCATCACGACGAGCCAAGGTTTTGGGAGCAGTGGGCGAAAAAGTTTTAGGTCGACAGAAAAATGCACCCAACAAACACCCTACGCCTTGTGAATCGCCGGGCTATCAACTACTCAAGAGATGGTATATACGATTTGATCACAGCATATTTCTTTGCCCTCTCAAATACAGAACCTATAACATGCCTTAGATCAGAAACCGCCTTTCCCTTATCCATTAGAACATTAGCTTTGCAACGCTTATCATCATAAATCTCATCCTTAATATTCTTGCCGAGCACTTTTGCATAACAATCAATGCTTGGCTCAGATAGCCCTACATCCATATTGAATAAAAATCCATATTCCACATAAAGCCAATTATTGTCTCTGTCTTGGCCGCTATATAGAGATTGCATGGCATAAACGCACAAGCGACCACCAGAACGCGCCGGGCTATCAGGCTCTATGTCATCAAAAGATTCAGAATCTTTTACCAATGCTGCAATTTTTTTCTTATTATATTTAGGCTGAAGACAAAAATCGATTGATGGCTGCCTCGATTTCTCGTCAATTCCCACAAAACAGTGCCTGATTTCACTAGAAAGCAATCTCATGTTCTGCAAAACTTGGCGAAATGTCTCCGGAATAAGATTAGTCATGTGCTCAATATTTCTAATCTTGCCGTGACCACGCTGCGGATTAAAAAACCTGATAAGCAACTTACCAAGCAACTCTATATCAATTTGCTCATACATTAGACCATTCTCCTTAAAATACTCGATTAGCAAGCGCGACAAGTGGTTTTTCTGATCAAGTTCTTGCGCAATATCTGAGTAAAGAAAATGCCGAGATTGGCTTTCTCGCAAAGCATCTAGATCACTTGAAGGAGGATAATATTGAGTAAGGTATACAAAAGGGACGCCATGTTTTGATGAATATGCAATATAGTCCATTAGCTGAGCGGCGTTTGTTGGCTGCTTATGATCTTCGTACTTAATTTCAACCAACCCGATTATTTCGTCGCTATCTACCTCGACCACTGCAATATCAGCAATTCTCTCAGCACCTTTTGTATTTGGCACAACAAAACGACACTCCACTTCGAACCGATGCTTGGCTTTATTAAAGCGAATACCATCCTTAAGCCCCTTGGGGAATAGCGCCGCACCCACCCCACCATCAAAAACACCGACCTCTTTTAGTATCAGCTCAAGATACCTCCCACCGTAGTCGCCACTAAAATAACTTTTGATGCGCGAAAAAAATGATTCCATAAATCCTCGCAATTTACTAATGAAGGCATCGCCATTTTTTGCGGGGTCTGAAATGGGCTGATTTCAGAAGCAAAAAATTGGCGACGACCATGACCTTTGTGGCCTGCGTTCGTCCCGCATCCGCCCCATCTTCGTACTCCGCAGTCGGGCTACGACAAAACAGTCAGCCTCCGACTACGCGGAGGGCGTCGCACTTCGCTCGTCCGCTACCGCTCCCTCGCTTCCCGCACTCTTTGCTTATACAACAATTTCATTCGATTGAAAAACCATACAAATACCTGATTAGCAACAAATGTCAGCTTCCGTCGTACCGGCAGGGAATGCCGGTACCCAGGAGCCAGGGATGGTGGCGCCGGACACCTCCATGTGACCTGGATTCCGGCAATCCCTGCCGGAATGACGGGGAAGTGGCGACCATTATCAAGTAGCTGATAGACATTACTAATCAGGTACAAATAATGCGCACGCGCGAACATAGTACGACCCAAGTCGTCGCACCGATAACCCAAACTGCCTCCAAGCCAAGCGATTCCAGCACCACCGCCATCCGCAATCGCTCCGGCCAAAACCGGCGCAATGGCCATCACTGTTGCGCCCTGTTGACATCGTTCGCCCGTGTCGCTGCGGGCGTACCGGTTTGGAGGCACAAACATGCGTTCGTTCATTTTTCCGATTTTTGCCCTGGTCTTGTCCGGCTGTATTCATTCCGGTGCGCCGGAGTGCGCCGACGAACAGGTAAAGGCGCTGGTGCGCCAGTTGATGGTGGATCAGATCAAGGATTTTCTGGCGCCCGAAGTATCCGGTATCGGTTTCGCCAAGTACGCCCGGATGGGAGAGGGCTATCGGGAAAGAATCGATGCGCTGCTGGCCGAGGTCAGCGTCGTCGTCGGCAGCGTCCGGACGCAAGGGCAGGACGATAAAATCCGCAAGTCCAGTTGTCTGGCAGACGTATCCATCGTTACGGAATCGCAGGATTTGGCTTTGGCACGGGTGGCGAATACCCATGTCGGCATTTCCTATTTCGCCCAGTATGACGACGAGGGCAGCCGGGTCGTGGTGCAACTGGCGCAGTGATGGCTGGGTTGGTGGCTGGCGCCGGTTAGAATGCGCAGTAGGCGATTCCGGCGCCTGTGGGGGAAGGGCTGGGGATTCAATGGCCGTGCCGGGGTGGTTCACGGTCACCGCTTACTCGGCAACCTTGTAGGGGTGAACTTGTTCGCCCTTCCAGCGCTCCCGGTTCTGGGCGAACGAGTTCGCCCCTACAGGCGGGCACCTTTCGGGTCGGTGCGGCTACCGCGCTGGAACCGTGCCCGAAACGAAGAGCTTAGCGCCGTCCCTCGTGGGGAAGGCGTTTTCGTGGCATCTCCACCTTTTAGCGACGCTTCCAGTCAGGACTCATCATGCCGATAACCAAGTCGCCCTTGCTACGCCAGTGGCACATTCTGCGGCTGCTGCCGCGCTATCCGCGCAAGCTGGGTATCGGCGCGCTGCATGAACGGCTGTCGGGGGAAGGCTTTGCGGTGGACGTGCGCACCGTGCAGCGGGATTTGGTGGAGCTGAGCCGGGAGTTCGCCATCGTGTCCGACGAGGGCCGGCCGGCGGGCTGGTCGTGGCATCGGGACGCGCCGCAGGTGAATCTGCCGGGTTTGACGGCAACCCAGGCGCTGACCTTCCAGCTATCCGAACGTTATCTGTCCGCACTGAT
>DATDOO010000053.1:0-11525 GCA_035293245.1 Methylococcaceae bacterium
CCCCTGACCGGCGCGCGGGTCGTTTTGCTGGTTTCCGACGGCGCCGCGCGCATGGAAGAAGAAGCCCGCGACGCCCTCCGCCAGATGTTCCAGGACACACGGGCGTCCCTGTACTGGATTTACCTGCGCAACCCGCGCAGCGGCCGCTTGTCCGCGCCGCCGGACAACCCCAACGAAAGCACCAGCCCGGAGGTTTTCCTCCACCGGTATTTCCAGACACTGGGCGTGCCTTACCAGGCTTATGAGACGGAAAACCCGCAAGCACTTCAACTTGCCATCCAGGACGTGGAAGAGCTGCAGAACCAGCCTTTGCGCTACCGGGAGCGCATGCCGCGCCAGGACTGGTCCGGGGCGTGTTTCGGCTTGGCGCTGGTTTGCCTGCTGGTTCTGTTGGCCATGAAGCCTTTGGAGGTCCGGACATGGCCCGACTGAAACCCGTCTGGTTCCTCGCCGTGGCAATTGCCTGCCTGCTGGGTGCGACTTATGCAGGCTATGTCTGGCACCGCATGGATCAGCTCAACCGCGCCATTCTCGATCCTTCAACGCGCGTCGTCGACGAAAATTCACACCCCGAACTGGTCTTCGCCAAAGCCTGGCAACTGGAGCGGAGCGGTGCCGGGGCGGAAGCCATCCGCCTCTACGCCAGCCTGCAAACAACAGCAGACAAGGCGTTGCGGGCGCGGGTCCTGCACAACCTGGGCACGATCTACCTGAAAGAAGGGGCGAAACTCTGGAATGCGCGCGGCGTGCTGGAATACGCCCGCGTCAACACGCTGGTGGAACTGGCCAAGGAATACTACCGGGACAGCCTCAGGCTCGATCCGGACAACTGGGACGCCCGCTACAACCTGGAATACGCCTGGCACATCACCCCGCCGCCCAGGGAAAGGCCCAAATCCGACCTGCGCGGTTCCAAGTCCAGCGTGTTTTCCACCCTGCCGGGCATTCCGGGCGGCGGGCCTTGATGGGGCGCTTGGCGACGCTGGGCTGGCGCTTCTGGTGTCTGCTGCTGGCGTGCGTCCTGCTGGCGCTGGGCTTTCTCCGCCCGGTTTTGCCCCTGAAGCAGCCGGTGTTCCGCTATCTGTTCATCGTCGACATCACCCAGAGCATGAACGCCCGCGACTACCGGCTCGAAGGCCTGCCCGCCGACCGGCTCGGCTTCGTCAAGGCGTCGCTGCGCGAGGTGCTGCACGACCTGCCCTGCGGCTCGGAAGTGGGACTGGGGCTGTTCACCACCCGCACCAACCAGGTGCTGTTCGAGCCCCTGGAAGTCTGCGCCCACTTCCCCGCCATCGCCGACGCCCTGGAGCGCCTGGACTGGCGCATGGCCTGGGCCGCCGACAGCTCCATCGCCCACGGGCTGTTCACCGCCATCCGCGAGGTGGCCGCACGCGGCGCCGGTCTGCATCTGGCGTTTTTCAGCGACGGCGATCCGTTCCCGCCCGACGACGCGCCACCGCCTCTGAAGGAGACGTTTAGAGAAGTGCACGGTTTGATCGTCGGCGTGGGCGGTGCCCAGCCGGTGCCCATTCCCCGGCTGGATCGGGACAACCGCCCGCTGGGCTTCTGGGAATACGCCGACCTGAAGGATTTCCTGCCGTCCTCCGCAACCGCCGGCCGGCGCGAACTGGACGGCGGCTACTATCTTTCGCGGCTGGACGAAAGCTACTTGCGGGAATTGGCGGCCATCACCGGCCTGGGCTACTACCGCCTGCAACAACCCGAAGCTTTAAGCGCCGCCTTGCGGGCGCGGGAATTTGCGGAAGAAAAGATCGTTCCCACGGACATGCGTCCGTGGCTAGCCGCCCTGGCACTGGGACTGTTCCTGCTGACGCTGGCGTTGTGAAACCTCGCGTCCCGCCGAGGAACGGCCGCCCCATCAAGCCGGCTCCCCCTGTTCCAGCCAGGTCTTGAGCAGAGTAAAGCCGGTCGCCAGCAAGGTCGGGCCGAGAAAGATGCCGATCACCCCCCAGCCCAGCATCCCGCCGATGACGCCGAGGAAAATGAGCGCCAGCGGCAGTCCGCTGCCCTGGCTGATCAGATAGGGCTTGATGAAGTTGTCGATGAGGTTGATGAACATGCCCCAGGCCACGGTGAAAATCGCCCAGCCGTGCTGATCCTGATAGAAAAGCCAGGCGGCGACCGGTATCCAGATCAGGCCTGTACCCATCTGGAGCATGGCGGTGAAAAAGCAGAAAAAGCTCAGCAGCACCACGCCCGGCACGTCCGCCAGCCAGAAGCCGAAGCCGCTCAGCAGCGCCTGGATCGCGGCGGTGCCGACCACGCCGAGGAACACGCCGCGGATGGTTTGCGTCGCCATCTCCAGGGCCGGCAGGCTCTCCGGACCGCCGATGCGCCGGGCGAACCGCCGTACCCAGACGGCCATTTCCTCGCCAACTGAATAGAACAGGGCGGAGATGGCCACCGCCAATAAAAATTCCAGCAGGGCAAGTCCCAGCCTGCCGCCCTGGGAAAGCAACCAAGCGGCCGCCGTCTGGATGTAGGGACGGATTTTCCCCACCGCCCCCTGCATGTCCGCCGCGGCTTCGTGCCACTGGGTTTCGAGCCGCCCGCCCGCCAGCGGAATCTTGCCCAGCCATTCCGGCGGGTTCTCCGGCAGGCGCAGGGAAGCCAGATCCTGCACCAGGTGCGTCGCCGAACCGACGTGCTCGGTCAGGGAGCCGGTCAGCACGGCGATGGGACCGATCAGCACCAGAGCTAGGCCGGCGGTCATCAGCGTCACGGCGAGCTTGCGCTTGTCGCCGAGACGCCGTTGCAAGCGCGCGTAAAGCGGCCAAGTGGCCACCACAAGAATCGCGGCCCACAAAATCGCCCCCACGAAAGGCGAGACGATGAGCAGGCAGGCGGCAATCAGCAGGGCGATGACGACCAGACCGAGGACTCTTTCGAACAGGGATGCGTGCTGGAGGGTCATGGCTCAGTCCCGATTAATCCCGTGTTTCGTGCCGAAACCGCACACGGGCCATGAACATCCTGCTTCGCAATGCAGCGGGCGGAGGTAACGCAAGCGTGCCTTCGGCAGTTTATTTGAATGCGGGGTCTCACTCGGCACATCCGTGTGCCTCGCCCTTGCGGGCGGCTTCGCCGTGCAAACCGGCTTTCCTGCCGGTTTGTCGCCCCCGCGCGACGAGGTACTTTTGTTTCGGCAAAAGTACCCAAAACCATTCGCTCTAATACGAATACGCTGCCCTTCGGGTGCCCTGCGCTTCTCGGAGAAAAGCGGGGTCGGCAGAAGGGCGATCCATCGCCCTCTGCCGACGCGCGGCGTCCGTGCCGCGCCCCTGCGGGCCTTTCCGCTTTTCTCCTGCGATGCTCGGCAGCGTATAAGTCGCGGGGGTGGATAACCCGCAGGTCGGAGCCATGTTCATGGAAAGATTGAGAAAACACGCTGTTCATAGCGCGGACAAACGGGACTGTCCCTTACGCGCGCAGCCAGGCTTCGGCTTCCTGCCGTGCGGAAGCAGGAAAGAATTCGATTTCGGTCTTCCGCAGCCCTTTGCCGACGAACAGGTATATGTCGTCCTTCCAGCGTTCCTCGCCGACGATGGCCATCTTCGCGACGTCGTCGCCGTGCTCCACAAAAAAGCCGATGTCGTTCCAGTCGTCCTGTTTGTCCCAGCCCTGGAAATCCTCGACGAGTATGAGGCAGCGGGGCTTTTTGCCCTGCCCGATCAGGTCGCCGGACAGGGACTGTATCGCTTCCATGTCCGCCAAGCGCATGACGCCGTGGATGCGGACGGATACCAGCGCGTCGTCGATCTGCACGATGTCGTGAGCCATGTTCGGTTTCCTTTTGGTGAAGAATCGGATCAGGTAAATCTGGAGCCCTATCCTAACAAGTTTTTCTCCGCGTCCGGATCAGCCGCGCACCACACGATAGCGGCTCACATCCAGGCCGTAAGCGGCGATCTTCTGGTAAACGGCGCGGGGCGTCAGTTCCAGCCAGCGGGCGGCTTGCGCCACGTTACCCTGGTAGCGCTGCAGGGCGCGTTCCAGTTGCTCCCGGTCGGCCTTGGCCACGGCCTGGCGGCGCGCCGATTTGCCGCCGTCGCCGCAAGGGGCCGCGCTGGGCCGATCCAGTTCCACCTTTTGCAGCACGTCGCTTTCGCTGAACAGCGCGGCGCGCTCCAGGATGTTTTCCAGTTCCCGCACATTGCCCGGCCAGGTATGCCCGCGCAATTGCTCCATGACCTTTCCGCTCACGCTCAGCGCCGGTTTGCCGTAACGCTGGCCGAGCCGCTTGAGGATGGTTTGCACCAGTTGCGGCAGGTCTTCCGGCCGCTCGGCCAGGGGCGGGATGAACAGCCGCACCACGTTGAGCCTGTAGTACAGATCCTTGCGGAAACGGCCCTCCTCCACCGCCAGCGCCAGGTCGGCGTTGCTGGCGGCGACCACCCGCGCGTCCACCTGGATGTCGCGGTGCCCTCCGACCCTTTCCAGTTCGCCTTCCTGCACCACCCGCAGCAATTTGGTCTGGGCGGCCGGCGACAGGGCATCCACCTCATCCAGAAACAAGGTGCCGCCCTGCGCCCGCTCGAAATAACCCTGGTGCACATCCACCGCACCGGTGAAAGCGCCTTTTTCGTGGCCGAACAGGGCGCTTTCGATCAGGCTTTCGGGGATGGCGCCGCAATTGACCGCCACGAAAGGCTTGCGGTGGCGCGGGCTGAGGGCGTGAATGGCGCGGGCGATGAGTTCCTTGCCCACGCCGGTTTCGCCGCGGATCAGCACCGTGGCCGGCGTGGGCGCCACGGTTTCCACCGCGCGCAGCACCTGGCGCATGGCCGGCGACTGGGCGACGATGAGGGGCCCGGCCCCCGCATCCTGGCGGCCCTGCCGGGTGCCGTACTGGCGCCAGATTTGCCCCATGCGCTCCTCGATGTCCGCCTGCAACTCGCCGATGGCCTTGCTGCCGGCGTGGACTTCCGGCTGGTATTCCACGCCGGGCTGTCCTTTCGCCAGCTCGGGGTCGGTGTAGATGCACACCTCGCAACGGCCGTCGTTCTGCGCGATGCGCCGTTCCAGCACCACCCTGGCGTAGCCGAAGTTGCGCGCGGCGATGCCGCCGAACACGCTGGAGGTCATGCGGCACAGTTCCGGAGCGTTTTTCACCCCCTCGCCGAAGGGACAGGCGGTGTTGATCACCCGGATGCAGCCCGGTTGCCCGGAAGCCAGCGAGAAATTGCCGCCGATGTGGTTTTTCAGGCCGATGATCGCATCGGCGTACTCCTCGGGTGTCAGCGGACCCTGTTTGCCGTACTCCTCGCGGAAACTGTCCTCGAAGAATTTTCCGGCGCTGCGGCCGATGCGCTCGATGAGCTGTTCGTCCGCCGGCCCGGTTTGCTCGCGGACGTTCATCAGTTCCAGCACGAAGGTCTGCAGGAAGGATAAGGGCGTGATGCCGCTGAAAGGCGAAGGCATGGGGCGTTCTCGCGTGGAATTAATCATGACAGTCTAATACACGGCATGAAATCGGTCTTCATATCGTGAAGTCGAATTTCACACCACCGGGCGGCCGGAGAAACTGCCTTCCTGTCCGATCAGCGACTTAGAGGCTATGGCTTGCTGGCACCCCGATTGCCTAGTGATTTGCTCGGTATTGGATGCTCCGCGCGTCCGCTATTTCAAACTTAGATTCCGAGGAATACCTAAGCCATGAGCAAAATTCTCGACGAAGTCCTGACCGCCAACCGCGCCTACGCCGAAAACTTCGGCGCCAAAGGCAGCCTGCCCCTGCCGCCGGGACGGCAATTCGCCATTCTCACCTGCATGGATGCCCGCCTGGACCCGGCCAAGTACGCCGGACTGGCGGAAGGCGATACCCACGTGATCCGCAACGCGGGCGGACGCGCCAGCGACGACGCCATCCGTTCCCTGGTCATTTCCTACAAGCTGCTCGGCACCCGCGAGTGGCTTGTCGTCCACCACAGCGACTGCGGCATGCAGTTGTTCGACAACGCCATCATGTCCGACCTGCTGGGCAAGAGCCTGGAGACCGCCAGCATCGACGCCGGCGGCTGGCACGACACTGGCGCAGGACCGGGCAGCGACGAAGGCAAGTACATCAACTGGCTGACTTTCAGGAACCTGGAACAAAGCGTGGTGGAAGACGTGGTGCGCATCCGCAACCATCCGCTGGTGCCGGGGAACATCCCGGTCTACGGTTTCTACTACGACGTGAAAACCGACAAGCTGGTCGAGGTGCCGGAGGCCATGCGCGCAGGCCGAACCGCCTGACACCGCCCGGCGGGGGCGAACTACCCCGCCAGGGCGGAGGGCGGCGATGCGCCCTGGCGATCAAGCCCCCCAGCGCCGCCGGATGACGATGCCGTAGATGCAGGGGCGGCAAACCACTGATCCTTGGCCACGACTTTGGGCCGATCCGGATCGCCTTCATAGGCGGGGGTCATGATCTGCACGCCGTACTCGTTGAACAGATCCAGGATGTTCTGATGCAGGAGCGTGTAAAACTGCATCATGGCCCTGGGATTGTCGCAATAGACGTTGAGCTCGTAGGTGACGCAGAAATCGCCCAGCGCTTTTTGCAAAATGAACGGGGGCGGTGTCTGTAGCAGCCCCGGCGTACGTTCCGCGGCGAGCCGCAGCATCGCCTCGACCTGCCGCCAGGGTGTCTCGTAGCCGATGCCGACGGTGGTGTGCAGGATGAGTCCCTGCGTGTGGGCGAGCGTGCTGTAGTTGACGATATCGCTGCCCAGAATCATGGAATTGGGGATGACGAGGTCCTCGTTCTTCAGGGAGCGCAGGCGCGTCACCATCAGGCGTATTTCCACGACGTCGCCGAGGTGCTGGCCGATGCCGACCCGGTCGCCGATCTTGAAGGCGCGCCGGTAGGTCAGGGTGTAGCCCGCGATCAGGTTGGCGATGACCGAGGACGAACCCAGGGAAAAGATCACGCCGAGAAAGATCGACACGCCCTTGAACGCCTCGGATTCCGAGCCGGGGATATAGGGATAGGCCACCACCACGGCGAAGGCGATGACCAGCAGGCGGGCGATCTTGTAAGTCGGCCAGGCCCAGTCGCGGTCGAAATCGCGTAGCGCGATGGTGCCCTGATCGACGCCGGCAAAGAACAGCCGCGTGAGCTTCAGGACGTAGCGCGTCACCAGGATCAGAACGGCGATGAAGACCAGATTCGGCACGGCAGCGAGGATTGCCGCGCCCATGTCGGCCAGTGGGTCCAGAACCAGCGCGAGCAGCCGCTGCCCCAGCGGACGGGTCCAGGGGAAGAGCCCGAGTGCCAGGTTCAGATAGACATAGACGATCGCCAGGACCGACAACACCTGCAAGGCATGGATGACGCCGTGCAGGGCCGTCGACAACTGCGTGGCGTGAATGATGCGGTGCGACCCGATTTCAAGCTCCTCGATCCGGGACTTGAAACGCCGTTCGGCGGCCACATCCAGCCCCCGGAACAGGCGGAGGACGGCGAACAGCAGCAGCCCAGCCGCCAACGTAGCGCCGAGCGCGTAGGCCGCATGGGCCAACAGGACCCGCGGGCTGCGGTCCTCCCGGTACGCGGCGATGGCCTCGCTGGTTTTGCGCAGGATCGCTTCCGCCAACAGCGGCCGGGAAATACCTTCCAGCGCGGCATCCGCATCGACGACGAACATCACCAGCCGGTCGCCGGCGCCGATTTGGGTCCTGTCCCCCGCGTCGACGGCTTGCAGCGCGTCGATGGCTATGGACGGATCGGCCGCAATGGCCTTGATCCGCGCGCCGATGGCCGCGGCGCGCTGCTCCGCCGTGTGAGCCGTAACGCCGCGCACCTGGAACAGGGTTTTGCCGTCCAGCGTGACCGGCGCCCGCCGATGGTCCGCCGCGGACTCCATTTCGGCCGCCAGGGGATCGGCGGCGGGTTCCACTGCAAACGCCCCCGGCGCCCACAGGACAAGCCAAACCAGGAAGAAGGCAAGAAGGCGTGTCATGGCTTATTGCTCCAGATAAACCTCGATGCGGCCGGCCCTGACCGCGGCGACCAGCGCCTGGTGATCGCGCTCGTTCTGGTTGGCGTAAGCCTGGGCGAAATCGGCCAGCGCCTCGTCGAAGCGCTCGCTCTTGCCGAGATAGCCGCCGATCCGCGCGGCGTCGCCGGAACGGGCATGGGCCCGCGCCAGGCACCAGCCGCACACCTCGGCGTACTGGCGCATCAGCACCGGGTCGAAGATTTCCACCAGCGGCTTGATCTTCATGTCGCGCAACTGGCGGACGTAGAAATGCCGACCCAGGTTGGTCTCCGTCCAGCCCAGGAAAAGATCGCTGGCCGATTGCATCAGGCGCTGCCCCACCACCACCCGCTGGCCGTGGTTGGCGTAGGGCGAGCGTCCCACGTATGGCTCCAGGACGGACGGGCGCGCTTCCTTGACCTGCAGGAACAGGGGATCGTCAGCACCGGCCATCATCAGCAGGATCGCGCAGCGGGTGCCCACGCTGCCGACGCCCACGACCTTGATGGCGAGGTCCTTAAATTCGTAACGGTCGAGCAGCAGGCGCCGGTCGGCGGAAAGGGTTTCTCGGTAAAGCCCGAATGCCTCGCGGACGCGCTCCTCGAATTCCGTGCTGCCCGTTTCCGGCAGGTGATAAATCAGCGGCGGATTGTCGCGGATGCGCGGCGCGCCGTTTTCCAGGGTGGCGAGCTTCGGAAAGTCCTCGTTCGCCACGTCGCGCTTCTCGGCCTTGGCCATCCGCTTCCTGAACCGTTGCGTCGCCTGTTCGTCGTCGACCATGCCCAGGGCTTTGTCCACGTCGATGTAGGCATACCAGACGTCGAGGACTTTCATGTCGGCGAATTCGGCCATCCGCTCCCGGTAGCCCCGCGCGCAGGCCAGCGCCGCCTCTCTTGCCTCCTCCTCGCTGAAGCCGTTGTGCCGCCCGGCGATGACGAAGCTCGCCGCCAGTCGTTTGACGTCCCACTCCCAGGGGCCGGGCAGGGTCTCGTCGAAATCGTTGATGTCGAACAGCAGGCGCCGCTCCGGCGTGGCGAAAGTGCCGAAGTTGAGCAGATGGCAGTCGCCGCACAGTTGGGCGCGGATGCCCATCACCGGCGTCGTGGCCAGATCGGCCGCCATGATGGCCGCCCCGCCGCGATAAAAGGAAAAGGGCGATTGCAGCATACGCCCGTAACGGATGGGCAGGAGTTCGGGCAGCCGGCCCTCGCCGGATTGGATAAGGATATCGATGGGATCGCGCCGATGCGCCGGGGCGTGCCAACCCGCATGGCTTTTCCGGGAAACCCGTTGTCGCAGCGTCTTGCCCTCGGCCAGACGTTCCACCAGCGGACTCCCGCCCGGCTGATCCGGCGGAGGGGCTATGGGGCCGGCATCCCGGGCGCCAGCAGTTTTAGGGTGTTTCTTATTCTTGGTCATGGACTTTTCCCTATCAGGCAGAAGCTTCGATCAGTACGGTAGCCGTGTTTTCAGTATAGCCCTCACTTGGAAAGCTTCCGCAGGACATCA
Organism: Methylococcaceae bacterium; assembly: GCA_035293245.1. Classification (GTDB taxonomy): domain Bacteria; phylum Pseudomonadota; class Gammaproteobacteria; order Methylococcales; family Methylococcaceae; genus DATDOO01. Next base: position 9,495 of record DATDOO010000053.1, read on the forward strand.
AGGCAGATGGCTAGCCGGCGGCGCGACGATGCACAAACGACGCTGGGAATAGTTTTTTTCCAGCCCGACAAGCTGCCGGACGATGTCTGTGGCGCTGCTCTTGCCAACCGGCCCCGCCACGCCGCGGCCGGTGGCGGCCGCGATCAGGCTCGCGTAGCTGTCGTGGGGGCCGCCGGCCAGCGCCGTGTGGATCAACACCCCTTTGCCCTCCCAAGGTTCCGGCTTTTCCGCCACCGCCGTGCCCGGATTGCAGGCGCCGAAGAAAATCAGGCCGTCCACCCGGGCAAGGGCGCGCAGACTGTCGACGAAAAGAACAAAGCGTTCAGGAACCGGCTCCTCGCCCGACCGAAAAACGAACAGCGGATCGCGGCAGACCGACTTGCAGGCTTCGAGCCTGGTTTCGCGCGCAGCCTCGTCCCACACGGCGGCCAGTTGCCCCGGAGAACAGTGGCGCTGCATGCACGCCTGATCGGGCGGTTGCAACTGTTCTTCCAGGCCGCCCAGCAGCCGGCGAATTTCGGCCTCGTCCTTGCCCAGCAGTTCCTGCCAGCGGCTGGCGAGGTAGTCGCTGAACTCCCGGTTCCGCGAGATATCGTAATGGATGGACGTAAAGCGGTGAACGCCGGGCTGCGCCTCGATGGACCGGAGCACCTGTCCCTCGGAACCCGTCGCGGTTATGTTCTGCCCAAGCACGTCGTCGTTGAGCACCGGACCGTCGAAGCCGCCGTGACCGATGAAGATCACCCGGTCGAAAGAGTTGGCCCGCTGCGACAACGCCGCGGCCTGACGATAGAAATCCCGCCAGATGCGCACCTCGCGCAGCCAGACCACCTCGGCGCCGAAGTGGCTGCGGTAAAACGCCGCGACGCTGGCGGCCGGGCTTTCCGGCCAGCGCTCGTTTTCGTTCGAGTCCGGCTGGCGTCGCAACAGCGGCACCAGCAACACCCGCTTCGGAGCCTGCACCACCGGCAGGCTGCTCAGTCTCGCGTAGCCATCCCGGCAGGCCTGTTCTTCTGCCCCAACGGCGCTCCCACATCCCCAAAGAACCCAGACCGCCAGAAACGCGGAGCGCACGCCACGGCTCAGGGAAACCCCGCAAACTTTGCGCAGGCTGCGAAACACCCGCGGAACCTTGAACCCGGCAATTGGTGAATACATGGCGATCTTCCCTCGGCTCGGTTCCCATCCAGCGTGCCGTCAACCGATCGCAGAAGCGACGCCCGCGCGCACGTTCCGGCACGCGTGGCGGCGCCGTTCGCAGGCAATGGCCGAAGCAGCGGCAACGTTCGGAAAATTAGACCGGATAAAATCACTAAAGATGCGAACGGAACCGTTCCTTCAAGGGGTCTATCGACAACCTCCGACGCCGATCTTCTCTTACCCGCCCCTGCAGCGGGTAGCCCGGAGGCCCCGCCGCGGGGCGTCCGGGGTCGGCGTCCGTGTTTCTGGCCGAAACTGCCCATGAACCTGAACCCTTTTATCGTTGGCGGCGTAGACCGGGCCGGTAAGGGGTTTCCCGATTGCGCCATTGGAACCGGCAGGGCCGCTCAACCACCCCGGCGCTGCGCGCCACCCCTCCTTCGGAAGGAGGGGATTTTCCTTTCCCCCGCCTTTGCAAGGCGGGGTCGCCCGAAGGGCGGGGGCGGTTGAGCGGCCTCGACGGCTCAAGCGGAGCCGGATCACGGTATTTGGCTTCGTTGTGGCCGACGACCTCGAACATCGGGGGCGATGGTTTTCCACACAAAAACCGCCCGTCCGCTCCGCAATTTCTCGGCGCTAAATACTGGATTTTCCTCCGGAAAATACGGTGTTCACCCTACATCATTTCCGCCCAACCTTCCCTACTCTTAAAGCGCGTACCAAAAATGCCGGGAAGGCATCAGCAGCTACGCAAACCGGCTCTGCGGCGGCCAACCCCGAGGAGATGCGGCCTCGGGGCGCCGACCACCCAGCCACGCAGGCTGCTTCCGCCCATTCCCTCCCAGTACGGGGAGGGAGTGGGCGGGAGAGATCGCCGGCGAACCGCAACTG
>DATDOO010000054.1:0-10563 GCA_035293245.1 Methylococcaceae bacterium
GAACTGGACGTGCTGATGCGCACGGCGGTGGCCACCTTCGACCAGTACGTCAAGCTCAACAAGCGCATTCCCCCCGAAGTGCTCACCTCCCTGGCCGGCATCGACGACGCCGGTCGCCTGGCCGACACCATCGCGGCGCACATGGCGCTCAAGGTGGAGGAGAAACAGCAGGTTCTCGAAATCAACGACGTCGCCGCGCGCCTGGAAAAGCTGATGACCTTCATGGAGGGCGAGGTCGACATCCTGGAAATGGAAAAGCGCATTCGGGGCCGCGTCAAGCAGCAGATGGAGAAGAACCAGCGCGAGTATTACCTCAACGAGCAGATGAAGGCGATCCAGAAGGAACTGGGTGAAATGGAGGACGCGCCGAACGAGATCGAGGAACTGGCGCGCAAAATCGCCCGCGCCGGCATGTCGCCGGTGGCGCGCAAGAAGGCGGAGACCGAGCTGAACAAGCTGAAGATGATGTCGCCCATGTCCGCCGAGGCGACGGTGGTGCGCAACTACATCGACTGGATGGTGAACGTGCCGTGGAAGAAGCGTTCCAAGCTCAGTCACGACCTCAAGCGCGCCGAAGCGGTTCTGGAAGAGGAGCACTACGGCCTGGACAAGGTCAAGGAACGCATCCTCGAATACCTGGCCGTACAGCAGCGCGTCAAGAAGATGAAAGGTCCCATCCTGTGCCTGGTCGGGCCGCCGGGGGTGGGCAAGACCTCGCTGGGCCAGTCCATCGCCAAGGCCACCAACCGCAAGTACGTGCGCATGGCCCTGGGCGGCGTGCGCGACGAAGCCGAGATCCGCGGCCATCGCCGCACCTACATCGGCTCGCTGCCGGGCAAGGTGCTGCAGAATCTCGCCAAGGCGGAGAGCCGCAACCCGGTGTTCATGCTGGATGAAATCGACAAGATGGCCATGGACTTCCGCGGCGATCCGGCTTCCGCGCTGCTGGAAGTGCTGGATCCGGAGCAGAACCACACCTTCAACGACCATTACCTGGAAGTGGACTTCGACCTGTCCGAAGTCATGTTCGTCGCCACGGCGAACACCCTGGACATTCCTCCGGCCTTGCTCGACCGCATGGAGGTCATCCGCCTGGCCGGCTATACGGAAGACGAGAAAACCCACATCGCCCTGCGCTACCTGATCCCCAAGCAGGTCGCCAACAACGGCCTCAAGGAGAAGGAAATCCATATCACCGAATCGGCGGTGCGCGACATCGTTCGCTACTACACCCGCGAAGCCGGGGTGCGCAATCTGGAACGGGACATCGCCAAAATTTGCCGCAAGGTGGTGAAGCACCTGCTGCTCAAGAAATCGGAGAAAAAGGTTCAGGTCACCCCCCGCAACCTGGAGCAATATCTGGGCGTGCGCAAGTACCGTTACGGCAAGGCGGAGGAGGCGAATCACCTCGGTCGCGTCAACGGCCTGGCCTGGACGGAAGTGGGCGGCGAACTGCTGACCATCGAGGCGGCGATCGTGCCGGGCACCGGCAAGGAGATCTTTACCGGCAAGCTGGGCGAAGTGATGCAGGAATCCATCCGCGCCGCGGTGACGGTGGCGCGCAGCCGTTCGAAGCAGTTGGGCATCGATCCGGGCTTTTACCAGAAGAACGACGTGCACATCCACGTTCCCGAAGGCGCGACGCCCAAGGACGGCCCCAGCGCCGGCATCGGCATGTGCACGGCGCTGGTCTCCGCCCTGACGAAGATTCCGGTGCGCGCCAACGTGGCCATGACCGGCGAGATCACCCTGCGCGGCGAAGTGCTGCCCATCGGCGGCTTGAAGGAGAAACTGCTCGCGGCCCATCGGGGCGGCATCGACACGGTGCTGATTCCGGAGGAAAACGCCAAGGATTTGCAGGAAATCCCCAAGAATGTCCGGCAGGATCTCGACATCCGCCCGGTGCGCTGGATCGACGAAGTGTTCCGCATCGCTCTGGAATCCATGCCCGAACCGGCCGCCGAGCCGGAAACGGCGCTGTCCGCCGCGGCCGAAAGCGCGGGCGGCAAAACCCTGCCTGCGGCGGTGATCACCCATTGACGGGAAAAATTTTTCCTGAAACGCGCGAAGCCAGGCGTGGCGCGGCTTGACAGCCCTTTTCCCTCGCTGCTATAAAACCCACAGGATTCTTGTCCTTGCAGCGGCGGCGCTGCCGGGCGGATCCGGCGGAACATCAACAGAACACGATTCTCTATACAGGGGGGTTTGATGAATAAAGCGGAACTTATTGACGCGGTCGCCAAGTCGGCCGGGATCACCAAGGCCGATGCCGGCCGCGCCGTGGACGGCGTGGTGGAAGCGATTACCGGGGCGTTGAAGGCGGGCGACGCGGTTTCGCTGGTCGGATTCGGCACCTTTGCCGTCAAGGAACGTGCAGCGCGGCAGGGCCGAAACCCACAGACGGGTGCATCCATTACGATCAGTGCGGGCAAGATTCCATCCTTCAAGGCTGGGAAAATCCTGAAGGACGCTGTAAAATAATTCGGCTGGGGTGCTTAGCTCAGCTGGGAGAGCATCGCCCTTACAAGGCGAGGGTCGTAGGTTCGATCCCTACAGCACCCACCATGCAGATTTCGGAGTGGTAGTTCAGTTGGTCAGAATACCGGCCTGTCACGCCGGGGGTCGCGGGTTCGAGCCCCGTCCACTCCGCCAAATGCAAACACCCCGCTGCCGTAAGGAGCGGGGTTTTTTATGCGCGGCATCTTTTCGGCGTTGCCGCGCGGCGTGTCGCCCTGAGCGGGAAGGATTTACGCTGCATCCAGGGCCAATATCGATTCGAGAGCCTTTCAAGGGGTAGTCTGACAATGTTGCAAACCATACGGGACAAGGCGCACGGCGTTCTGGCCTGGCTGATACTGGTATCCATCGCGGTGCCTTTCGCGTTGTGGGGAATTCAGAATTACACCGACGGCGGTAAGGAACGGCCGGTCGCTACGGTGGGGGACCGGGAGTTTTTCGAGCGGGATGTGAACCGCGTCAGCGATCGGGATCTGTCGGGGTTGTCCGACCTGGACGACGAGCAGGTTCGCCAAGCCGCTCTGGAACGGTTGATCCGCGATGCGCTGATGTCCGAGGCGGTCGTCAAGCTCAAGCTCGGCGTGGGCGATGAGGAATTGCGCACCCTGGTGCAGTCGTTGCCCCCCTTCCAGACCGACGGTCGCTTCGACAAGGAAAAATACAAGCTTGCCTTGACCGCGCAAGGCATGAGCCCCCAGGGCTTCGCCGAACAGATGCGCACTTCGGTGCTTATGGACCAGTTCCAGCAGGGCGTGACGCACACCGGCTTCGCGACGACACGTTCGCTGGAGCAGTATTACCGCCTGAAAGATCAGCAGCGCGCCGTCGAATACGCCGTGATCCCCGTGGTCACCGACGGCGCGCCGGTCAGCGAGGAAGCGATCCAGGAATACTACCTGCGCCATACGGCCGAGTTCCAGACCCCCGAACAGGTTGCGGTCGACTACGTGTCGCTGAAGCTGGAAGACGTGGCCCGGCGCGTGGTCGTGAGCGACGAGACGTTGCGCGCCTTTTACGAAGAACAGAAGGCGAATTTCACCAGCGAGGAAAAGCGCCGGATCAGCCATATCCTGGTCTCGGTCGCACCCAATGCCGGTGAGGACGCCTTCCGCCAGGCGCTGGAAAAGGCCGGCAAGATCCGCGACCGCCTCGCCAAGGAAGATTTCGCCGCCGTGGCCAAGGAAGTTTCCGAGGACAGCGAAACCGCCGCCAAGGGAGGGGATTTGGGCATCCTCGCCGCGGGACAGATGGAGAAAAATTTCGAGGAGGCCGCGCGGTCCCTGCAAAAGGCGGGAGATATTTCGCAGCCGGTGAAAACGCCCTTCGGTTACCACCTGATCAAGCTTGCCGAATTGCAGCCCGGTCAGGTCAAGACCTTCGGCGAGGTCAAGCCGGAGCTGACCGCGAATTACCAGCGCACCCAGGCGGAAAAGGAATTTTACGAGCTGGGTCAGCGCCTGAGCGAAGTCAGCTTTGAAAATCCCGATCAACTGGATTCGGCCGCGGCGGCGATCGGCGCCAAAGTGGAGAAGGCGGCTGCGTTTTCCCGCGCGCGCGGGGAAGGACTGGCCGCGCTGGCACCGTTCCGCGAGGCGGCTTTCAACCCGGAAGTGCTGGAGGGCAGGAACAGCGAACCGCTGGAATTGGCGCCGGATCATGTCGTGGTCTTGCGTGTCAGGGAGCGCATTCCCGCGGCGCAAAAACCGCTGGACGAGGTGCGGGTGAACATCGCCGCAACCCTGCGCGTCGATGCCGGGCGAATCGCAGCGAAAGAAAAGGCCAAAGCGGCGCTGGAAAGCGTTAATCAGGGCAAGCCCCTGGACGAACTGGCCAAGCAGCAGGGCTGGACGGTGCGCAAGGCCGCCAATCTGCGCCGCGAAAATACCGACGTACCCCGCGAGATCATCCAGGCGATCTTTCGCGCACCCCGGCCAGAGGCCGGTAAAACGGCGTGGCGGCTGATACCCCTGAATTCCCAGGAACAGGCGATCGTCGGCCTCACCGGCGTCACCGACGGCGACATCAAGTCGGTGGATACGCAGGAACTGGAAAAGACCCGCGATTTCCTTTCCCGCGTGCAGGGACAGGGGCAGTTCACCTCCTTGCTGGAGCAGTTGTGGCAGGACGGTGACGTGAATATCCTGGAAAAGAAAGACAAAAACTGAGCCGGTTTGCACCGATTGAGGTGTGTGATGGACGCCGCCCCTTTCGCCCCGCCGCAGTCTATCCGGCACGGCGCGCGGGGTGCATTCCGCGCTGCCGGCTTGGGGCTGGCCTTGTGCCTCGGGTTGGCCGCCTGTAGCGATCGTCCGGTCAATAGCCCTTATCCGGCGGACGACGAGGCGGCCAATACCCTGTATTCGTCCTTCACCGAGCAGCCCAAGCATCTGGACCCGGCGCTGTCCTACAGTTCCAACGAATACGCCCTGATCGGGCAGATCTACGAGCCGCCTCTCCAATACCATTACCTGAAGCGGCCCTACCAGTTGATGCCGCAGACTTTGACCGCGCTTCCCCAGGTGACCTATCTGGATGGGGCGGCAAATCCCTTGCCCGGCGACGCGCCGGTCGGCGCCATCGCTTTCAGCGAGTACATGCTTGAATTGCGCGCGAGGATTCGTTATCAACCCCACCCCGCCTTTGCCCAAGCCGCCGACGGCTCCTACCGTTTCCATCGCCTGAGCGATGCGGAGTTGGCGCGCATCCATACCCTCGCCGACTTTGGCGAAACCGGCAGCCGCGAGCTGACCGCGGAAGATTACGCCTATCAGATCAAGCGTCTGGCGCATCCCCGTTTGCATTCGCCCATCGCCGAACTGATGAAGCATTACATCGTCGGCCTGGACGACTTGGCCGAGCGCCTCAAGCCCGAAGCGGAAAAAAGCGGATTCATCGACTTGCGCCCCTGGCAGTTGGAGGGCGTGCGAACCGTCGACGCCCATCGCCTGGTCATCCGCGTGCGCGGCAAGTACCCCCAGTTCCGCTTCTGGCTGGCGATGCCGTTCTTCGCGCCCATGCCCTGGGAGGCGGATGGCTTCTATTCCCAGCCGGGACTGGCGGACAAAAATATCACCCTGGACGTATACCCCGTCGGCACGGGCGCCTACATGCTCACGGAGAACAACCCCAACCGGCGCATGCTGCTGGAGCGCAATCCCAACTTCCATGAGGAACGCTATCCGGCGGAAGGCGAGGCGGGCGACGGAGCGGCGGGCTTGCTCGCGGATGCCGGGAAACGTCTGCCGTTCATCGACCGGGTGCTGTTCACCCTGGAAAAGGAAACCATTCCCTACTGGAACAAGTTCCTGCAGGGCTATTACGACGCTTCCGGGATTACCTCGGACAGCTTCGACCAGGCCGTCCAGTTCAGCCAGCGCGGCGAGGCGGAATTGACTGCCGCCCTGCGGGAAAAACGGATCGACCTGCAGACCTCCACCAGCGCGTCCATTTATTACATGGGCTTCAACATGCTGGACCCGGTGTTGGGCGGCTACGGCGAGGCGCAGCGCAAATTGCGCCGGGCGTTGGCCATCGCCGTGGATTACGAGGAATACATCGCCATTTTCCTCAACGGCCGCGGCATCCCCGCGCAAGGCTTGTTGCCGCCGGGCTTGTTCGGTTATCGCGAAGGCGCAGGGGGTGTCAACCCGTATGTTTACGATTGGGTGGACGGCGTCGCCAAACGCAAATCCCTCGACGAGGCCAGGCGCCTGCTGGCCGAGGCCGGCTATCCGGACGGCCGCGAGGCTGCGACCGGCAAGCCCCTGGTGCTATATCTGGACGCGGCGGGCGGCGGCGTGGACGACAAATCCCTGTTCAACTGGTACCGCAAGCAGTTCACCAAGCTGGGCATCCAGTTGGTGATCCGCGCCACCGACTACAACCGCTTCCAGCAGAAGATGCGCGACGGCAACGCGCAGATTTTCACCTGGGGCTGGAACGCCGATTACCCCGATCCGGAAAACTTCTTCTTTTTGTTGCACGGCGCCAACGCCAAGGTCGGCAAGGACGGGGAGAACGCCGCCAATTACCGGAATCCGGAGTTCGACGCCCTGTTCGAGAACATGCGCAACATGGACGACGGCCCGGAGCGCCAGCGGCTGATCGACGCCCTGCAGGAAATCGCCCGCCGCGATTCGCCCTGGCTGTTCGGCATCCATCCGCAGAATTTCACCCTGCATCACCACTGGTACCGCAACCTCAAGCCCAACCAGATGGTGAACAACCAGCTCAAATACCTGCATATCGACGCCGGGTCGCGGGCAGCGGCGCGTGCGGCATGGAACCGGCCGGTACGCTGGCCCCTGGGCTTCTTGCTTGTATTTTTCGTTTTCCTGGTCGGCGTGGCCTGGAACCACTACCGGCACCGCGTCCAGGCCCAGGCGTCATGATCGCCTATCTCCTGCGCCGCCTGCTGTACGCCGTGCCCCTGCTGATCGGGGTGAACCTGCTGACCTTCGTGCTGTTCTTCGTGGTCAACAGTCCCGAGGACATGGCCCGGATGCATCTGGGCCAGAAGCACGTCACGACCGAGGCCATCGCCAAGTGGAAGCACGAGCGCGGCTACGACCTGCCGTTGTTCTGGAACGAGGGGCAAGCGGGGCTGGAGAAGCTGGAAAAGACCATATTTTTCGAAAAATCGGTCCGGCTGATGCGTTTCGACTTCGGCAGTTCGGACAGCGGGCGCGACATCGGCGCGGACATCGGCGAACGCCTGTGGCCGTCGCTGGCCATCTCCCTGCCGGCGCTGCTGGCGGGCCTTCTGACCAACGTCACCCTGGCGCTGGGGGTGGTGTTCCTCCGCCAGACGGCCCTGGAATTTACCGCCATGATCGGCTGCGTGGCGCTCATGTCGGTCTCGCCGCTGTTTTACATCATCGGCGGCCAGTTCCTGTTCGCCCGGCTGTTGCAACTGGTGCCGATTTCCGGCTGGGACGGCGGGACGGACAGCTTCCGCTTCCTGATCCTGCCGGTGGCCATCAGTGTGGTTTCCGGCATCGGCTCCGGAGTGCGCTGGTATCGCACCCTGTTCCTGGAGGAAGTGGAAAAGGACTATGTGCGCACCGCCCGCGCCAAGGGCCTGTCGGAAGCGCGGGTGCTGTTCGTCCACGTGCTGCGCAACGCGCTGATCCCCATCCTCACCGGCGTGGTGGTCGTCATCCCGCTGCTGTTCATGGGCAGCCTGTTGATGGAATCGTTCTTCGCCATTCCAGGGCTGGGCAGCTACACCATCGACGCCATAAGCCGCCAGGATTTTGCAGTCGTGCGCGCCATGGTCTATCTCGGCTCGGCACTGTACATCCTCGGCCTGCTGTTGACGGATATTTCCTACACACTGGTCGATCCGCGGGTGCGTCTGTCGTGACGCTGGTTTTTTTCTGGACCGACGCTCTCGTCTGGTTGCTGGTGGCGATGCTGGGCGGATTTCTGTTCTACGTGCGCGGGCGCGAACATCTGCGGCGGCCGTGGCGGAAGATCCTCGCCGATCCGGCGGCCATGGCTTCCCTGACCGTGCTGCTGGCTTTCGGCGCCATCGGCGTGCTGGATTCGCTGCACTTCCAATTCACGGACCCGCAGGCGGAAAACGGCAACGAGCCGTTGTCCCTGCTGGACGTGGCACTCACGCCACTGCGAAGCCGCGACGAGAAAACCTATTCCGCGCCGCTGGCCTGGCATTCATACAGCCGCGAGACTCTGGGCGGGAATGGCGTGGTGCTACGGGATTACCCGCGCCTGCAATACGGCGGCGCGCAACTGGCCGATCCGGAAAACCAATGGGCCGGGAATGTGGTGCTGCGTGGCGGACTGGGATTGTTGGGCGGATTGGCTTTGTGGGCGTGTGGCCTGGGCGCGCGCGTTCTGTTCCCCTCTCCCCGCGGGAGAGGGGTTAGGGGTGAGGGCCATCTCTCCAGCGGCTCCGCCGTCACCCTCACCGCCCTGATCCTCTGCCTGTTAGCCGGCCTGCTGACCGGGCTGGCGAGCGGCTACCATCCGCTCGGCACCGACAAGGTGGGGCAGGACGTGCTTTACCAGAGTCTCAAGAGCATCCGCACCGGCTTGGTGATCGGCACGCTGACCACGCTCGTCATGCTGCCCTTCGCCCTGCTGCTGGGGATGTTGGCCGGTTATTTCCGCGGCCTCGCGGACGATGTCATCCAGTACCTCTACACCACGCTCAATTCCATTCCCGGCGTGCTGCTCATCGCCGCCGCCATTCTCGTCACCCAGGTCTACATGGCCAATCACGAGGAAGACTTCGCTTCGCTGGCAGCGCGCGCCGACCTGCGCCTGTTGTTCCTGTGCCTGATTCTCGGCTTGACCAGTTGGACCGGGTTGTGCCGCCTGCTGCGCGCCGAAACCCTGAAGCTCCGCGATATGGAATTTGTCCAGGCGGCGCGGGCGCTGGGCGTTAGCGACGGCATGATTCTTCTCCGTCACATTCTGCCCAACGTGTTCCACATCGTGCTGATTTCCGTGGCCCTGGATTTCAGTTCCCTGGTGCTGGCCGAGGCGGTGCTGTCCTACATCAGCATCGGCGTCGATCCGGCCACCCACAGTTGGGGCAACATGATCAACAGCGCCCGCCTGGAACTGGCGCGCGACCCGGTGGTGTGGTGGCCGCTGGCTTCCGCGCTGGTGTTCATGTTCACCCTGGTGCTGGCGGCCAATCTGTTCGCCGACGCGGTGCGCGACGCTTTCGACCCGCGGCGGGGAGGCGGAACGTGACGGCGCAACCCACTGTGCTGCTGGAAGTGAAGGATCTGAAGGTTGCCTTCGGGCCGCTCGTGGCGGTCGACGGGGTGAGCTTTGCCATCCGTCGCGGCGAGACATTCGCCCTGGTGGGCGAGTCCGGCTCGGGCAAGTCGGTGACCGCGCTGTCGGTGCTGCGGCTGCTGCCGGGCAATGGCCACATTCTGGGCGGAGAGGCGCGGTTGGCGGGCCAGGACCTGTTCCGTTTACCCGAAGCGGCCATGCAGCGGGTGCGCGGGGCGCGCATCGGCATTGTGTTCCAGGACCCCATGGCCTGCTTCAACCCGGTGATGACGGTGGGCGCGCAAATCGCCGAGGCGGTGGCGCTGCACCGCTCCTTGCGGGGCGCTACGCTGTGCGAACGGGTGCTGGAACTGCTCGCGTTGGTCGGAATCCCCGACCCGCAAGCGCGCATCGGCGCCTATCCCCACCAGCTTTCCGGCGGCCAGCGCCAGCGGGCGATGATCGCCCTGGCCCTGGCCGGCGAGCCGGATCTTTTGATCGCCGACGAACCGACTACGGCGCTGGATGTGACCTTGCAGGCGCAAATTCTCGAACTGCTCCAGGATTTACAGGCCAAAACCGGCATGGCGCTGTGGCTGATCACCCACGATCTGGCGCTGGTGGCGGAGTCCGCCGACCGTGTGGCCGTGATGCAAGGCGGGCGCCTGGTCGAACAAGGCGATTGCGCCCGGGTCCTCGGGCGGCCGCAACACGCCTACACCCGGCAACTCCTCGAAGCGCAGCCGGTTTTCGATCCGAATCGTCTGCCGCGGCCGCCGTTGCCGCCATTGCTGGAGGTCAGGGATTTCCGCGTGTATTACCCGGTGCGCAAGGGTATCCTCCAGCGAGTCGTCGATCGGGTACGCGCCGTCGATGGGGTTTCATTCACCGTCCAACAGGGCCGGACCCTGGCTTTGGTGGGCGAGTCGGGCTGCGGCAAGAGCACTTTGGGTAAGGCGCTGCTCGATCTGTTGCCGGTGAGCGGCGGTTCCTTGCGTTTCGAGGGTGCGGACCTGCTGGCCCTGAATCGGAGTGAGCGCCGCGCCGCGCAGTCCCGGTTGCAAATCGTGTTTCAGGATCCGTTTTCGTCCATGAATCCGCGTCTCCTGGTCGGGGAGATCGTCGCCGAAGGGCTGCGGGCGCTTTTCCCTCGAATGACGGCGACCGAGCGGGACGCTCGGGTGGCCGAACTCCTGGAACAGGTGGGGCTGCCCAGGGAGGTGTGCGGACGCTATCCGCACGAGTTTTCCGGCGGGCAGCGCCAACGCATCTGCATCGCCCGCGCCTTGGCGG
>DATDOO010000055.1:0-3082 GCA_035293245.1 Methylococcaceae bacterium
GCTGTTGCTCGGCGCCTTCTGCGCGGCGCTGCTGTCGCGCCAATTCCAGGTCAGCCGGCCGCCCAAGCTCGAATATATTTGGGCCGCACTCGGCGGCTGCTTCATGGGTCTGGGCGCCACGCTCGCCGGTGGCTGTACCGCGGGAGGGTTTTTCACGCCCGCGCTGCATTCGTCGCCTGCCGGTTGGGCGATGTGGGCAGGGCTCCTTCTGGGCGCCGCCATCGGTTTGAAATTGCTGTCGTGGGCCCTCGAACATATCGAGTGGGGCATGCAGGCGCCCGCGACGCTGAACATGCCGGCGGGTGTCGTGTTGATATATCCCTGGCTCGGTTTCGGCGTGGTCGTAGCCATCATTGCATGGGCGGCGCAATGGTATTACGCCGGAGACGAAAAATTGGTCGCGCGGGGAATAATCATCCTCGCCGGCTTCGCCATGGGTTTCGTCATGCATCGTTCGCGTCTTTGCTTCGCGCGGGCTTTCCGCGAACCCTTTATGACAGCGGAAGGCGAGATGACCAAGGCGATCATGCTTGGTCTGGCGATCGGAATTCCGATTGCGTCGCTGCTATTCGAAAACAAGGTGATCGATCCGTATATCGCGATTCCGCCGACCTTCTGGGTCGGTTCACTGCTGGGCGGAGTGGTGTTCGGCATCGGCATGGTCTTCGCCGGAGGCTGTGCCTCGGGTTCGCTGTGGCGCATGGCCGAGGGGCACGTCAAGCTTTGGGTTGCGGTGTTTTTCTTCGCCTGGTCTGGTTCTGTCGCCAGCGCGCTGCTCCGGCAATCCGGGCTGATCGTCAGGGAAATGACGCTGGAAGAGATCGAAGAGACCCGACTTGGCTTCCAGGCGTACTTTCCGGTGATGTTGGACGGCTGGGGTTGGACGTTGCTCGCCAGCGGTGCTGTTTTGCTGCTTTGGTATGCGCTGGTGCGCTACAACGAATCGACCGAAAAATTTACGTTGCTCTAAGCGGGTTATTTCGCCCGCCGAATTGATTACATCAACAGGAACGGAGAAATTTATGAAGCGTACCATCTCAGCGGTTGCATTCATGGCGTCATTTCTTATCATCGGCGGCCCGGCACTGGCCGCGCAAGACCACTCGAAGGTGGTTAATGGTCCGTTCAAGACCGGGCCTGAGGTGACCAAAGCCTGCCTGCAGTGCCACGAGAGCCATGCCAGGGACTTCATGAAGACAGTCCATTGGACGTGGAGCATGAGCCAGGAAGTGCCGGGCAAGGGCAAGGTTGACCTCGGCAAGAAAAATGCAATCAACAATTTTTGCATCGCGCTGCCGTCCAACAATGCACGCTGCACGAGCTGCCATGCAGGCTACGGCTGGAAGGATGCGTCGTTCGATTTCAGCAAGCCCGGGAACGTTGATTGCCTCGTCTGCCATGACACGACGGGCACCTACAAGAAACTGCCGGCGGACTCGGGCAATCCGGCCTACCAGGACACTGAGTTTCCGCCCAAGTCCGGCAGAATCTGGAAAGCCGTCGATCTCGAGAAGATCGCGAAGAACGTCGGTCCCACCAGCCGCGCGACTTGCGGCGCGTGCCATTTCTTCGGTGGTGGTGGCGACCACATCAAGCATGGCGACCTCGACAGCTCCATGGGGGCGCCCAAGCGGACGATGGATGTGCACATGGCGGTCGATGGCGCGAATATGACGTGCAGCGCTTGCCACCGCGCGGAGAAACACGCGATTCCCGGCAAGTCGATGGGCGTATCGGTCGCGGGCGGCGGACAAACGCTGAACTGCACCGATTGCCACGCAGGATCGCCGCATGGGCCGAACGCCCAACTGAACCGCCATGCGCAAAAGGTGGCCTGCCAGACCTGCCACATTCCGACGTTTGCTCGCACGCTGCCCACCAAAGTGTGGTGGGACTGGTCAACCGCAGGCAAGGACGGCCCTGTCGCAAAAGACCATTACGGTCTTCCCTTGTATGACAAGCAAAAGGGCGACTTCAAGTGGGCAAAGGACGTCAAACCTACCTACATGTGGTCTAACGGTTCGGTTGACCGTTACCTGGCGGGCGACAAGATGGATCCTGCCAAGGTAACGCACCTCAACTATCCGCGCGGCGACCGCCGCGACAATACCGCCTTGATCACGCCATTCAAGGTCATGCAGGGCAAGCAGCCATACGACTCAGGCAATAACATCTTCGCGGTGCCCAATCTCTGGGGCGGCTACTGGGGACACTGGGACTGGAACAAGGCGATTGCCGACGGCATGAAGGCAGCCGGGCTCAACTACAGCGGGCAGCATGGGTTCGCACCGACCGACATGTACTGGAAGGTGAACCACATGGTTGTACCCAAGGGCCAAGCGCTCAAGTGCAACGACTGCCATGGCAAAGAGGGCCGGATTGACTGGAAGGCGCTTGGTTACCCCGGCGATCCGCAGCTGACGAAAAAATAGGAAAACATGGCGAAAAGTTACAGGGCGGTCACGCAGCGCATATCGGGCAATCTCGCCAAACTGCGGGCAGACGCGCCCGATACGATGAAGGCTTTCGGTTCGCTGTCGCATGCGGCGACCCGTGCGGGAGCCCTCGACCGGAAAACGAAGGAACTCATCGCGCTGTCCCTTAGCGTTGCGGCCCATTGCGATGGCTGCATCGGCTTTCACGTCGACACCCTGGTCAAGCTGGGCGCAACGCGCGCGGAAGTTGAAGAGGCGCTTGGCATGGCTGTGTACATGGGTGGTGGGCCGTCGGCGATGTATGCGGCCGAAGCATTGGGCGCATTCGAGGAAATGTCGGCCGGTTGATGCGGCTGCTGTTGCTGCATCGGCCGGGCGTCCCCGGTATTTTTTATTGGTTTGGTATATGCTCGTGCGCTACAAGGAACCTACCGCACAATTTACTTTGTTCTAATCAGGTAGGCGCGAGCGAAGAAAATGTGCGAGCTGTTTGCAATGTCGGCGCGACACCCCAGCACGGTGAGCCTGTCGCTCGAGGAGTTCTCGCGCCACGGTGGCCTGACCGGGCCGCACAAGGACGGCTGGGGTATCGCCTGGTATGACGAGCGAGATGTCAGGCTGGTCAAGGAAACCCATCCCGCCGCCTC
>DATDOO010000056.1:0-2293 GCA_035293245.1 Methylococcaceae bacterium
CTTTTCGGTGGTAGCAGAGAAAGGTGTCAGAAAGGCGGCGGGTTGTCAATCGAGGGCGCCGCGGGCGCGACAGAATGCCTTGACAGCCAATATGGCTCTACATACACTCACGCGCGGCTGAGGAGGGTGAATGGCTCAAGAACGCGAAGCCTGGGGCTCACGCTATGGATTGATTCTGGCCGCGGCCGGCAACGCTATCGGCATCGGCAACCTCCTCCGCTTCCCCGGCCAGGCCGCCAACAACGGCGGCGGGGCCTTCATGATCCCCTACATCGTCTGCCTGCTGATTTTCGGCATCCCGATGATGTGGGTGGCGTGGACCATCGGGCGGCACGGAGGCAAGTTCGGCCACGGCAGCCTGCCGGGAATGCTCGACCGCATGTGGAAGCACCCCGCGGCCAAGTACGTGGGCGTGCTGGGGCTGGCGCTGCCCTTCTGCTTCGTCCTCTACTACACCTACATCGAAGCCTGGTGCATGGGCTACGCCTGGTTTTCGCTGACCGGGGACTACCTGACCACGCCCGACCGCACCGTCCACCTGGCCGCCTATTACAACGAGTTCCTGAACACGGCGCCGACCAGCTCCTACTTCCCCGGACTGCTGGCGGCCACGGCTTTCATGGCCGTGACCATCGGATTGAACATGTTCGTGCTCTACCGCGGCGTGGCCAAGGGCATCGAGCTTCTGGCCAAGATCGCCATGCCGCTGCTGTTCCTGTTCTGCATCCTGATGTCGGTGCGGGTGCTGACCCTGGAAGGCGAGGGCACGGCGCTGCAGGGGCTCAACTTTCTCTGGACGCCCGACTTCAGCCGGCTGGGCGACTTCAACGTTTGGCTGGCGGCCGCGGGGCAGATCTTCTTCACACTCTCGATCGGCTTCGGCTCGCTGGAGTGCTATGCCAGCTACGTGCGCGAAGACGACGACATTGCGCTCAGCGCCTTGACCACAGCGGGCACCAATGAATTTGTCGAGGTGATTTTCGGCGGCATGATCGCCATCCCGGCGGCGGCGGTCTTCTTCGGGGCCGACGAAATCCAGCGCGTGGCCGCGGGCGGCATGTTCAACATCGGGATGATCTCCATGCCGGAGGTGCTGCGCGCCTTCCCGGCCACGTGGTTCTTCGGCACCATCTGGTACCTGCTGCTCTTCTTCGCCGCTTTTACGTCCTCGGTGGCCGTGTCACAGCCGGTCATGGCCTTCTTCCAGGATGAGCTAAAGATGTCACGGGGAAAGGCCACAACCTGGCTGGCGCTGTTGTGGTTCCTGGGAGCGGCCCCGGTCGTCCTCTATCACCGCTACGGCGTGCTCAACGAGCTCGACTTCTGGGCGGGCACGCTGGGGCTGGCGGTGCTGGCGCTCATCGAAGTCATCTTCTTCGCCTGGATCTTCGGCCTAGCCAAGAGCTGGGCTGAGTTGGAGCGGGGCTCGCTGATGCGCGTGCCGGCGTTCTTCAAGCCGGTGATGATGTACCTGACGCCGATTGCCCTGGCGGTGATCCTGGGCGGGTGGTTCTACGGGCCCGTAATCCAGCAAGGGGCGCTTACGCCCCAGCCGGTGGTGTCGCTGTGGGTTGACGTTCCCGGCAACTTCAAGGGCACACTGGAAAGCGTCGGGTCCAGCCCACCCGATGCCGAGTTCGCCACACAATACTCCCGGCGGGTTCAGGACCTTGCCGCGCAGGCAAAGGCGGACGGGCAAATCCATGCCGAGGTGCACTACTTCGCCGACGGGTCGACCAAGGTTCTGGGCATTGTGGGCTCCGGCGTCCTGGCGAAGGAGAGCGACGTCGCCGCCTTCGAGCGCTACTTGCGCGGCGGCGGGCTGCGCTACGAAGAGCGGTCCAAACCCGGCCAGCCTCACGTGGCCGTGGAGAAGATCGTCCCCCTCATCCTGACCGTCTATTACACTTCGCCCTACATCTGGCTGGCGCGCGGGATCGTCATCGGCTCGACGATCTTGTTTCTTTTCCTCATCGCCTGGGCTTGGCGGCGCCACTCCACAGCGGGAGCCAAGACATGAGCACAGGTGCATGGATCTTCATGGCGGCGAGTTGGGCGCTGATCTTCGGGCTCAACATTTTCTGCCTGGCCCAGTTCCTCCGCAATCGCAAGTAATGCATCCGGAAATCCGGCGGCTCGTGCTCGATTGGCTGAACGAGGAGGGGCGCGAAGGGCGGCGCTTGCCGGTGCTGCTAGCGGAGCTCAAGGAGAAGCGCGCCGAGCTGGCGCCGCTGGCCCGCTACCTGGCCGCCAAAGAAGCCGAGGAGCGGGCGCTGCGCGCCGAGCTCGACCG
>DATDOO010000057.1:0-11723 GCA_035293245.1 Methylococcaceae bacterium
GTCGCGCCCGCGCATCTGCGACACCACAGGCATTGCCTTGACGACCAACCCTTACGAGGTGGTGGACGATCCCTACATCGATATCGTGGTCGAGCTGATGGGCGGCGTCTCGCCGGCGCGGGAACTGGTGCTGCGGGCGCTGGAAAACGGCAAGCACGTGGTCACCGCCAACAAGATGCTCATCGCGCTGCACGGCAACGAGGTGTTCGAAACCGCCAGCCGCCACAAGCGCATGGTGGCCTTCGAGGCGGCGGTGGCGGGCGGCATTCCCATCATCAAGGCGCTGCGGGAGGGCCTGTCCGGCAACCGCGTCGAATGGCTGGCGGGCATCATCAACGGCACCAGCAATTTCATCCTCTCCGAGATGCGCGACAAGGGCCGCGCTTTCGCTGACGTGCTCAAGGACGCCCAGGCGCTGGGCTACGCAGAAGCCGACCCCACTTTCGACGTGGAAGGCATTGACGCCGCCCACAAGCTGACCATTCTGGCTTCCATCGCCTTCGGCATACCGTTGCAGTTCGACAAGGTGTACACGGAAGGCATCAGCGCCATCGGCCCGGAAGACGTGTCCTACGCCGAACAACTGGGCTACCGCATCAAGCTGCTCGGCATCGCCCGCCGCGCCGCCAAGGGCATTGAATTGCGCGTCCATCCCGCCCTGGTTCCCGCCCGGCGGTTGCTGGCCAACGTAGAGGGGGCCATGAACGCGGTGGTGGTCAAGGGGGACGCCGTGGGATCGACGTTGTATTACGGCGCCGGCGCCGGCGCGGAGCCGACCGCGTCCGCCGTGGTCGCCGACCTGGTGGACGTGACCCGCGCACTCACTTCCGACCCGGAAAACCGCGTGCCGCATCTGGCCTTCCAACCCGAAGCCATCGCCGACATCCCGGTGCTGCCCATCGAGGAGGTGGAGTGCCCCTGTTATTTGCGCCTGTCCGCCGAAGACAAGCCCGGCGTGCTGGCCGACATCACCCGCATCCTGGCCGCCCAGCGCATCAGCATCGAGGCCATCGTGCAGAAAGAGATGCCCGAAGGTGAATCCCACCTGCCGGTCATTCTGCTGACGCAGAAGGTTGCGGAGCGGGAAATCAACGCCGCCATCGCAGAGATCGGCAAGTTGCCTTCAGTGGTTGGTAGCGTGCGACGCATCCGGGTGGAGACGCTGGTTTAAGGCCATGGGTTACGCATACGCCGATATCGAACTGTCCAACCCGAGACTGCCCGGCCTGGGGAAGATTACGGTGCGCGCCCTGGCGGATACCGGCGCTTTGACCTTGTGTATTCCCGAACACATTCGCCTCCAGTTGCAACTGGAAGAAGTCGAAAAGCGCGAAGTGACGGTTGCCGACGGACGCCGCTCCCTGGTGCCTTATGTCGGGCCGGTCTGGGTGCATTTCCAGAACCGGGGTTGTTTCGTCGGCGCGCTGGTAATCGGCGACGACGTTCTCTTGGGCGCCGTGCCGATGGAGGACATGGATTTGGTCGTTTGCCCCTCAAGCCGAAGCGTGATCGTCAATCCGCAAAGCCCGAATTTTCCCCAGGCGATGGTGAAATAGGTATGGGATACACAGCCAAATCGCTGTGTAAGAAAAGTAGTTACATGGCGATTCTGCCATCTGCTTCACATTAGCTCTGTAGGTGTGGCGCATGCTCCAAGCATATAGTGATTCTGAGTTATTAAGCGTCTTAAGTGATATAGATGTATCTGTTCCAAGAAGATCAGAGGGGCGCACGAAAGAGCATACGGAGCGATATGCTATTGCCCACCTGCTGAGTGCCTTGGCTGGGAAAGGCCGTCTTTCATATCCGCTCTGCTTAATTCGGAGAGAGCGCCCCGATTTTGTGCTCACTTTGGAGACTGTGCAGATAGGTATTGAGCATACTGAAGCAGTGCCTCAAAACGAAGCGCATAGAACAGTACTGAGAGAAAAGGGGAATGGTCCGGATGTATTTTTCATTTCACACCATCAACCCGGGGAGACCAAGAAGTCCGCAAAGGAGCTAGTTGAAGGAATTAAAGCCAACCAAGCTGGTGACGGATGGGCAGGTGAC
The DNA here is from genome assembly GCA_035293245.1 of Methylococcaceae bacterium. Classification (GTDB taxonomy): domain Bacteria; phylum Pseudomonadota; class Gammaproteobacteria; order Methylococcales; family Methylococcaceae; genus DATDOO01. The sequence goes on from DATDOO010000057.1 coordinate 2,053, forward strand.
TCAGTTGAAACAGAGTGGGTCAATGCAATGTCCCATATTATCGGGCAAAAGGTGGCCACACTCCGAAAAGATGGGTTTGATAAATTTGAGCAGGACTGGCTTCTTATTTATGACAATTGGCCGCTACCCGCAGTTGATCGTCACAAAGCCGCCAATTTTCTATGGGAGCTCGTAAATGAATATGGGGTTCTGAATGAATTCGCTCGAATTTATATCATTACTGGGAAATATGTATTGGAGGTTTCTAATGAGCGGATTCAACTTTTTGAAATTAACGACCTATGGAAGTGAGCTACTAATTTTATAGCAAGCAGAGCCATATACTTTGGCTCAACGACCCCGTATCCACTGTGCTCTCAGCCGTAGATAGTGACATTACTATCTATAAGATTAGTAACAAATGGGTTAACAGCCCGTAGGTTGGGTTAGCGGTTCTCCGCGTAACCCAACATAATCGGCGCCGTTCGTTGGGTTACGGCGAGAACGCCTAACCCAACCTACACAACCTTCGGAGGAGCCGCAATGAATCCCATCAACCGCAAAGCCATTTTCCAGGGCACCGCCGTCTTCGCCGGCCTGTACATCCTGCACCTGGTCATCGTGCCGATCCTCACGCGCTTCATGGAGGGCGGCTGGAAAAGCCCGGCGCTGTTCGGCCTGAGCCAGCTCATCGGCGTGCTGACCTGCGTGGCGGGCGGCTTCGTGGCCGGGCGCATCGCCCAGGAACGGGGTTTCTTTTACGGCTTCAACGTCGGCGCGCTGGGGACGGTTCTCTCCGCCGCAGCAGCCGGGCTGTGGTCGCTGGTGACCGGCGCCAAGCTGCCGGAGCTTTGGTCGTTGCCGGTGATGATCATCGTCAACGGCTTCATCGGCGCGGTGGCGGGCATCGTGGCCACCAATTTCGAGCAGATCAAGGGCGGCTACTGGAAGGATTGAGGCATGTCGGGAAATACCTTCGGCAAATTGTTCGCGGTTACCACCTTTGGCGAGAGCCACGGTCCGGCGCTGGGCGCCATCGTCGACGGTTGTCCGCCGGGGCTGGAACTTAGCGAGGCGGACATCCAGATCGATCTCGACCGGCGCAAGCCCGGCACCTCGCGCCACACCACCCAGCGGCGCGAGGCGGACGAGGTGAAAATTCTCTCCGGCGTATTCGAAGGCAAGACGACCGGGACGCCCATCGGGCTGCTCATCGAGAACACCGACCAGCGCTCCAAGGATTATTCCAACATCGCGGCAGCCTTCCGTCCCGGTCACGCCGACTACACCTACACCATGAAGTACGGCTTCCGCGACTACCGGGGCGGCGGCCGCTCTTCGGCCCGCGAGACCGCCATGCGCGTGGCGGCGGGCGCCATCGCCCGCAAATACCTGCGCGAGCGGCTGGGGGTGGAAATCCGCGGCTATCTGGCCCAACTCGGGCCCATCAAAGCGGAAAAGCTCATTTGGGATGAAGTGGACAACAACCCCTTCTTCTGCCCGGACCCCGACAAAGTGGCGGAGCTGGAAAGCTATATGGACGTCTTGCGCAAAGAGGGCGATTCCATCGGCGCGCGCATCAACGTGGTGGCGACGGGCATTCCGCCGGGACTGGGCGAGCCGATTTTCGACCGGCTGGATGCGGATCTGGCCCACGCGCTGATGAGCATCAACGCCGTCAAAGGCGTGGAAATCGGCGGCGGCTTCGCCTGCGTGGAAGCCAAAGGCACGGAATTCCGCGACGAAATGACGCCGCAAGGCTTCCTCAGCAACCACGCCGGCGGGATATTGGGCGGGATTTCCAGCGGCCAGGACATCCTCGCCAGCATCGCCCTCAAGCCCACCTCCAGCCTGCGGCTGCCGGGGCGCAGCATCGACCTGGCCGGCGAAGCGGCGGAGGTGATCACCACCGGGCGGCACGACCCCTGCGTCGGCATCCGCGCCACGCCCATCGCCGAGGCGATGATGGCCATCGTGCTCATGGACCATTACCTGCGCCACCGGGCCCAGAACGGCGACGTCGCGCCGCCGCTGCGTCCCATTCCCGCCGCTTGCGCCTGAATACCCCCGGCGGCCCCGAACAGGGCGAGCCCCTGCCGTACTGGCGGCTGTCGAATTTCTATTTTGTCTATTTCGCGGCGCTGGGCAGTTTCCTGCCGTACTGGCCGCTGTATCTGCAAAGCGAACGTTATTCGGCGGCGGAGATCGGCCAACTCATGGCCATTCTCGCCGCCACCAAAGTCGTTGCGCCTAATTTGTGGGGCTGGCTGGCCGATCGCGGCGGCAACCGTATCGGCGTCATCCGCCTGGCTGCGCTGCTGACGGTGCTGGGTTTTGCCGGGGTGTTCTGGCTGCACGGCTACCTCTGGATGGCGGGCATCCTGCTGGTGTACAGCTTTTTCTGGAATGCTTCGCTGCCGGCCTTCGAAGCGCATACCCTCGAATATCTGGCCCAGGACGCGCATCGCTACGGCCTGATCCGCCTGTGGGGCTCGGTGGGCTTTATCGCCGGCGTGCTGGGGGTGGGCTGGACGCTGGAGCGGCGCGGGGTGCAGGTTCTTCCCCTCGTGCATCTGGGCTTGCTGTTCACCCTCTGGCTCGGCAGCCTGCTGGCGCCTGCCCGTCGCCGGATCAGGGTTGCGGCACGCACGGAAGGCTCCTTCTGGCCGATCCTCGGCCGCCCCGAAGTATTGGCGTTCTTGCTGGTTTTCCTCTGCGTGCAATTGGCGCACGGGCCGTACTATGTGTTTTTTACCGTGCATCTCCAGGCGCACGGCTATGGCAGCGAACAGGCCGGCTGGCTGTGGACGCTGGGCGTCGTGGCGGAAATTGTGCTGTTTCTGGTGCTCGGACGGCTCGGCAGCGGCGGGGGAGGGCGGCGCTTGCTGCTGTGGAGCCTGCTGCTCGGCGCGCTGCGCTGGCTGATCATTGCTTTCCGGGTGGATTCGTTGGCGCTGCTGATTCTCGCCCAGTGCCTGCACGCCGCGACGTTCGGCGTGTCGCACCTGGCCGTGATGCGCATCGCCCGCGAGCATTTCGGCATCGAGCATCAGGGCAAGGGCCAGGCCTTGTTCAACAGCGTCGGTTATGGGCTGGGCGGCATGCTGGGCAGCCTGGGCAGCGGCGCCTTGTGGAGCGGGCAGGGCGCGGGAGTGGTGTATGGCGCTTCCGCTGTGCTTAGCCTGCTGGCGTTCGGGATCGCTTGGGGTTGGGTCGGCGTGCCGGGGATGGCCGTGAAGCGCTAAAATGGCCCACGATTGAAACTCAGGACAGAGGAATCCATGTTCGAAATCATCAAAGCCGGCGGCTGGGTGATGTGGCCGTTGGTGGGTTGCTCCATCGCCGCGCTGGCCATCATCGGCGAGCGGTTGTGGGCTTTGCGGCCCAGCCGGGTGCTGCCGCGTACCCTGCTGCCGCAAGTGTGGAGCTGGTACCGGCAAAACCTGTTGGACGCGACCAAGCTGCGCTATCTGCGCGCCCATTCGCCGCTGGGGGCAGTGCTGGCTGCGGGCTTGTTCAATTACCGCCACGGCCGCGAGGTGATGAAGGAAAGCCTGGAGGACGCCGGACGCCAGGTGTTGCATGAGTTGGAACGCCATCTCAACATGCTCGGCTCCATCGCTCTGGTGACCCCGTTGATGGGGCTGCTCGGCACCGTATTCGGCATCATGCACGTTTTTGCCGGCGTCTCCACCGGCGGCATGGGCAATCCCACCGCGCTGGCCGCCGGCATCGCCGAGGCGCTGATCACCACCGCCGCCGGCCTGAGCATCGCCATTCCGTCGCTCTTATTCCACCGTTACCTGATCGGCCGGGTGGACGAACTGGTCGTCGGCATGGAGGACGAGGCGCTCAAGCTGGTCGAAATGCTGCACGGCGAGCGCGAGGATGCGGAGGGCGAACAATGAACTTCCGCCGCTCGGGGAGCCGCCGCGACAACATGGAGATCAACGTCACCTCCATGATCGACGTGCTGCTCATCCTGCTGATCTTCTTCATCCTTACCACCACCTTCAGTCATCAGTCCAACCTGAAAATCACCCTTCCGCAGGCCCACGGTGAAGGCGAAGCGCCGCCTAAACCGCTGGAAGTCGCCATCGACGCCGTCGGGAATTACTTCGTCAACGAAAAGCCAGTCATCAATACCCAGTTGGCTACGCTGCGCAAAGCGATCGAGACGGAAGCGGGCGGGAACCGGGAACAGCCTATCGTCATCAGCGCCGACCGGGAAACCCCGCACCAGTCCGTCATTCGCGCCCTGGATGCCGCCAGCCAGTTGGGGCTAACGCACATCACCTTTGCAGCGGAAGGACTGGAGGAGGAGCAATAGACGCGGCCATCCAAGACTCCCGCTGGATGAAGCGAGCGCTGGAACTGGCCCGGCGAGCGCAGGACATGGGCGAAGTGCCCGTCGGCGCGGTGCTGGTGAAGGACGGAACGCTCATCGCCGAGGGCTGGAACCAACCCATCGCCGCTCACGATCCCAGCGCCCACGCGGAAATGCGGGTTCTACGCGCCGCGGGCCAGGCGCTGCAAAACTACCGCTTGGTGGAAACCACCCTGTATGTCACCCTGGAGCCTTGCGTGATGTGCATGGGCGCCATCGTCCACGGGCGCGTCAAGCGGCTGGTGTACGGTGCGGACGATCCGCTGCGCGGTTGCGCCGGGAGCGTTTTGCAACTGGCCGACGCGCCGTTTTTGAATCACCGGCTGGAGGTGAGCGGCGGTTTGTTCGCGGAGGAGTGCGCCGCCTTGCTGAAGGGATTCTTTCAAAGCCGCCGTTGATTTATCTTGTTGGGGAAATCCTTCAAGGATCCTTGGAGACCCTTATCAAACGCTACCTTTTTCTCCTTCTGGTCGTCCTGGCCCTGTATTTATATGGGGAGGAACTGCTGCCCGTCGTCGGGGACGGACTGCATGTGCTCGGGGAGTTTCTCGAGCTGATGCTGGAAAATTTCTTCGAAGGCACGCTCGGCATGCACCGGCGCGGCGCCGAGATCATTACCGTATGGGTGGGTCTGGTCGTCGGCGTGTTCGTGTTCTGGCTCATCGCGCGGGGCTTCGGCCGTTGGACGAAGCGCGCCGTAAAGAAATCCGTCGAATGGGAGCAACGCCAGGCTCGCGACCTGAAGGACTGGTACGACTCGGTCAGCGACTGGCACAAGTTCCTTGCCTCCGTGGTACTTACGCTGCTGGCGTGGCTGCTTTTTTACCTGTTCCTCTGACCGCGCCGCTTCTCTTTCCGGGGACCGTCCATGACTGACTCGCAAAAGTGGTTGCTTCTGGCGGCTCTGGCCGGCAGCGGGGGTTTGCTGTACCTGCTGGCCCCCATTCTTATGCCGTTCGCCATGGCGGGGCTGCTGGCTTATCTGGGCGACCCGCTGGCCGACCGGCTGGAAACGCGCGGTTTGGGGCGCACGGCGGCGGTGGCTTCGGTTTTTGCCGCCATGACCCTCGTGTTGGTTCTGCTCCTGGTGCTCGTGGTTCCGCTTTTGGAAGAGCAGATCGCCGCTTTGATCGACAACCTGCCCGCCTACGCCAATTGGGTCGAGAAAAACCTGCTGCCCTGGCTGCGCCAGCACCTGGGCCTGCAGCGCAAGCTGCTGGACATGAACAACCTGACCAAGATGCTGACCGAGCACTGGCAGCAGGCCGGCGGCGTAGCCGCTTCGCTCCTTCAATCCGTTTCCGCTTCCGGTTTGGCCGTGCTGCACTGGCTGATGAATCTCATACTGGTTCCGGTGGTAACCTTCTATCTGCTGCGCGACTGGGACACCCTGGTCCACCACGCGCACGACCTCCTGCCCCGGCGCGTGACCGATACGGCGGCACGTTTGGCCGGCGAGGCCGACGAGGTGCTCGGCGCGTTCCTGCGTGGCCAGTTTTTCGTCATGCTGGCGATGGCCGGTATTTACAGCGTCGGCCTGTGGATCGTCGGTCTGAATGTGGCGCTCCTGGTCGGCGTCATTGCCGGCCTGATCAGCTTCATTCCCTACATGGGGCCGATCGTCGGTATTTCCGCCGCCGGCATCGCCGCACTGGTCCAGTTCGAGGATTTGAATTATCTGGCCTACGTGGGCATCGTCTTCGGCGTCGGCCAGATGCTGGAGGGCATGGTGCTCACACCCCGCCTGGTGGGGAACAAGATCGGGCTGCATCCGGTCGCCGTGATTTTCTCCGTGCTGGCGGGCGGCCAGTTGTTCGGCTTCCTCGGCATCCTGCTCGCTCTGCCCGTCGCCTCGGTGGTGATGGTGCTGATCCGCCATCTGCACGATCTTTATAAGGAAAGCGCCCTGTATTCCGAGACCGAAAACGACGACGCCAGTGAACCCGACATCCTGGCCGAGCTGCCGGGAGATGGGGCGGAATGAAGCATAGCAAGGCTTACCGCGAACAGATCAAGGCGCTCTCCGACCGCATCGTGCTGGCGCAGCAGCCGATCCGCATCCTCGACGCCATCAACTGGGACGACTCCATCCGCCAGGAATTTCTCGCCGGCGGTGGCAAGAAGCTTCCCCCCGTGGATGCAGACTATTACCGTGAGAACCGGCCGCTATCGTTCGACCCGGCGGAAAAAAAACGCGAGTTCCACGAAATCGAGCGCGACCTGACCCGCAAACTGGGTCAGCTCAACCCCTTGAGCCTCATCATGCGCCGCATCTGCCGCGAGTATCAGATGGTGGTGCGCATGCTGGAATCGCGCGGCAGGGTGGAGTTCGCCAACTTTTCCCAGGAGCTGTACGGGTCGGCGACCGACGTGTTCCACGCCGGCGACCCCACCCTGGCCGATCTGGGCAGCCAGATGGAGGAAACCCTCGCCAACCTGATGCAACTGGATTTCCTGCGCGACGAGCCCAAAACCCTCAGCGCCGCCGAGGCGGTGGAACTACTCAACCAGCGCATCAGCGCCTCCCTGCCGGGGGCGGGCGTGCGGGTGATCGTCAGCGACGGCATCGTTGCCGACGCGGCGGCGGGAACGGACTACATCAAATTGCGCGGCGAAGCCAAATTCAACCTGCGCGACATCCGCGTGCTGGAAGTCCACGAGGGCTGGGTACACCTCGGCACCACCCTGAACGGTGCCAGCCAGCCTTACTGCACCTTTCTCAGCAAGGGCCCGCCTTCCTCCACCATCACCCAGGAAGGCCTGGCGACCATGACGGAAATTCTCAGCTTCGGCTCCACCCCGACGCGCCTGCAAAGGCTTATCAATCGGGTGCGCGCCGTGACTATTGCCGAGGAGGGAGCCAATTTCATCGAAGTGTTCGACTTTTTCCGCGACAAGGGCTACGACGCCGACGAAGCCTGGACGCTCACCAGTCGGGTGTTCCGCGGCAGCACGCCGAAAGGCCTGCCGTTCACCAAGGACCTGACCTACATCAAGGGCTTCGTGCTCACTTACAATTTCATTCGTTTGGCGGTCAGCAAGGGCAAGCCGCAGCGCATCCCGCTGCTGTTCTGCGGCAAGACGATGATCGACGACATGAAAGTCATCGCCGACCTGGTAGAGGAAGGCGTGGTCGTCCCGCCCAAATATCTCCCGCCGTACTTCTCCGACCTGATGGGACTGACCGCCTGGTTCAGCTTCAGCCGCTTCATGACTTCGCTGAATTTTCAGCAGTTGGAGTCGGATTACGCCAATATCCTCTGAGTCACGCGGCATACCCCTCAAAGGAGATTTAACAAAACGGTAGAGTAGAGAGCAGGCTTCCCGCTTCGGTAGACTGGGCCTATCCGTTGCCGCCCCTTTCGTCTGGCGGTGCCTCAATAGCCTGGTCGTCGTCACGTGGGCCTACCCTCCCTCATCAAACCGTGCGTGCGGTTTTCCCGCACACGGCTTTCCGACGTTCTTCATGCCACGGCATGCACCGAGCGCCAGCCGGGTTCCACCGGGGGTTCGTATAGCCCGTAGCGCTCATAGAGGTCTCGGCGCGGGAAGCGGACAAAGCCCGCCTTCCGGTTCCTGATCTTGTGGCGCTTGCGCAAGTGGGTACGCAGCCGTTCTTCCGCATGATGTCTGACCTTGTGCATCGCCCCACTGGAGTTACGATAGTGAAAGTAGTTCGCCCAGCCTCTCAGACTCCGGTTCACATTCCCCACAACGTCCCCCAATGGAATGACCGTCAGTTCCCGCCTCGTCAGTTCCGTCAGCCGCGACTTGATCTTCTTCACGGCTTTGTTCGACGGCCGGACATTCGGGTACGGTTTCCCCGTCTTCGCCCCGCGACTCACCCGGACGGTAAAGCCCAGAAAGTCGAAGCTCGCTTCGGTGGCGTCCAGGATGTGGGTCTTGGTCTTGTTGAGGCTGAGGCCCAGGCGTTCCAGTACGTGGCGCACCGCCTTCAGCGGCTCTTCCACACCCTTCCTGCACAGCACCACGACATCGTCCGCATAGCGGACGATGTGCGCGCCAAACTTCTCGCGCAGGCGATGCCGTTGCCAGACCCGATCCAGAATGTGCAGGTAGGCATTGGCCAGCAGCGGGGAAATCACGCCGCCTTGCGGCGTGCCCTTACCCTCGGCTTTGCCGCCCCCTACGGTCTTCCGGGTTCCGTCCTTGCCCTCGCCGATGACCGGGGCTTTGAGCCATTGCTTGATGAGGCGGAGTATGCCCCCATCCACAATGCGCTCGGCCACCACGGCCAGCAGCTTGGCGTGCGGAATGCTGTCGAAGTATTTCGACAGATCGGCGTCGATGACTTGGGTGTAGCCGTCCCATAGCGCATTGGCGATGTCGTCCACGGCATCGTGGGCCGATTTCTTGGGCCGGAATCCGTACGAGTGCGTACAAAAATCGGCTTCAAAGATCGGTTCGATGACGAGCTTCACCGCCATTTGCGCGACCCGGTCACGGATCGTCGGGATACCCAGCGGCCGCAGACTGCCGTCCGCTTTGGGGATCATGACGCGCCGTACCGGTTGGGCTCGGTAGGTCTTCTCTCGCAGTTCACGGGCCAGTCCCCGCAGAAACGTTTCTACCCCTTCGCCGTTCTCTATGGCCTCAAAGCCGATCCCGTCAACGCCGGGACTGCCTCGGTTGGCTCGAACAAGCCGCCAGGCATGATCGAGGACATCATCCCGACTGATTTTGTCGTAGAGCGCGTAAAAGCGGTAGGCCGGTTCTTGCTTGGCCTTGGCATAGAGCTTCCTCCGGAGCGTCCTGATCGTGTCCGGGGTGGTTAGCATTTCGGCAATCCCCTGATCCTCCGCCCTTCGGTTGCACGAACAAAGCAGGGTTCCTTCCCTCGGCCGCGGTTGTGTTGTCCCTCGGCCTCGGACGGTACTATGAACCCCTCCGACTTCCGCACCGGGCCGTCATGCTTTCGTTGCCTTATACAGGACGGTCGGTGGCCTCCCCTCCTCCCGGAACGGATCTCCAGCACTGGACAGTCTATCTTCAAGTACATGCCGCCCCTGCTACCACGGAAGTCGGTGATCGCCACTTCCGTTATTCCAGCGACACCCAACAGCCTTCCCCTTCTGTCCACAGGGTCGGCTCCTCCAATTAAATTTACGGGGCTACTCATGGGTTCACTCGCGTTACGGCCTGCACTCTTGCTGTCGGAAACTTACGACCCCGCGTTACCACGACGCCGCTTCCTCTTGCTACCGGGGTGCACGGACAATTCCCCAGACGGGACTTCAACCCGCTAGATCAACCGCTGTTACTGCGTACGGACAGATTTATTTTT
>DATDOO010000058.1:0-5052 GCA_035293245.1 Methylococcaceae bacterium
ACCGACCCGCGGCCGTTCGCGCCGCAGCAGGTGTGGGCGTCGTCGTTCGGGATCGGCGGCATCTTGTTCTTCTTCACCGCCTTTGCCGGCATGGGGGGTCACCTGTTGGGCGGCAACCCGGCGGTGAACAAAGCGGGATTGGCTTTATCCAAAGTGCTGCCGGAGGAAATCGCGGCGAATCCGGATTCGTTGGTCGCCCATTACCTCAACTATATCGCACCTACGTCGCCCTGGCTGGTCGGCTTGGTGGCGATCTGCGCACTGGCCGCCATGCAGTCGACCGGCGCGGCCTACATGTCGACCGCGGGCGGCATTCTTACCCGCGATCTCTACAAGCGGTACCTGAATCCGGCGTCCACCCATCGCATGCAGAAGCTTGCGGGACGCATGGGGGTCGGCTTCATCGTCGTCGCCGCCCTCCTGGTCGCCACGTATTCCAGTGACGCCCTGGTGCTGCTGGGCGGTTTGGCGGTGGCTTTCGGCTTCCAGATGTGGACGCCGCTGGCGGCCGTCTGCTGGTTCCCGTGGATCACCCGGGAAGGTGCGACCTACGGCCTGTTGGCCGGCATCCTCGGCGTGATCTTCACCGAGAGCTTCGGTCTCAACATCCTGAAGGACATGGGCCTCGACTTCTGGGGCCGCTGGCCGTTGACCATCCACTCCGCCGGCTGGGGAATAATCTTCAACGTCGCCGTATGCGTCGTCGTCTCGGCGTTGACCCAGAATGAGCAGGCAACGGCTCACCGCATGAAGTACCACAACTTCTTGCGCGAGCACGCCACCCTGTCGGCGTCGAAGAAGGGCTTGGTCCCGGTCGCGTGGATCGTGACGTTGGCGTGGCTGTACTTCGGAATCGGACCCGGCGCCATCATCGGCAACTACATCTTCGGCGAGCCGAATGCCGGCCTCGCGGGCTGGACCTTCGGCATGCCGTCCATCTGGGCCTGGCAGATCCTGTTCTGGCTGTTGGGCGTGGCGATGATGTGGTTCCTCGCCTACAAGATGGAAATGTCCACCATCCCCGAAAGGGAAATCGAGGCCCTGGTGGAAGACATCGGCGATACGGCCGAGGAACAACAGCAACGCGTCTAGCCGAATTCCACTCTAAAAAATCGGGGGAAGGGTTTCACCCTTCCCCCTTTTTTTGCTACCATGCCGCCCGTTCTCCCATGTCTATGAATCGTTCGCGCCGAGGCCCGTTGTCATGGAAGGGATGATATCGCCGGAGTACCGATGGCTGTGGTCGGCGGCGCTGGGCGCGGCGCTGTTCTACCCGGTCCGCCAGTTGATCTGGGTGATGGCCGTCCGACGCGAGCAACGCCGGCAGGGGCAGCTTCCCGACGATCAGACCCAGGCGGGCCTGAAGAGCCGGGCTTCGGTCACCGCCGCGCTGTTGTGCCTGGTGTTCGCAGCCGTATACGGCGGCGTCGTGTTCGGAGACAAGCCGTGATTCCCAAGATAATGACCAGCCCCCGGGTAATTCGCCGGTTCGTCATCCTGCTGGCGTTCGCCACCTTCGTCATGTTCTCGGTGTGGGCGGTGGTCACCAACTACGTGGAGGCACCGCCCGGCGACTTCGAGGTCCGGCAGGGTGACATCCTGCTCGGCGACAAGAAGTACGCCGAGGCGCTCGAGCGTTTCAGCGCCGCCCTCGAGGTCTCCCCCAATCACCGCGGCGCCTTGATGGGTCGCGCCCTGGCGTATTTGCAGACCGACCGCCACCAGGAGGCGGACGCGGAATTCACTTACCTTATCGACTACCTGAACAAAAACCTGGCCGCGGACGATGTCACCGGCTATGCCGTTTACGCGGCCGCCTACGCCAACCGTGGCATTCTTTATGACCGGACGGGCCAGTACGAAAAGGCCCTTGCCGACTACATTCAGGCGCTCAGGATCGACGAGGGGGCCGTGGACGGGCCCAGCCTCGTCGACAAGATCCTGTATGGCACGCCCAGGCCCTCGACCGTGCGCAAGCGCGCCCGCTATCTGCACGAGCAGCTTGCCCTGCCGCCGGAGAAACGCCTCCTCCGGGTGCTGGAAAAAGATGCCGAGCAACGGATGTACAAGCCTTTCTGAAGGGTTGGCCGAACTGCCCGGTTGGCAAACGGCCCCTCCCGTGCGATTATCGGGGTCCCGCTGGACGGGCAATAATAAAAGTACGCTATTTTTTGCAGCGATATGTTTTACAGCCACTAGGGGAGAGTCTCATGTCGAAGGAAAACGCACCCAAGACCGAGGGTGACAAGCCAGCCATGCCGTCGGCCGGCAAGCAGATCATGGTCATGGGGATCATCGTCGTCGGTATTTTCGTGGTTCTGGGCGGCGGCATGTTTCTGTCGCAGTTGTTTGGGAAATGATGCTGTCGCGGTCGTCTTAGGCGTGGGCGTCGGCCCGGGTGCCGATCGCCCGGGCATGCGGGCGCCCTTGCCGTCTGCGATCAAGCACGTGGCCACAGCGGTTCGATGGCCCCGAAAAAGGGGCCTCGAATTCGCGGTAACTTAACCCCGCCTGAACCGGAAATGACTAGGTGACACCATGAAAAATGGCGTGATCATCGAACTGTCGGCATTGGCAATGGCAGCGCTGCTGATCCCGAGCGTGGCGGCGGCGGACTGCTATGACCCACCGGCCGCATTCGTCCAATGGGGCAAATGCCAATTCGCGAGAAAGAACTTCGAGGGCGCCAATCTGAAAGGCGCGATCCTCACGGATGCGGTCCTCCACCATGCGAAGCTCAAGGGCGTCAATTTCGAGGACGCGGACCTCCGAAACATCAACCTGCGGTTCGCGGACTTGTCGGGAAGCAACCTGAAAAAGACCAGGCTCACAAAGGCTTTCCTGGATGACGCCAATCTGTCGGGCGCCGACCTCTCGGGGGCGGACATGGAAGGGGCCAATTTGGAGCGGGCGAATCTGACCGGCGCCAAGTTGGAAGGGGCGAACCTTGCCGCCGTCAGGATGTCCGACGCCACCTGGATCGACGGCAAGACCGCCTGCAAGGGCGGTTCCGTCGGCCAGTGCATCAAGTAGCCCGTTCGGGTCGTTACTGAGGCGCGTCGGTCCGCCGCCTGCCTTCTGGCCGGTGGGGGGATGTCCGCGCCCTCGGCGCCGCCAGGGGGTCGTTGACGGCGCCGCCCCGGCGGCGACTAAAACCGGACGACGCCCAGCACGTCCTGGAACAGCACCATGAAAAAGAACACGCCGGCGATGCAGCCGAACAGCAGGCGCACGAAATCGCTGTTTCCCTCCTTGTCCCGGAACTGGATGCCGTGTACGGCGATGAACCCGGTAACCACCAGGAAGATCAGGTTGACGAGGGGCGCGGCGTCGCCGGCGAACTTGAACATGACGGGACATTACCTACCGGCGCCGCCGCTGACAATACGGATAGGTGATGGAAACGGCCGTGGCGCGTCAGTCGCGGGGACGCGGCGAATCGCCGTAATCTCCGTCACCGCCGGGCGCGACGAGTTTCTCCCGGCCGCCGGCTTCGAACCGGGCGTCCTGCGGGCCGCGCCGGAAGTCCTGCTTCTCGAAATACGGCGGTAGCAACGACATCGGCGAATCGACCATCTGGTTGGCGAGGTAGATGCTGCCGAACACGGTGATCAGGATGCAGGCGGAGGCGAAGCAGAACCGCTGCACCCCCTGCGGCACCGAGGTGCGGTAATCGTGGTCGTAGCGGTGGAAGCGGGGCGCGTTGTCGTCGATGTCGCCGCGCTCGCATCCGTCGATGATGCGCCGCGCGTAATGCCGCGCCCAATGCGGCACCTCGTGATGCAGCATGTAGGAGGTGAACAGCTTCGCCACCAGCGCCTCGGGCAGGTCGTGGTCGAACCATTCCCGGTACGCCAGCTGCAGCAGCTGGAACTCGCCGATCTGCAGCTGGTTGGCGGCGGTGATCACGATCAGCCGGTCGCTCATCTCGATCTCGTCGTGGTCCGGCTTGATCAGGGTATCCCAGAGGCTCGACATCGGTGCTGTGCGTCCGTTGGCGGTAATGCGCAACCATAACGGGATTCCGGGTCACGGTCGAGGCCGCGGCAGGATAGCGTATCGGTCGAGACTCGCGGAAGGGGCCAGGGGTGGGTGGTGGTGGGCGCAGTCTTGGGAGAACCCGTCTCCGGTGAGAATCCCTGATAACCAGGGAAAATACAGGGAAATTTTGGGCTCGTGTCATCGCGAGGCCACAAATTCTACTCCACATAACGGAGTTTTCTAGCGCAATCATTCGATTTCCCTGCAGATGGGATCAGGGAAAATTTAAGGTGGAGTGCGGGACCTGGTAACATGAACAGGGTAACACGTCAGCCGGATCAGGCCTTCCAAACACAGCCAGTTCTAACCTAAAAACTGGTATCGTTCGGAGGTCTGGCCACAAACAATACGCCAACCAGCCTTCAAGTCCTGCTGCCTTTTTGGACCGGCCTTTTATTTTTGCCGGCCGGAAGCCACGCGTATCTGCTCGGCAACAAGTACTTCGGTCGATCCGCGTTCAATATATTCCCTTGTGGTGTAGTGTCCGATGATCGTCACGAACTGATGTCTAAACTTCAAGGCCTGAGCCATTACCTGTTCAACATCTACTTCAATATTGCCCAAATCGTCTGTCTGCAATTCCCAGCCCGTACCTTCACCTCCGATGTAATTGATTTCATCTACGAGGACACCGGTCACATCGAAAGTTGTCATTTTTTTGCTCAGTTGCTCTCTAGTGCAGGGGATCGGGATTCCCACTTGCTCCCAGCGCGCCGGCCTCCGTCTAATTGACGACCATCTGGGCGCGTTCGATGAGGGCGCGAAGCTTCTCGACGGTGATGCCAACGTTCGGCAGCCTCGAGGACTTTCCTTCCGCTCCGTGGATCGCCACGACTTGGTTCCCGGATATGTTGAAGACGGGAGAACCCGAATTGGCGCCGTAGGTATTGAACGAATACGTGGCCTCCCAAGCGCCCCGTCCAAAGTCGCGCGGCAAGGATCGCCCTATCTGTGCCTGGAGGGCAGAGACACGCCGGACCGCACCGCAAGGTATGTACATGTCGTCGAGCC
>DATDOO010000059.1:0-9241 GCA_035293245.1 Methylococcaceae bacterium
GTTGCCAGTTGAGGGCGATCACGACCTCCGTCATGTCCGGGCAATGACGCTGCAAGAGTTCCGGCAGCAGGGAAAGGCGGTCGGGTTCGCAGTTGAGGGCGCGCTTGAGTTGCAAAGGCCGCTCGGTCGCCTCGGCGAACAGTACGCGGCCTTCCTCGTCCACGATGGCCAGCGCCGGATCGTGGTAGGTTACGCACAGGCCCATATAATAGCGACGAGTCATGACAACGCTTTTCAACCTGAAAACGGTAGTTAAAAGCGGCGTTTGCGCCGTCCGGTGCGCCGCAGTCCCTCATCGCCGGCCCCTCTCCCGGAGGGAGAAGGGAGTAGAACTCCTCGCCCTTTGGGGAGAGCGTAGCGAGGGGGGCGAAGCCGGCAGGGGTGAGGGAAGCCCGCGTCGAATAAGGCTTTACGGTCGGAAAAATCCATCCAACTGCTCTTTTTAGATTCAAGCCATGTCCATTCTAGCGGAAAAGGTTCACGCCGCTCCGGCCAGCCGCGTCGCGGTGCTCCTGTGGTGGGCGGGTTTTCTGGCGAGCCTGGTGCTGCCGGTGACGACGCTCGCTTTCCTCGCCGGCGGCCCCAAACCTTGGCACGAGGCGCTGCTGTGGACGCTGCCGGTGTGGACCCTGATTGCGGCGGATCACTGCAGCCCGGCTTTGACCCGCGACCCGCCCAAGGGCCTGGCCGACTGGCCGTTCGACCTGCTGCTCTGCCTGCTCGCCGCCCTGCAGTTCGCCAATGTCATCGCCCTCGCGGCGTTTGCTGCACAAACCCAATGGCAAAGTGCCGGCACGGTGGGCGTAAGCCTGGTCAATTTGCTGGCCGCGCGCATCCTGACCGGCACCAATTCCTGCTGCGCCGCCATCGCGCCGGCCCACGAACTCATTCATCGTCGTTCCAGGTTCATGCGCCTCTTGGGACGGCTGCTGCTGTGGACGGTCTTTTATGACCATTTCGCCATCGCCCACGCGCGCTTCCATCACCGCCGCTGGGGTACGCGCCGCGACCCGTCCATCGCCCGGCCCGGCGAAAGCTACCGGGCGTTCCTGTTGCGCACACTGCCCGCGCAGTTCCGGCTGGCCTGGCGGGCCGACGCGCGCGGTGTGCTGATCGGACTGGCGGGCG
Organism: Methylococcaceae bacterium; assembly: GCA_035293245.1. Classification (GTDB taxonomy): domain Bacteria; phylum Pseudomonadota; class Gammaproteobacteria; order Methylococcales; family Methylococcaceae; genus DATDOO01. Next base: position 1,129 of record DATDOO010000059.1, read on the forward strand.
AAACGCTGCTGGCGGTGTTGATAGCCGTGCAGTTCGGCTGGGTGGCGCTGGCAATGTTTTTCTACCAGGCGGCGGTCGCCGTACGGCTGCTGGAAGCGGTCAACTACTTCCAGCACTGGGGCTTGCAGGCCAAGGACGCTTCGCATCCGGTCGCCTGGGTCGGCGCGTCCGCCGTCAGCCAGTTCCTGTTCCTGGGGTTGCCGCGCCACTCCGCCCATCACCGCCGGGCAGGAGAAACTTATCCCCGCCTACGTTTCGATCCGGATGGGCCGCGACTGCCATACGGCTACCTGTGGATGGCTGTGCTGGTGAAGAACGCCGATCGCCGTTATCAGACACTGGCTGGAGAGCAGTTGCGCGAATGGCGTGTTGCTCAGGGGTGAGGGCTTCCCTGGACGAACGGCTCGGCGGCCAGCCGCGGGGATAGGGTTTCATGCAGGCTGAGGGTCTCGCCTTCGCCGGTGATGAACAGGACTTCCAGATTTTCCAGTTCGGCGACCACAGGGCCGTCCTTGTCTCCCAGGCACTGCAAGGCGGTGGACCAGGCGTCGGCCCAGGTCGGGTCGTCGTGGATCACGCTCACCGCGAGCAGGTGGTGTTCGACCGGCTTGCCGGTGCGGGGATCGACGATGTGGGAATAGGTCTTGCCGCCGCTCTCGAAAAAATTGCGGTAGCCGCCCGAGGTCATGATGGCCAGCGAGCGGTCGGGCGGTACGGCGACGATGCGCTGCACGGTGCGCTGGTCGGGAACGGGCTTTTCGATGGCCACGCGCCAGGACTGGCCGTTGGCTTTGTGGCCTTTGACTTTCATCTCCCCGCCGATTTCCGCCAGGTAGTCGTGTATGCCGTGCTTTTCCAGCAGGTCGGCGACCACCCCGATGGTATGGCCTTGGCCGATGGAGGACAGGTCGATTTCTACCCGCGGATCGAGTTTGCGCAGGCGGTGGTGTTCTTCGTCCAGTTCGATCTTGTCCATGCCGACGTACGTCAGGATTTCCGCTAACTGCCCTTCAGTGGGAACCACCCCTTCGTGCTTGAAGAAGCCCCAGGCCTGCAAGATGGGCTTGACGGTCAGGTCGTAACAACCCTCGGACTTGCCGTGCACGGCCTTGGCGATGGCGACCAGGCGGATCAGTTCCACTGATGCGTCCAGCCATTCGCTGGTTTTCTGCCGGTTGAGCCGGGAGATTTCCGAATCCTCGCGGTAATTGGAAAGGCCAAGGTCGACGGCGGCCAAAGCGCTGTCGATTTCGGTTTTCAGCGCCGGCAAATCGGTTTTGGGCGGGGCGACGAACTTGATGTGGTAAGTGGTGCCCTGCGTCATGCCGGAGAAAAGGGCTTCCTCGGGGGCCGCTTGGCAGGCGCTCAAAATGACGGCAACGCCCAGCAGGGCGGCGAAGGGGCGGATGGGCATGGTTTCGTCTGGGCTGAAAAGGAAAGCGGCGTGCGGATTGACGGCGGAAAGCGAGTCGTTTAGCTTGCCGCGAGCAACAAGAATAAGGCATCGGCCCCCTCGTCGGCCAGCCGGGAACATTAATACGGAGAACATTCATGTCCAGCGAAAATGCGGCTTCCGTCCCCAGAATCGTCGTGGTCGGCGGCGGCGCCGGCGGGCTGGAACTGGCGACGAAGCTCGGGCGGAAACTCGGGCGGCGGGGCAAGGCGGAAATCACCCTGGTGGATTTCAGCAAGACCCACATCTGGAAGCCGCTGTTGCACGAAGTGGCGGCGGGGACGCTGGATTCGCACGAAGATGAACTGGATTACCTGGCCCAGGCCAAGTGCAGCCACTTCCGTTTCGTGCTGGGGCGCATGACCGGGCTGGACCGCGCGGCGAAAACCGTCCGCCTTGCCGCGCTGCAAAGCCCTGCCGGCGAAGAGATGATTCCCGAACGCGATATTTCCTACGATTATCTGGTGCTGGCGGTGGGCAGCCTGTGCAATGATTTCGGTGTCCCCGGCGTGGTCGAGCACTGCCTGTTCCTGGACACCACGCAGGAGGCGGAGCAGTTCCAGCAGAAGCTGATGGAGGCTTATCTGCGTGTGCACGTCCACGGCGGGCCGCTGGACATCGTCATCGTCGGCGGCGGCGCCACCGGCATCGAACTCTCCGCTCAGTTGCACGAAATTTCCCATCTGCTCAACGCCTACGGCCTGGATCGGGTCAAGCCCGCCGACGTGCGCATCGCCATCGTCGAGGCGTCGTCGCGCCTGTTGCCGCAATTGCCGGAACGCCTGTCCAAGGCCACCCTACACGAACTGCAGAACCTGGGGGTGACCGTGCACCTGGGCGAGCAGGTGGTCAAGGTCAGCGACGCCGGGGTGGAGACCCAGAGCGGGCGTTTCATTTCCGGCGGCCTCAAGGTGTGGGCGGCGGGCATCAAGGCGCCGGATTTCCTCAAGGACATCGCCGGCCTGGAAAGCAATCGCATCAACCAACTCGTGGTGCGTCCCACGTTGCAGAGCACGCGCGACGATGCGATTTTCGCCATCGGCGACTGCGCGGCCTGCCCTTGGCCGGAAAAGAATGCCAACGTGCCGCCGCGCGCCCAGTCCGCCCACCAGCAGGCCGATCTGGCCGGCGACAACCTCCTGCGCCTGCTGGCCGGGAAAAAACTCGCCGAGTACCGTTACCGGGACTATGGCTCGCTGGTTTCCCTCGGCCGCTTCAGCACGGTGGGCAACCTCATGGGCGGGCTTACCGGCGGCAGCCTGATGATCGAGGGCCTGGTTGCCCGGATGGTCTATCTCTCCCTTTACAAGATGCACCAAGTGGCGCTGTTCGGCCTGTTTCGCGCCGGGCTGCTCAGCGTGTCGCACGTGTTCCGCCGCGCCGTGCATCCCCGGATCAAACTGCATTGATTCCTTGGCAAGGGGTTTTGGCGGGAGTTCGGATATAATTTTCGTTTTAAGGGCACAAGAAGATGCCCGGTAACTTTATATCCGGCCGATAGCGAAGGCTGGATTTCCCACAGGCGCCATGCATGTCCTCCAACCCCGAGAATCCGTCCGCCAAGGAAGGTCCGCAGCAATTTTCCGCCATCCGCGCGCTCGTCAGCGACGACATGCGCACCACGGATAGCCAGATCGTCGAGCAGCTCAGCTCCGACGTCGTACTCATCAACCAGATCGGTCATTACATCGTCAACAGCGGCGGCAAGCGCCTGAGGCCGATGCTGATGCTGCTCATCGCCAAGGCGCTGGGCTATAAGGGGCCGCACCACGTCACCCTGGCGGCGGTGCTCGAATTCATCCACACAGCCACCCTGCTGCACGACGACGTGGTGGACGATTCCACCCGGCGGCGCGGGCAAGACACGGCCAATCAGGTGTGGGGCAATTCGGCGAGCGTCCTGGTGGGGGATTTCCTATACTCGCGCGCCTTCGAGATGATGGTCGGCGTGCACGACCTGCGCATCATGGAAGTCATGTCCAGCACCACCACCGCCATCGCCGAGGGCGAGGTCATGCAGCTCCTCAACTGCAACAATCCCGCCACCGCCGAAGAGGACTACCTGAAAGTCATCGCCCGCAAGACCGCCATCCTGTTTGCCGCCGCGGCCCAATGCGCCGCCATTCTGGTCCATGCGTCGCCCGCCGTGGAAAGCGCCTTGAAGGAATACGGCCTGTTGCTGGGCACCGCGTTCCAGCTCATCGACGACGTGCTCGACTATCGCGCCAGCCCGGATGAGCTGGGCAAGAACCTGGGCGACGACCTGGCCGACGGCAAGCCGACCCTGCCGCTCATTTACGCCCTGCGTCAGGGGAGTCCGGAACAGGCCGCGATTCTGAGTCGCGCCATCGAGAACGGCGACCGCGACGCCTTCGCTTCGGTTTTCGCCATCATTGAATCGACCGATGCATTAGCGTACACTGAGCGGCGCGCCAGGGATAAAGCGCAACGGGCTATCGAAATGCTGGATTGCATCCCTTCTTCCGACTACAAGGACGCCCTCGTCCACCTGGCGGAATTCTCCGTAGCCCGCAGTCATTGAAGTTCTCATTCGGGGTGTAGCTCAGCTTGGTAGAGCACTGCTTTCGGGAGGCAGTGGCCGGAGGTTCAAATCCTCTCACCCCGACCAATCCCATCGAATACTTGTCCCCATTCCCCATCTTCAGACGTTGCCCACACCGTGCCGGGATTGTGCCGTCAAGCGTTCCAGCGCCTGTACAGCGGCCCGGAGATGTTTTCCGGGAAGTGAGCGCGTAACCTTGTCGCCAACGACGGTCGGCGCAGGGATTTATGAAATGCCTGATGGGCATGAGGCTTGTTACCCTAAGGATGCGGCTCAAGGCTTTGGCAAACGGCCTCGGCCTGAGCAAAGGTTTATCTCCCATCCCCACGGCAGTGTCTCCTGGAGTACACTGCCGATTACTGGTGGCGCGTTCCCGAGTGTGCGTTTGCCCCGGTACCGCCCCCTCCCTTCTTCCTGCAGAGTGCGCTGTGGCCAAACCAAACTACTCGTTCGAAAAGCGCCAGCGTGAGTTGGCGAAAAACAAAAAGAAGGAAGAGAAAAACCAGCGCAAGCTCGCCAAGAGTTCTGCGTCTGGAGAAATGCCGGCGGAGTCGCCGTCCGATGCGTCGGCACCTGCCGACGCGGGCGACGCTGCCGAGAATACATGAAACCGGAGTTTTTAATGCAGCAAAACAAATTGTACGTTGGTAATTTCCCGTATTCGGTCGACGAGGAGCAGTTGCGCGCTCTGTTTTCGCCCTACGGGCAGATTACGGATTTCGCCATGATCATGGATCGCGAGACGGGCCGACCCAAAGGGTTTGCCTTTATCACCTTCGCGGCCCAGCAGGCGGCTGAAAAGGCCATCGAGCAGAACGGTCGCGACCTGGGTGGCCGTCCGCTGAAGGTAAATATGGCCATGGAGCGCGACAGCAGCCGCAGTGGTGGACGACCGGGCGGCGGTTTTGGCGGCGGTGGTGGCCGTGGCGGCCCGCGCTGGTAATCCGGCACCGCACTTAACGAAAAGCCCGGAATATTCCGGGCTTTTTTACGCTTCGTTCCCGCAACTGCGCGACTCCGCGTAAGCGGGAAATCGTCCTAATCCCCTTGTAAATCCGCGTCGTGACTGATCTTGCATAAGGCACGCGGTCAGCCGAGCCGCCCCAGGAGACCATTCCTCCCGTGACGGCGAGCGACGTCCATAAATCGCGGTAATACGACATGGCCCTGCGCATCGGTATCCAGACCTGGGGTTCCAACGGGGATATTCGTCCCATGCTGGCCCTGGCGCGTGGACTGGTGCTTCGCGGCCACACGATCACGCTCGTGGTGAGCAGCCTGGACAACCGCAGCTATGCGGAAGAGGCAGGTCGACTGGGGATTGCCTATCGGCAGGTTCCCGAGCGTTTCGACTTCGATCTGGAGGCGTTCGCGCGGCGCAGTTTGCGCATGCATGGGCTGCAGTGGCTGCGCGCGCTCCTGGAAGCGGCGTTTTTCCCCTATGAAAAGTCGATCTACCGGGCGGCCTGCGACTTGGCGGATGGGCACGACGTCCTGATCGGCCACCACTTTCTGTATCCCTTGAAGCTGGCGGCCCGACAACGGGGAAAACCCCATGTCTCCGTCACTTTATGCCCCGCCGCCATCCCCTCGCCCAGCCAGCCGCCCCTGCATGGTCCGGATCTCGGACCGTGGGGCAATCCCTGGCTATGGCGCCTGGCTCACCGGCTGTTCGATTGGTATCTGAAGCCGCTGGGGCGGTTGTGGTACGAACATGACCAGCCCCCCATCCGCCAGGTGTTCGACGATTTACTCACGTCGGACACCCTGGATCTGGTGGCGGTCGATCCGCTGTTCTGTGCCGGCCTGGACGAAGTGCCTCCGCATCGGTTTTGCGGCTTCTTCAACCTGGAAGACGACGCGCAGCGCTGGACCCAGCCGGAAGAACTTCGTGCGTTTCTGGAAGAGGGCGACGCGCCGATCTACTGCACCTTCGGGAGCCTGCAACAGGCCATGCCCGAGTGGAGCATGGACCTCTTGGTGGAAGCGGTGCGGCGAGTGGGTTGCCGGGCCATCGTGCAATCCAGTTCCGCGCGTTTCCCGGTGGATTCCAGGCAGGGACTGTGCTATTTCATCGGCCGCCACCCGCACCAGCCGGTATTCGAGCGCTGCCGGGCGGTGGTGCATCACGGCGGCGCAGGCACCACCCATGCGGCAACCCGCGCCGGCTGTCCCGCCGTGGTGGTGCCGTTCATGGACGAGCAGTTGTACTGGGGGCAGCGGCTCCACCATTTGGGACTGGCCGCGCCGCCGCTCTCCGCCAAACACGCCACCCCGGAAAAGTTGGCGCAGCGCATCCAGACCGTATTCGACAGTCCGGCCATGGGGCGGCGGGCGCTGGAGGCCCGGCAGCAATTGGTGCAACGCGACGGTGTCGGCAAGGCTGTACCGCTCATCGAAGCGCTGTGCTGAATCCGGAATCGTCCGGCGCGACTCAGCCTTTGACCGCCTCGGCCGGTTTCCGCGCCTGCACCCAGAGCGCGAACATCATCATCGCCCAGCCGCGCAGTGCGATTTCCACGTTCAGGCAGAAGGCGAGGAACCAGCCCGCGGAACTGGGCCATTCCAGCCAGATGAGCAGCCCCAGAAGGATGGATATCGCCCCGCCCGCCACGGTCGATACGGCGAGCGGCAGTTGCATGGAGTAAGCCAGGGTGATGCGGACGATGCCCCTGGTCAGCAGAAAGGCCATGATGAGCATGCCGAACCGCTCCGGTTCTGCGCTGCTGCCCAGGATGATGACTCCGGCGACGACGGTGTCCAGGGCGCCGACCTGCAGGTTATGGATGAAGTCGTGCAATTCCTTGGCGAGAAAGGCGTCGAGAAATTCCAGGAGGCCCATCCCCAGCAAAATAAAGGCGCTGACCGGCAGCCAGGAGAGTCCGCGGGCGTGCAGGATGCTGACATCGGGGTTCGACAGGCTGGCCAGCGCGAGCAGCGCCCCCGCCACGAGGATCGTGCCGCCCTGGAACAGCAAGCGCCGCCAGTCGGCGGGGTAGCGGTGGAATTCCGAGAATTTTTCGCGCAGGCTCATGGCTCGTCCTTATTTTTCCATAATTTCGATGGCGGTCCGCGGCGCCGTTCCGGTCGTTGGGGCCGCCGCTTCAACATATCAAAAAAATCGCACCCGCATCCGCCATCGGGAAAGTAGGACCAAAGGGCAATTGTTTTCAGGGTATATCCGGATTACATTCCCTTGCGGTAGGGATTTCCGGATCCATATCCCCGTCAATTCAAGGAATAAGCCATGATAAACAGAGTCATGACGAGATGCGCCGTACCGATCCTGTCGGGTCTCGTAGCCCTCGGCTTTCTGTCCGGTCCGGTTGCGGCGCAAGAGCCTTTTGTCTATCCGGCTCAGGGCCAAAGCGCGCAAAAAACGGCCGCGGACAAGGCCGCGTGCCAGGGATGGGCGACGCAGCAGACGGGCGTCGATCCGTTAAGGCTGGCGGCTTCCGCGCCGCCAGCCGCCGGCACCCAGCAGGGCCAGGTATTGCGGGGCGGGGCGAAAGGCGCTGCCGCCGGCGCCGTGATTGGGGCTATCGCGGGCGATGCGGGCAAGGGGGCAGCGATCGGCGCGGCCAGTGGCGGCGTGCTGGGGGCGGCACGCAAGCGGCACGACCGGCGGGCGGCGGAGCAGGCGCAGGCCCAGCAGGCGCAAGCGCAATCCCAGCAACTCGATAGTTTCTTTCGCGCTTACGGCGCCTGCCTGCAGGGGCGGGGCTATACCGTGAATTGAGTCAGGGACGAACGCGATCCACGGACGGAACGAATTCTTTCCTTTCCTTCAACCCGAGCGAGAAACCATGAAAATCAAGGAACTGACCCCCATCGCCCTTTTGTCCGCCGCCGCACTTTTGTCCGGCTGCGCAGAAGTCCAGACGGGATCCAACGACATCAAGGGCGCGACCGTTCAGCCGGCACCCGATGCCGGCTTCATTCCCCATCCGGAACGGCAGACCGAGCACGCCGGCCTGCCGTTCCAGAAAGTCTGGATGAAGCCCGGCTTCGACAAGAACAACTACAAGGCGCTGATCGTCGCCCCGGTGGATACCCGCTACATGCTGGAAATGGACTGGCTGCACAAGATGAGTTCG
>DATDOO010000060.1:0-2194 GCA_035293245.1 Methylococcaceae bacterium
GTGCCGCCGTGGCCGCCGTGCTCGGCGATCACGGCGACAGCGATGCGCGGCGCGTCCGCAGGGGCGTAAGCGATGAACCAGGCGTGATCTTTCATCTCCTCTTCCAGGCGGCTTTCCCGGTACTCCTCGTCCTGCCTGACGGTAAATACCTGCGCGGTACCGGTTTTGCCGGCCATGCGGTAATCGAGTTGCTTGCTGATTCCCTTGCCCGTGCCGTGTGCGCCGTGTACTACCTCAACCATGGCGTGGGTGACCGCGTTCCAGCTCGCTTCCTGGAAAAAGATTTTCCCGTCGGGCGAGGGAGGGGCCGGGTCGGCAACCGGTTCGCCGCTCGTGGTCTCCAGCCGTTCGACGAGGCGCGGAGTCACGACCTGCCCGCGATTGGCCAGGATGGCCGTGGCGCGCGCCAGTTGCAGCGGCGTAGCCTGCACATAGCCCTGGCCGATGCCGGCGCTCAAGGTCTCGCCGGGGAACCACGGCTGATTGCGGGTCTGGCGTTTCCAGTCACGCGAAGGCAGCAGGCCAGCCGATTCGCCGGTAATGTCGATGCCGCTCTTCGCGCCGAAACCGAACTGGCCGAGAAAGCCCCCGATGCGGTCGATGCCCAGGTGGTGGGCCAGGTCGTAAAAATACACGTCGCAGGATTCGGTGATGGCGGTGGCGAGATCGACCGAGCCGTGGCCGTATTTTTTCCAGTCGCGGTAGCGGTGATCGACATTGGGCAACTGATAGTAGCCGGGGCAATAGACGCGGTGATTGACGGTGATTTCGCCGCTTTCCAGCCCCGCCAGCCCCATGAACGGCTTGAGCGTCGAGCCGGGCGGATACTGTCCGCGGATGGCGCGGTGATACAAGGGCTGCGCCTTGTCGTTTTGCAGAGCGTTGTAGCTGGCGTCGTCAATGCCCGTGACGAAGGGATTGGGATCGAAGCCGGGCTTGCTGGCCAGCGCCAGCACCTTGCCGGTGACGTTGTCCAAGGCCACCAGCGCGCCGTTGTGCTCGCCCAGCGCATCGTAGGCGGTTTTCTGCAACTGGATGTCCAGGCTCAGGTGCAGATCGGCGCCGGACTCGGGCGGCGTGACGCCGACCAGTTCGATGGAACGGCCCTGAACGTTGGTTTCGATTTCCTCGTAGCCGATGCGGCCGCGCAGCGCGGTCTCGTAGGTCTTCTCCAGGCCGGTCTTGCCGATGTGCAGCGCGCCGCGGTAAGCGGCGGGGTCGAGGACTTTCAGGTCCTCCTCGGTGATGCGCCCCACATAGCCGATGACGTGGGACGCGTAATGTCCGTACGGATAGCGCCGAACCAGCCGCCCCTGGATGGACACGCCGGGAAAATCCGCCAGGCGTACGGCGAAACGCGCCAGTTCCTCGTCGTTGAGCTTGAAACGCACGGGGATGCTCTCGAAGGATTTGTTGCGCCGCCTGAGCGTGTGAAAACGGCTGATTTCCTCGTCGCTCAAGGAGAGGAGTTCCTGCAGCGCCTGCAGGGTCTGCGCGAGGTCGGGCACTTGTTCCGGAACGATTTCCAGGCTGTAGATCGGCACGTTTTCGGCCAACAATTCGCCGTTGCGGTCGTAGATCAGTCCCCGCGTCGGCGGCAGGGGGGAAATCTTGACGTGATTCTCGCGCGAGAGCGACGCATAGAGCTCGTGGCCCATGACCTGCAGGTAAATCAGGCGGGTAGCAAGCCCCGCCCCCGCAAGCACCGCCAATACCAGCGCCACCACCACCCGGTTGACGAACAGGCGGTTCTCCAGAAACGTGTCGCGCAGGGTCAGGTGGCGGGACATGCGGGCGGCTTCAGCGTACGTGAAAGACGCGGCGGAAATGCCGCAAAGACAGGTAGACCAAGGGCCACAGTAGCGCGCCGAGCGGCACGGACAGCCAGTAAGACCAGCCGAAAGGCCCCTCCCCCTTGACGTTGAGAATCCAGAAGTTGATGCCGTGCGCCAGGAAAAGGTAGCCCAGCACGGCGAGGGTCTGCTGGGTCAGGGGATGCAGGCGCAAACGCTGGTAGAGCTTCAGGCACAGCCAGGCGACCAGCGCATAGGCGAACGCCTGCTGGCCCAGCATCTTGCCGGTCAGCGCGTCTGCCAGGAGCCCCAGGCACCACCCCACGCCCACGCCCACCGCTTCCGGCAGGGCGAGATGCCAGTAGATCAGGACGAGCAGGAGCCAGTCGGGATTGTGCTTC
>DATDOO010000061.1:0-2725 GCA_035293245.1 Methylococcaceae bacterium
CGCCGCGCCGCACGGTAAAGCTCACCCCATCCAGCGCTTTCTTGGCGCCGTAGGCATAGGAAAGGTTTTCGACGCTCAGGGCGTCCGATGCGGTCAATGGAAGCTCGCTGCGTTTGTGTTGTACATATGCGGACTTCGTCGTCGCCTGAATCCGGACTTGGTGACGGAACCGGGGTCGACGCGCCGCGCCGGGCTATTATCCCCGAAATGCAGGCCGCCCGGCACCGGCGGCTCGCCCGCTTTCGGTGGGGAAAACAGGTGCGTCGCCGGCACGAATCCATACACGGTCTCGCTACTGTCCGGAGCTCTGGGGCAAGGCATTACCGACTGGTTGATCATCAGTAGAGAAATAAATCCACCACCAATAATCGGTACAGCGTCGCCGTGGGCGCCGTCAACGCGATGGCCGACCTGGGTGTCATGCGGCTGGGGCAGGCGCTCTTTGGCCGTAGGGCCGGAGGATGGGTAGAGCGCAGCGAACCCCATCAAGTCCTACGCGTTTGGGGCGATGGGTTTCGGCTATCGCCTCTACCCATCCTTATATCTCGATTGATTTAGCGCACCTTACCGCGTTGCCCCCCCATTTCCCCTGATATGTTGGAATGTTAGAACTGACCCCAAATTTCTGGCGCCGCGCCGCACGGTAAAGCTCACCCCATCCAGCGCTTTCTTGGCGCCGTAGGCATAGGAAAGGTTTTCGACGCTCAGGGCGTCCGATGCGGTCAATGGAAGCTCGCTGGTTTGTGTTGTGTATATGTGGACTTCGTCGTCGCCTGAATCCGGACTTCGTGACGGAACCGGGGTCGACGCGCCGCGCTATTATCCCCGAAATGCGGGCCGCCCGGCACCGACGGCTCGCCCGCTTTCGGTGGGGAAAACAGGTGCGTCGCCGGCACGAATCCATACACGGTCTCACTACTGTCCGGAGCTTTTGGGGCAGGGCATTGCCGTTGGCGCCAGAGGGAACGTAACGCCGTCAATGCGACTACAAGCCGCGTCACAAAAACTTCACGGAACCGTCGTTCAATGGCAACAAATGGTGCGTACCGTCCAAACCCATGCGATGTATCAGGTTTTTCCGCCTGCACACGAAGCCGAGCGGTTCGTGTGCAGGCGGAAAACGAACGATCAGCGCTGGGTGAGCGTGGCATTGCCGCTTATGGGGAAAGATCAAGGTTGGTAACGGCAATGTCTGTCGCGGTCCCAAACGGGAGCTGAGGTTGCTCTCTGTGGGTTATGCAGATATACCCACGTGGCCTATCCGATTGGCCGAGTGCGCGGATAATCTGAGCAAGACAAAGAAATAACGCCCCTCATGGCTGTTGCTATGAAGGCGGCGAATGAATCAAGCATCCGGCACCCCGCTGGTATGCCTGTATGGAACGAAATGGAAAGGAAAGATGGGATGCCTGGGAACTCCTCAAAAGAATGGATGGCCGCAGAGCGGCTCAAGTTGGCGAACGCCTTGCCGAGCCATGTCAGGCGGATTCACTTTCCAACTGCACCACGCCGAAAAACGTCCGGCAGATATTCTGTCTCTGAAACGAACCTGGAAGACTTGCCGGGTAGCGCGGTTCCTTGTCGGCAAAAGGCCGAACGCTGGAGCGAGATAGGGAACACCCCACTTTTTGCCCCATGAAATCCGGATTTATTCGCCCTTTCCCGTCGCAAACCGGGACAAATAGCCCATGCCGAACGTAAGCGCCTCTCCCCTCTCGCGGTTACTCGCCCTCCTCGCCTGCGCCGTGATGCTCGCGGCGTGTACCGACATGTGGAAAATCGGCGCCAGCCCGGAACTGCGCGACCTGTTCAAGGTGGAATGGCTGACCAAGACCTGGCAGGAGGAGGTGCAGCTCTCGGACGGGCGGGTGATCGAGATTACCCAGCAGTGGCGTTACGAGCGGGCCTATACCGGAGGCGGCGGGCAGAGGGGCACCATTCCGCGCGAAACCTGGCTGCGCTTCCGCCTGGCGGAGACGAACTTCCAGGAAGTGGAGTGGCACGAAAAGCTTGCGCCCATGCGCTTCGATGTCTTCGAAGGCAAGCCTTTCATCGTGGCTTATCCGTGGACAGAAAAAGAATTCGAGCTCTACGGCAAGCCCCATCCCGCCTATTTCGGCTTCATCTATGAAAACGGCCAGTGGCGGCGCCTGCCTTACGCCGAGATTCCGGAAAGCCAGTATGACGCGAACCTGTTGATCGGCGGGGTGAAGCTAAACGACCTGCCGCGCGTGTCGCTGGAAGAGAAAAACAGCAAACGCTTCAACGGGCGTTGGACTCTCAGCAAAGGGCACAAACGCATTGATCCCAGTCGGGGCAAGGGTTGGCAGTAAATATCCACCGTATCAATAATTTAGGAGGCAATCATGGTAGACAAAAACGATTACGCGATTCTTTCTGCCGCCGTTTACAACAACGTGGCTGACGATAAGAACAAACTCGACGTTTCAAGCCGCTGGACTCAAATCGCCACTTCTTCCTCCGACTTGTCGGGCTTTGGGGCGGTCGCCGAAATCGGGGTCAGTTCTAACATTCCAACATATCGGCCTATACTTGCGGCATGGCAAGATCACTGAGGCTGAGAAAAAAGGGGACAAATTTATTTTAAACCGACATGTGACATGGCTCGGCAAGGCGTTCGCCAACTTAACAAACTGATGAAATTGATGGCTCCGGTCGAGGCCAGCGTTCAATGATCGTGCCCAGGAACAACCCCCTGGAAGTG
>DATDOO010000062.1:0-26845 GCA_035293245.1 Methylococcaceae bacterium
AGGGCTTCGCGGCGGGGTTTTTCGCATTGGCGGAGCGGTTCGGTGTAGACCTCGTCGGCGGCGACACCACGCGCGGACCCTTGACGGTGATTACCGTGCAGGCAATGGGCGTCGTGCCCGAGGGTACGGCCCTGCGCCGCAGCGGCGCACGTCCCGGCGACGACATTTATCTCACCGGCACCCTGGGCGAGGCGGGATTGGGTTTGCGCCTTCTCCGGGATAAAACCGCAGCAGCGCGCGACGAAGCGGCGTTGCGGCATCTGCTTCGCCCCGAGCCGCGGGTGGCCGCGGGGCTTGCTTTGCGCGGCCTGGCCAGCGCCTGCATCGACGTGTCCGACGGGCTGGCCGCCGATCTCGGCCATCTTCTCGTCGCCAGCGGCGCCGGCGCCTGCCTGGACTGGGACGCGCTGCCCTTGCCGTCAATCCTGCGGCAGGAAGCGGACAGCGGTGGCGACTGGCGCTTTCCCCTCGAATGCGGCGACGATTACGAACTGTGTTTCACCGCACCGCAGGAAAACGCCGCGCGCATCGAAGCGGAACTGGCGGCGCTGGACTGTCCGCTGAGCCGCATCGGCCGGATCGAAGCCGCTCCCGGCTTGCACATGCTGCGCCGGGGAATCCGCATCGACATGGAGCCGCAGGGCTACCGGCATTTCTGATCCATCAACCGCCATGAAACACCAAACCGCCCCCTTGGCCATCCCCGCCGCTCGCCTGAAAGACCCGGTGCTTTTCCTGGCGCTCGGCTTCGGCTCCGGACTTTCGCCCAAGGCACCGGGCACCCTGGGAACGCTGGCGGCGCTGCCGGTTTATTACCTGCTTTCCGACTTGCCGTTGGGCGTTTACCTGCTGACCGTCGCGGTGCTGGCCGTAGGGGGAGTCTGGCTGTGCGGTCAAGCGGCGCAACGTCTTGGTGTGCACGATCATCCCGGCATCGTTTGGGACGAGATCGTCGGACTTCTGCTGACCATGGCCGGCTCGGAGGCGAGTGTAGCCAGCGTCCTGGCCGGCTTCGCCCTGTTCCGTCTGTTCGATATTCTCAAACCGTGGCCGATCGGCTGGTGCGACCGCCACGTCGAAGGCGGCCTGGGCATCATGCTGGATGACCTCCTCGCCGGCGCGGCTGCGGCGTTGGTTCTTCATCTGTCCGGTCTGGCAGCCATCTCGCCATGAGATGAAATGCCCTTGCGGTTCAATCGGTTTATCTTTATAATTGGCCATTCAATCGCGGGGTGGAGCAGCCTGGTAGCTCGTCGGGCTCATAACCCGAAGGTCGTAGGTTCAAATCCTGCCCCCGCTACCAACGATAGCTGACCCAGGGCGGGCCATCCGCCCTGGGTCTTGCGCCAGGCCATCCCGTTTCGGCATCAGCCGGATTCCCCGACATCCCCTTTATCGCTCCGGATAATCTCGGGCACCCTTGTCGGGGTTATCTGAGCCGGTTCGTCGAACACCTCGCCAGCTTTTTCCCCTCCGGAAACCCGTTACGGGTTCCTGGCGCGCACTTTCTTGGTGTAGTGTTTTGCGCCGACACAGATTGCGATTCATGGTTATCTACCGCGCCTGTGCTTTTTGACGGAGAATCGCCGGCACGCGATGCGGGTCGATTGACGCCGGGGATCACGGCTTGCTGGCAGGTGTTTCGACGTACCCGATGAATATTGGAAGGGGATGTGCGTGGCCAGACAATGGATAAGCATGGCGGCTATTTGGACTATGGCGGGCATGTCGACTCCGGCGTTTTCCGCTTCGTTCGACTGTCTGGTAGAACCGGCCCAAACGGTCGAATTGGCCAGTCCGGTGACCGGTTTGCTGGAGCGTGTCGACGTCAAGCGGGGCGATTTCATAACCAAGGGACAGGTTTTGGCATCACTGGAATCTCGTGCCGAGCAGGCCGCCGCGGAACTGGCCCGCTATAAATCCGAGCAGGTCGGGCCGATGCGGCTGGCAGAAAGCAAGCGCGAGTTTTCAAAACGCAAATTCGGTCGCCGCCGCGACATGGCGTCCGAGAAACTGATGTCGGAACAGGAACGCGACGACGCCGAGGCGGAGTACAAACTGGCGGAATCCGAACTCCAAGTGGCGAAGGAAAACCGCCAGATCGCCCGCCTCGAGTTCCAGCAGCAAAGCAGCCTGCTCGACCTGCGCACCATTCGCAGCCCGTTCGACGGCGTCGTGGTGGAGCAAATGCACTATCCCGGTGAAGTCGTCGAGCCCGGCGCCGCCAAGCAGGCCATCTTGAAGGTGGCGCAACTCGATCCTCTCAGGGTTCACGCCATCTTGCCCAAGGAGATGTTCGGCAGGCTTGCCGTCGGCATGACGGCGGAGGTGGCGCTGGAAGTCCCGGCCGGCCACGCGTACACAGCCAGGATCACGACCATCGACCGGCTGGTCGACGCCGCCAGCGGCACCTTCGTGGCCAATCTCGAACTGGCGAATCCGAATCTGGAAATTCTCGTGGGCGTCAAGTGCCGGGCGACTTTCAGCGGCAACGGATCTTCCGCGGCGAATGAAGGCGGTTCGGCCCACCGCAGTATGCGGTAACCCATCGTCTGCCGCGTATACCGTCACGCATGGCGGCGCGCCACCGAATCGCAAGTTCGCAGTTCCTTCCTTTCCAGTCGTAAAACCAGCCTGTTTGTAAGTATTTGGCTCATCTGGATGTCCGATTTGGCTTTCGCGCTGTCGGATTGATCCGGCAGACGGCTGTGCTCCATCCCGTTAAAGTCCGTGCGATAAAGGCTCACGATTGCTCGGGTTATTGCGGCCGGGGCAGGAAGCGCGGGCGAGCCGGGATCAACAGAGGGAGGATTGTTATGCGCAAGCCAGAAGGCAAAAACATTCGTTCGGAGAGTTTCAGTAACGGTGTCGTATCGCCGTTGCAAAGGGCGATCAAACGCGCCTTGAAAACGAAGGCGGCTCATGGACGGTGTCCCGCCAACGCCCCGTCGCCCGCGTCGGAACGGGCCGTTCCTCCGTCACACATGCGATTCGAGGCGCTCGAACCTCGCGTTCTCTTGTCGGCGGACGTAAACCCGGCGCCGGCAATTACGGGGTCCATCGACGTGCCGGGGGAAACGGATCAATACGGATTCACGCTCGACCAGAATACTCGCGTCGTCTTCGATTCGCTGACCGACAATGCCAACATCAATTGGAGCTTGACCGGACCGAAAGGCATCGAGGTTTCCAACAAAAGCTTCACCACCTCGGATTCCGCCGATTCGGTAGCCAGTCCGCTGCTCGACCTGGGGACGGGCGATTACACGCTGACCGTCGACGGCATCAGCGACACGACCGGGAGCTACAGCTTCCGCCTGATCGATTTGCTGCAGACCCGGGAAATCACGCCCGGCACAGCCGTGTCCGGCGTGCTCGACCCGGCCCGGGAAACCGACGCCTACCGTTTCAGCGCCACCGCTGGCGAGCGCTTCTATTTCGACGCACAGGGCGTTTCCGGCGGCGATGTCTACTGGCGCTTGCTCGATCCTCACGGACGCAAGGTATTCGGCCCGACGTCCATGTCCAGCGACGTGGACGTCTCCACACTCGCGATTGACGGCAGTTACACGCTGCTGGTCGAAGGCAGGGTCTATAACAGCGGAACAGCGACATACGGCTTCAACGTGCAGAAAGTCGCCGACGATCCTGCCACGGCTCTCACAATCGGAACCACGGTGTCCGGCAACATCGCCCATGTCGGCCAGCGGGATTTCTACGCCTTCAGCCTGGCGGATGCCAGACAGATCTATTTCGACTCCTTTACCAACGACGGCAGATTCAACTGGACCCTGACCGGGCCGCGCGGGACGGTGGTCAGCGCCAGAAGTTTTACCGCCAGCGACTCCGCCAATCTGAGCGGTTCGGCCATCTACGATCTGGTGGCCGGGGATTACAGCCTCACCGTCGACGGTGCGTTGGATACGGTGGGCGATTATCGCTTCCGGCTGCTGGACATCGGCCAAGCCGCGACCCTGCAACCGGGCACGGCGGTGAGCGGCCAGCTCGAACCGGCCAGCGAAACCGATCTGTATCGGTTCAGCGCCACCGCGGGCGAGCGGTATTTCTTCGACCACCAGAGTTTGAGTGCCGATTGGGTGACCACGTGGCGCCTCCTCGACCCTTACGGCCGACTGGTGTTCGGGTCGAACTGGATGAGTTGGGGCGACGTGGAACCGATAACTCTGGGGTACAGCGGCGTTTACACCTTGCTGGTCGAAGGCGCCGTGGGGGCGGCCGGCACCAGTGATTACCGTTTCAACGTACAAAAGGTCACGGACGAGGACGTCAAAGCTCTGACGGTTGGCGCCACGGTCTCCGGCAACATCGCCGTGACCGGCCGGCGGGACTTTTACACCTTCAGCCTGACGGAAGCCAAACAGCTCTACTTCGATTCGCTCACCAATTACGTCTACTTCAATTGGACGCTGATCGGCCCACGGGGGGCGGTGGTCAACGGCCGGAGTTTCACCGCCAGTGACTCGGCCAATCTGAGCGGTTCGGCCATCTACGACCTGGCGGCCGGGAATTACACCCTGGCCGTCGATGGGGTAGGCGACACGGTGGGCGATTACAGCTTCCGGCTGCTCGACCTCAGCCAGGCGGCAATCCTGGAGCCGGGCACGGCGGTAAGCAGCCAGCTCAATCCGGCCAGCGAAACCGACCTGTACCGCTTTGCCGCCAATGCGGGCGACCAGTACTACTTCGACCAGCAGAGCCTGTCCGGTGGCCAAGCCTCTTGGCGCCTGCTCGATCCCTGGGGGCGTGTCGTTTTTGGACCCAGCGATCTCGCCGGCGACATCGGCCCCGTGACGCTGGGCTATACGGGCACGTATACCTTGCTGGTCGAAGGCAACGTCGCGGCGACCGGCACGACGGACTATGCGTTCAACGTCGATTTCCGCGGCAACGTCCCGGTAACGCCGCTTCCGACCGGCACGCCGATGGCTTTGGGCAACACCGTGGCGGGCGTTCTGAACACCAGCGGCCAGCAGGACCATTACAGCCTGAGCCTGGCCGGCGACACGCGCATCTATTTCGACTCCTTCACCAACAACTACAACATCTCCTGGTCATTGGTGGGGCCGCGAGGAACGGTGGCGAGCAACCGGAGCTTCAACCAGTCCGACTCCTGGGATTTCGGTAGCGGAGCCCCCGTTTACGACCTTGGGGCAGGGGACTATGTCTTCGCCGTTACTGGTTCGACCACGGGGGGTTACAGCTTTCGGGTCATGGATGTCTCCCAGGCATTGCAGATTACGTCGGGTACGGCGGTGAACGGCCAGTTGAGCCCGGCCAACGAAACCGATCTGTATCAATTCAACGCGACGGCGGGAGAGAGGTATTACTTCGACAATCTCAGCTATTCCGGAGGCGATGTTTATTGGAGATTGCTCGATCCTTACGGACGGGTGGTGTTCGATCGCACCTACTTTGGTTACGACGTCGATCCGATCACCCTGTCCTACGGCGGCACTTACACCCTGTTGATCGAAGGACGTTACTACACGACTGGCACGGTGAATTACGGCTTCAGCGTGCAAAAAGTCACGGACGATACGGCGTCGCTAACAGTCGGAACGACGGTGTCCGGCAACATCGCCCACGTCGGGCAGCGGGATTTCTATACGTTCAGCCTGACGGAAGCCAAGCAACTGTACTTCGACTCGCTCACCAACTACGGTGGCTTTACGTGGAGCTTGAGCGGCCCCCGCGGGACGGAGGTCAGCGGGCGCAATTTCACCAGTTCCGATTCGCGGGGAGGCGCGCCCCTTTACGACCTGGGGGCGGGGGATTACACGCTGGTCGTCGATGGGGCGGGGGATGCCGTCGGCAATTACAGTTTCCGTTTGCTCGATGTCGGTCTAGCCACCTCGATGACGCCCGGCACGGCAGTGAGCGGCCAGCTTAGTCCAGCCAACGGAACCGACATGTACCGGTTCGGTGCCACGGCGGGCGAACAGTATTACTTCGACAAACTCAGCCTGCTGGGTACAGGGTTCAATGTCGATTGGCGATTGCTTGACCCTTACGGCCGGCTGGTATTCGACAGCATTTACGTAGGCAACGACGTCGGGCCTATTGCATTGGAGTATACCGGCACTTACACCCTCTTGATCGAAGGGCGTTACAACAACACAGGCTGGCTGAACTACAACTTCATCGTGCGAAAAATCACGGACGACACGGCGGCGATGACGGTGGACACCACCGTTTCCGGCACCATCGGCCTGGCCGGCCAAAGGGATTTCTATACCTTCAGTCTGGCCGAAGCCAAACAGATCTACTTCGATTCCTTCACCAACAGCGGCAACTTCAACTGGACATTGACCGGTCCGCTCGGGACGGTGGTCAATGCCCGGAGTTTTACCGCCAGTGACTCGGTCAATCTGGGCGGTTCGGCCATCTACGATCTGGTGGCCGGGAATTACACCCTCCTGGTCGATGGTGTTTCCGACACCGTGGGCAACTACAGCTTCCGGCTACTCGACCTTAACCAAACCGTGGCGCTGGAACCCGGCACGGCGGTGAGCGGCCAGCTCAATCCGGCCAACGAAACCGATTTGTACCGACTCGCCGCGACCGCAGGCGAGCGGTATTTCTTCGATATCCAGAGCCTCGGCAATTACGGGTCGACGGCGACATGGCGTCTCCTTGACCCTTACGGGCGGGTGGTGTTCGGCCCCACTTACCTGAGCAGCGGCGACGTCGATGTGGTCACCCTGGGTTTCAGCGGCACGTATACGCTCATGATCGAAGGGCGGGTCAGTGCGGGCGGCACGAACAACTACAACTTCAACGTGCAGAAAGTCGCCGACGATCCTGCCTCGACTCTCACAATCGGAACAACGGTTTCCGGCAATATCGCCCACGCCGGTCAGCGGGATTTCCATACTTTCAGCCTGGGGGAAGCCAAACGGCTTTACTTCGATTCCTTCACCAACAATTCCGGTTTCAACTGGACGCTGGCCGGACCGCTCGGGACGGTGGTCAATGCCCGGAGTTTTACCGTCAGCGACTCGGTAAATCTGAGCGGTTCGGCCATCTACGATCTGGTGGCCGGGGATTACACCCTCACCGTCGACGGTGCGCTAGATAGGGTGGGCGATTACGGCTTCCGATTGCTCGGCCTTGGCCAAGCCGCGACGCTGGAGCCCGGCACGGCGGTGAGCGGCCAACTCGATCCGGCCAACGAAACCGATCTGTACCAGTTCACCGCGATGGCGGGCGAGCGGTATTTCTTCGGCGTTCAGAGCGTCTCGGGTAGCCAGCCATACTGGCGCTTGCTCGACCCTCACGGGCGGGTGGTGTTCGGCCCCACTTACCTGAGCAGCGGCGACGTCGATGTGGTCACCCTGGGTTTCAGCGGCACGTATACGCTCATGATTGAAGGGACGGTCAATGCGGGCGGCACGAACGATTACAGCTTCAACGTGCAGAAGGTCAGTGACGAAACGGCGGTATTGACGGTGGGCGACATCATTGCCGGCAGCATCGCCCACGCCGGCCAGCGGGATTTCTACGCCTTCAGCCTGGCGGAAGCCAGGCGGCTTTATTTCGACTCTTTCACCGACAACGGCAACTTCAAGTGGACGCTGACCGGTCCGCGCGGCACGGTGGTTACGGCGCGGAGTTTTGCCGGCAGCGATTCGGCCAATCTAAGCGCCTCGGCCATCTACGACCTGGTGGCCGGGGATTACACCCTCGTTATCGACGGCGCGGGCGATACGGTGGGGAATTACAGCTTCCGTCTGCTCGACGTCGGCCAGGCCACGACGCTGGAATCCGGCACGGCGGTGAGCAGCCAGCTCAATCCGGCCAACGAAACCGACCTGTACCGCTTCAGCGCCAATGCGGGCGAGCGATATTACTTCGACTACCAGAACTTCTCGGGTAGCCAACCGTACTGGCGGCTGCTCGATCCCTGGGGACGGGTGGTATTCGGCCCAAACGTCCTGGGGAACGACATTGGCCCTTCAACCTTGGGTTACAGCGGCGTTTATACGTTGCTGATCGAAGGCACGGCGGGAGCGACCGGCACGAGCGATTACCGCTTCAACGTGCAAAAGGTCACGGACGAGGATGTCAAACCCCTGACGGTCGGCACTACGGTCTCCGGCAACATCCCCCAGGCCGGCCAGCGGGATTTTTACACATTCAATCTGGCCGAAACCAAGCAGCTTTACTTCGATTCCTTCACCAATAACAGCAACTTCAACTGGACGCTTACCGGCTCTCGGGGAGCGGTGGTCAGCGGCCAGAGCTTTACCGGCAGCGATTCGGTGAACTTGAGCGGTTCGGCCATTTACGACCTGGTAGCGGGGGATTACAGCCTGATGGTCGACGGCGTGGGCGACACGGTGGGCGATTACGGCTTCCGGTGGCTCGATCTCAGCCAAGCTGCGACTCTGGAACCCGGCACGGCGGTGAGCGGCCAGCTTAGCCCGGCCAACGAAACCGATCTGTACCGCTTTAGCGCTAATGCGGGCGATCAGTACTACTTCGACTATCAGAGCTTGAGCAATGCTTGGGCAACGGGATGGCGCCTGCTCGATCCTTACGGACGGGTGGTATTCGGCCCCGGTTGGATGAGCAATGGCGATGTGGGGCCGCTCACTTTGAGCCATAGCGGCGTCTACACGTTGCTGATAGAAGGTGCGGCGTCGTCGATCGGCACGACCGACTACGTTTTCAACGTCGACCCGCGCGGCAACGTACCCGTCGCGCCCCTGCCGGCCGGCACGCCGCTCGCCATGGGGAGCACCGTGGCGGGCGTGCTGAGCACCGGCGGCCAGCAGGACTATTACAGCCTCACGCTGGCGAGCGACACGCGCATCTATTTCGATTCCTTCACCAACAACTACTCCATCAACTGGTCCTTGACCGGACCGCGGGGGACGGTGGTGAGCAACCGGAGCTTCAACCAGTCCGACTCCCTGGATTTCGGCAACGGAGCCCCGGTTTACGACCTGGTGGCCGGGGATTACGTCTTCACGGTCCGCGGCGGGACCACCGGGGGCTACAGCTTCCGGGTCATGGATGTCGCCCAGGCGTCGGTGCTCACGCCAGGCACAGCGGTGAGCGGCCAGTTGAGTCCGGCCAACGAAACCGATTTGTACCGGTTCAGCGCCACGGCGGGCGAGCAGTACTACTTTGACAAACTCAGTCTCTCTGGCAGCGATGTTTACTGGCGTTTGCTCGATTCTTACGGCGGGGTGGTGTTCGGCCCGAATCAAGCGGGTAACGGCGACATCGGCCCCCTGACGTTGGAATACACCGGCACCTACACATTGCTGATCGAGGGGCGTTACTACACCGCGGGTACGGCGAACTACGGTTTCAACGTGCAAAAAGTTGCCGACGACACTGCAGTATTGACGGTGGGCAGCACGGTCACGGCCGCCATCGCCCATTCCGGCCAGCGGGATTTCTATACCTTCAGTCTGGCGGAAGCGAGCCAACTGTATTTCGACTCACTCACCAACAACAGCAACCTTACGTGGAGCTTGAGCGGCCCTCGCGGGATGGCGGTCAGCGGACGCAATTTCACCAGCTCCGACTCGTGGGATTTCGGCACGGGCGCGCCCGTTTACGACCTGGTGGCGGGGGATTACACGCTGATCGTCGACGGGGCGTGGGATATCGTCGGCAATTACAGTTTCCGCTTGCTCGATGTGGGTCAAGCCACGGTGCTCATGCCCGGAACGGTGGTGACCGGCCAGTTGAGCCCGGCGAACGAAACCGACCTGTACCGGTTCAGTGCCATAGCGGGTGAACAGTATTACTTTGATCGGCAGGGCCTGTCGGGAGCCGATGTCTACTGGCGCCTGCTCGATCCGTACGGCCGGGTGGCATTCGACCGCACTTACATGAACTCCAGCGACGTGGGTCCGCTCGCACTGGACTACACCGGTAGCTACACGCTGCTGATCGAGGGCCGTTACAACTACACCATAGGCACGGCGAACTACAGCTTCAACGTGCAGAGAATTACGGACGACGCTGTCGTGGCGCTGACGGTCGGCAGTACGGTCACCGGCGCCATTGCGCACACCGGCCAGCGGGATTTCTATACCTTCGGTCTGGCGGAGGCCACACGTTTTTATCTCGATTCGTTCACGAATAACAACAACTTCAACTGGACATTGACCGGCCCGCGCGGGATGGTGGTCAGCCAAACAAGTCTGTCGGGGGATACAGGCAATATTCCGTTTTATGACCTGGTGGCGGGCGACTACACGCTGATTATCGGGGGCTGGAACGACGCGGTGGGCGAGTACACCTTCCGCGCGCTCGACCTCGGTCAAGCCACGGTGTACGTCCCGGGTACGCTGGTCAGCGGCCAACTCAATCCGGCCAACGAAACCGACCTGTACCGGTTCAGCGCCACGGCGGGTGACCAGTACTATTTCGACCGCATTTCCGTTTCCAGCAACTCTGTTTATTGGCGTCTCCTCGATCCATACGGACGGCTGGCGTTCAGTACCACTTCCAGCGACGTGGGTCCGCTGACACTCGCCTACACAGGCACTTACACCCTGCTGATCGAAGGGTACTACTCCAACACCGGCACCAGGGACTACAGCTTTAGCGCTTTACCGGTCCCCAAAAGCGCCAAAATCATCCTTTCCAACCTCAGTGCCGAGCCAGGTCCCGACCTGGTGGTACAGAATCTGGCCATTACCCCGGTAGGCGAAGGAGCCGTTTCGGGCGGCCAGGTAGTGGTGAGCTGGGATGCTTTCAACGCGGGGAATCTGCCCACTTCGGGAACCTGGACGGACCGGGTATTGGTGCGCAACACGGCGCGCAACGAGATCGTCGGCAACTTCCTGGTCAGTTACGACGACGTGGGTGCCGAGCCGCTGCAACCGGGCACGGGGCGCAGCCGGCAAATCACCGTCCCCCTGCCCGACGGCAACCGGGGCGCCGGCACTCTGTCCTTCCAGGTCATGCTGGACGTGGCCAACTCCGTCACGGAACCGGGCGCCGGCGGCAGCGCGGAGATGAACAACAGCGCCACCGCCAGCATCGAATCCCAGCTTGTGCCTTACGCGGACCTGCAAGTCGGCCAACTGTCGGTGGAACCGGCTGGCGCCTGGGCGACCGCTGCGCCGGTTACCATCCGCTGGCGCGTGTCCAACGGCGGAGATGCGGAAATATCCCGGGCCTGGAACGACCGCGTGCTGGTGCGCAATCTGACCAACAGTCTGATTTTGGCCAGTGCCGACCTGCGCTACGACCCGAGCCTGAGCGGAAATTTCGCCGTCGGCGCTTTTCTCGACCGCGCCTACAGTTTCACCTGGCCGGGCGGAACGGCAGCCACGGGGCAGTTCGAGTTCGTGGTCACCACCGACTTCGCCAGCGAAATCGTCGAAAACAACCTGGCAGACAGCGGCGAAACCAATAACACCTTGCGCATCACCGGCGTTGCGGGTCCGGATTTGAGCGTCGCCAACCTGCGCGTCGCTTCCGACCCCGTTCAGGCAGGCGCCCTGGTGACGGTGGAGTGGGAAGACTGGAACAGCGGTGCAGTTGCCGTGCCCACAGGCTTCAGCGATCGCATCACGGTCATAAACAGGACCCGCGGGGAAACGCTCCTCAACACCAGTCTGGCCTATAACCCCGCCGACCCGGGCGCCGGCCTGATCGGCCCGGGCGAATACCGCAGCCGCATCTTCACCTTCCGCCTGCCCGATGGCATCCGGGGTGCCGGCGACATCGAAATCCGCGTCGTCGCCGACCAGAACGCCTCCGGCTATGGTTCCCTGTTCGAAAATAACGCCGGCAATACGGCGGAATCCAATAACGCTGCCACGGTGCAGACTCTATCGACGGCCGTTCCCTATGCCGATCTGCGCGTCGACATGTTCAGCGCTCCTGCTACGGGCGTCGGCGGCGAGCCCATCGCCGTGGCCTGGACTGTCGCCAACCGCGGCCAAGCCGGCATTGCGGTCGACTGGAACGACCAGGTCATCTTCAGCAACGACGCGGTCATCGGCGACGGCGACGACGTGGTGATCGGCACCATCCGCCACACGGGAGGCCTGGGCGTGGGCGAGAGTTACACCGTCGCGGCCACGGTCAAGCTGCCTTACCGCACCGAGGGGCGCTATTACCTGGCCCTGCGTAGCGACGCCGGTGCGGAAGTTCTGGAGCCGGACACGCGCGCGGACAACGTCAGCGGCGCCCAAGCCATCGACCTGGCCACGCCTTACACCGACTTGGCGGTGTCGGCGGTCAGCGCGCCCGCGGAGGCCTTGAGCGGCGAGAACGTCCTGGTTACCTGGGAAGTGCGCAACGACGGCAACGCGACCACCGACCTGGCGTTCTGGAACGACCGGGTGGTGCTGTCGCGCGACACCAGGCTAAGCGCCGACGACCTCGTCCTCTCCGGCTCCGTGACTCACGCCGGCCCGCTGGCGCCGGGGCAAAGTTACGCCGGCCGCGCCACCCTGAGCTTGCCGCGCGACCTGAACGGCGACTTTTACGTCATCGCGGACACCAACACCAACCGCACGGTGACGGAGACCGGTCGCACCGGCAACAACGCCGCCGCCAGCGTCGCCACGCTGCACGTGGGTTTGGCCCCGGTTCCGGATCTGACGGTCGCCGACGTCGCCGGTCCGACGGCGCTGCGCCCCGGCGATGCCGCCACCGTCACCTACACCGTGAGCAGCCAGGGCATGGCCGCTGCGACGGGTTCCTGGCGCGACCGGATTTACCTGGATCGGGGCGCAGCCGGCTTGTACCAGGTGGCCAGCGCGTTCCACAGCAGCAGCCTGGAGGCGGGAGCGAATACGTCGCGCAACGTCGGCTTCACTTTGCCGTCTTCATCCCTGGAAGGCGAATTCCGCTGGCTGGTGAAAACCGACAGCGACGATACGGTGTACGAACGCGAGGGCGAGGACAACAACCAGGCCAGTTCCGCCGACACCGTGCGCGTGGCCCGCGTCGATCTGGCAGTCGCGCAAATGTCCGGTCCGTCTCTGGTGCAATCCGGCGCGGCAATCCACGTGGAGTGGACGGTCGCCAACAGCGGCGGAGAAGCGCGCGGCAATTGGGTCGACCGGGTGTTCCTGTCGAAAGACGGCGTGTCGCGCCAAGTCGCGGAGGTGGCGCAGGCAGGGCCGCTGGTCACGGGCGGCAGCTACACCGCAGCCGCGGACTTCGAAGTGCCCCTGGAATTCTCCGGCGAATACGAGCTGGTGGTGATCGCCGATGCCGGCAGCGCCCTGGACGAGCACGCGCGCAGCGACAACCGCTATGCCCAAGCTCTGAGCGTCGAATTGGCCCCCTACGCCGATCTGGCGGTGACGGCGCTTGCCGCGCCGGAAGTGGTGATCGACGACCCGGCGCCTCTGGACGTCGCCTGGACCGTCGCCAACCAGGGCAGCGGGGCAGGGCGCAGCAACGCGTGGACGGACCGGATCGTCCTGTCGCGGGACGACGCCCTCGGCAATTCCGACGACTGGGTGGTCGGCGAATACCGCCACGACGGCCTCCTGGCCGCCGGCGAATCCTACAGCCGAGCCGTACAGGTGCTGTTGCCCGCCGCCACGACGGGGCGCTACAAGTTATTCGTGGTCAGCGATGCCAAGTCGGAAGTCTTCGAAAACGGCACCGAGGCCAACAACATCGGGCGCCCGGAGCACGACGTGGACGTGATGCCGACCGCCTACGCCGACCTGCAGGTGGAGTCGGTGGTCGCCACCGGCACGGCCGCCAGTGGCCGGCCGCTACACCTGGAATGGAGCGTGGCCAACAACGGCATCGGCATCACCAGCACGGCGCAGTGGTCGGATTCCGTGTGGCTGAGCCGCAACCCGGACGGCAGCGGCGCGGTGGCGCAGTTCGGCTCGTTCGGCCACATCGGCCAACTGGCTGTCGGCGACCGCTACAGCCGCAGCATCGACGTCACCCTTCCGGAAGGCATCGAAGGGGATTTCTACCTCAACGTGCGCACCGGCGGGCCGTTCGAGTTCGTTTTCACCGACAACAATACGGGCAGCACTGCCGCGATCCCGGTGCAACTGTCCCCCTCGCCGGATCTCAAGGTGGAAACCGTCAGCCTGCCGACGGTTGCCCAGGAAGGCACGCTGATCGACGTGTCCTGGAGCGTGGTCAACCAGGGCGAAGCGGCCGCGGTTGGCGTGTGGGTCGACAGCCTGGTGCTGGTGCCCGTTGACGGCGGCAACGCCGTGACCTTGGGCAGCTTCACCTATGACCGGGGTCTGGAGTCCGGCATCCGCTACACCCGTACCGAGCAAGTGCGCCTGCCGTCCCGGATCGAAGGCCTGTACCGGGTCAAGGTCGTCACCAACGCCAACCTGGGCGGTACCGGCAGCCAGGTTTACGAACACGGCACAGCCCGCGACAACAACGTCCTCCTGTCCGGCGACCGCCTTCAGGTCAACCTGGATGACCGTCCCGACCTGCGCGTCGGCACGCTGACCGTGCCCGAACACGTCACCGCCGGAACCGCCGCAGCCATCCGCTACACGATCGCCAACCAGGGGCCGGCCGCCGCCGGCGGCCATTGGAAGGACAAGGTCTATCTGTCGCTGGACGGCAACCTCAGCGGCGACGACCTGCTGGTGGGCCAGTTCGACAACGGCGCCGCCCTGGCGCCCACGGAAAGTTACGCCATGGAAAGCGCCGCCGTGGACATCCCGATCCGCTACCGCGGCGATGCCTATCTCCTGGTGGTGGCCGACGGCAACTACAACGTCGACGAATATCCCAACGAAAGCAACAACGTCAAGGCCGCCCTTTTCTACGTCGACCCGGTGCCGTTCGCCGATCTGGTTACAGGCGACGTGGTGGCTCCCGACCAAGCCGTACACGGCTCCAGCATCGAAGTGCGCTACAAAGTGAGCAACCTGGGCAGCGCCGCCACGCGCGGCGAATCCGCGACCCTCAGCAGTTGGACCGACAGCGTCTGGCTGGCGCGGGACAAGCGCCGTCCCGGTGCTTACAAAGGCGACGTGCTGCTGGGTTCCGTCACCCACAGCGGCCATCTGGCGGTGGGCGAGGACTACCTGGGCACGGTACAGGTGGCCATCCCCGACAACACCCTGTCGGGCAGTTACTACATTACGGTGTGGAGCGACACCTACGACGCCATCCTGGAAGACACCCTGGCGATCAACCTCAACCCGGACGACCTGAACCAGGCCGACAACAACAACTACAAGGCCCGCCCCATTGCCGTGCTGGGCATTACGCCGCCGGACTTGGCCGTCACCGAAGCATCGGGATTGGCGCAGGCGGATGCAGGCGGCAGCTACAGCTTCAGCTATACCGTGCAGAATCGCGGCGACCTGTTCAGCGGCCGCTGGAGCGATTCGGTATTTATCACGGACAACCCGAACCTGGATTTGGCCACGGAAGTCTGGGCCATCGGCAGCTACAGCCAGGAACGCAGCCTGGGCAGCGGCGAGCGCTACAGCGTGACGCAGACGCTGCAACTGGACCCGGCGGTGAAGGGGCGTTACGTGGTGGTGAAAACGGACGCCAGACCTTGGTCCTACCGCTCCGGCGACCGCGGCGAGATCGGCGAACTCGACGAGGGCAACAACGCCAGGGCTGCCGATTCCGTGGTCACCGTCCACCCGGCCGATCTGCGCGTCACTTCTGTGGAAACCCTGCCGGAAAACTTCTCCGGCGAAGAGACCACGATCACCTGGACCGTCGCCAACCAGGGCGAAGCGGTGTGGGCCGGCACGCTGGGGTGGGTCGATTCGGTGTACTTCAGCGCCGATCCGACCTTCATTCCCGGCCGGGCGATCGCACTGGGCGCCGTCGTGCACTCCAGCGTCGCGGGGCTGGCCGCCGGGGCGAGCTACACCGCCTCGGCCAAATTCAAACTCCCGCCCGGCACCGACGGCCCGTATTACATCTACGTAATCACCGACAGCGAACACCGCCCGGAAAACCTGGCCGACGTCCCCGACTATCGCCCACACGCCGAGTTGCTGCACGGCGGGAACGATGTGAACGAACGGAGCCTGTATTACGCCACCAGCGCCTACGAAGGCGCTCGCTTCGACAACAACCTCGGCCAGGGTACGCTCCACGTCACCTATCGTGAACCGGACCTGCAGATCGACACCATCGCCGTGTCCGATCCCAACCCCGCCTCGGGCCAGCAGATCACGGTCACCTGGACCGCCAGCAACCGGGGAACGCGCGCAACCCGCACCAATTCCTGGTACGACGGTATTTACCTGTCGCGCGACGCCTCGCTGGACGGTTCGGACTATCCGCTGGTGGATCGGGGGTCGCCATCCGAAGTCGGGATGCGGGTACGCTTGACCTCCCTTACGGAAAACGGCCAGCCCAAGTTCCTCCAGCCCGGCGAATCCTATACCAACTCGGCGACCTTCAACCTGCCCGAATCCATCGGCGGCGACTTCCACATCATCGTCAAGGCCGATACGGTCGTCACCAAGGATCCCTATCGCAGCGAACCGAGCACCATCCGCGACGGCCTGGACACCGTCGCCATCGCCCTTTACGCCAACCCCGCCGGCGCCGTGCTGGAATTCAAGGACGAAGGCAACAACATCGCGTTTCTCGCCCTGCCCATCACCCTGGTCGCGCCGCCGGACTTGCAAGTGGCGCAAGTGACGGCGCCGGATTCCGTGCTGGCCGGACAGGGTTTTACCGTGAGCTATCGCGTGGTCAATGCCGGCGGCGACACGCCGGGCGACCAGAGTGCGTGGAACGACCTGGTCTACTTGTCCAAAGACCGCTTCCTGGACGTCAACCAGGACCGCTACGTCGGCTATCTTGCCCACAACGGCGGCCTGGCGGCCGGCGGCAGTTACGACGCGAGCCTCCAGGTCACCGCGCCGCGCGACCTGGAAGGCGCCTGGTACGTCTTTGTCGTGGCCGACCCGGCGCGCGCCTGGGGCACCGGCGAAACGGGGCGGGTGCGCGAGTTCGGCAAGGAGCAGAACAACGCCACCGCCGCTGCGCAGCCCATCCGGGTGGAAACGCCGCCGCCGGCCGACCTGAAAGTCGCCGGCGTCGCGCTGCCGGCCAGTGCCGGGATCGGCGACGAAATCCAGGTGGATTTCAGCGTGCTCAACGACTCCATCAATACGGCCTATGGCCGCTGGACCGATGCCCTCTACCTCTCCAGCGACAACGCCTGGGATTTGGGCGACGTGCTGTTGGGCAAGGTGGAGCACGTGGGCGATTTGGGCGCCAACGGCAGCTACACCGGCACGCTCAGAACCAAGCTGCCGCCCCTGAGGGACGGCAACTGGCGCGTCATCGTGCGTCCCGACCTGTACAACGAGGTGTTCGAGGGCAAAATCACTTACACCGCCGCCGGCCTCAGCCTGCCGCCGGGCGAGGCCGACAACCGCCAGGCATCCGGTGCCACATTGGCAGTCCACGTGCCGGTGCTGGAAGTCGCCAGCCCCTTGGAAACCACCCTGTCCGCCGGGCAGGCGAAGCTTTACAAGGTCAGCGTGGCGGGCGGCGAAACGCTGCGGGTGACGCTGGACTCGAGCGCCGGGCAAGGCGCCAACGAGGTGTACGTCCGTTACGGCGACATCCCCACCGGCTACCTGTTCGATGCCGCCTACAGCGATCCCCTTGCTCCCGACCAGCAGGCGCTTGTTCCCAGCACCCGGGCCGGCGATTACTACGTGCTGGTCAAATCCCGCCAGGGCGGCGTCAATGTGCCGGTCACCCTGCGTGCCGACCTGTTGCCTTTGTCCATCACCCGCATCACGCCCGACCAGGGCGGTACCGGCGACGCCGACCACCGCTGGGTCACGCTGGATATCTACGGCTCGCGCTTCAAGGCCGGGGCGCTGGTGAAGCTGGCGCGGCCCGGTGTCTACGAAGTGGAACCGCAACGCTGGCAGGTGCTGGACGCCACCCACATCCGCGCCGTGTTCGACCTTCGCAGTGCACCGCACGGCCTGTACGACGTGAGCGTCATGAACCCGGACGGCCAGACGGTCACCGAAGCCTACCGCTACCTGGTCGAGCGCGGCATCGAAGCGGATGTCACCATCGGCATCGGCGGGCCGCGCAGCCTCAATCCGGGCGAGCGCGGCATCTACAGCGTCGCGCTGCAAAGCCTCACCAACGTGGATACGCCTTACGTGCGCTTTGATTTCGGCGCCACCGACATGGGCGACAGTGCCTACGTGCTGGAAGGCCTGAGTCTCCCCTACGTGGTGTTCGGCAGCAACGTGGGCGGCCGTCCCGATGGCGCTACCGCCGACGCGGCAGGCAATACGCAAGGCTACGGACCGACGCCGACCGCGGGGCTCTCGCGTGCGGACATTCCCTGGGCCAGCCTGGACGGCGCCCAGAATACGCAAGGCTTCAACCTGGCCCCAGGCTACGCGGTGGATGTGGCGGCCGGCGGCTTCGTCGGCATGACCTTCAATTTGGCAACCTACCCCGGCTTGCAGGAATGGCTCAACTACGACTTCGCGGGCCTGCGCGACAAACTCTACGCGCTGCGGCCGGAATGGAAAGAACAAGGCCTGCTGGACAATGGGGTGTCCGACCTGGACAAGATCCAGCCGGGACTTACGGCCAAATTCCTCTCCCATGAGCCGAAGGTGCACATCACCCCGCTGGAAGCCTTGGCTATGCCGTTCCGCTTCAACCTGGCGGGAGCGGCCACGCCTCTGACCCGCGACGAGTTCGTGGCCGAACAGAGCGAGCACGCGCAGAAGTTGCGTTCGGCCATCCTGGCCGACAGCGAAGCCCCGTCTGGCTTGGCCGTGCTGGCCGCCGATGAAGCGCAATGGACCGCCGGCTGGCTGGGCGCCCTGGAAAGCGCGGGTCTGTTGCGTCCCGCCGGGGAAGCGCCGCCGATCCGGGACAACCCCAAGGTCATCAGCCTCAACGCCACCCTGGCGTCGGGCATCCTGCTGGCCAAGGGCGGGGAGGACTACCGCACGCAAGGCGATGTGCTCGGCTTTTTCGCCAAGGTCCAGCAATGGTACGGCGACACCGCGAAATACGCGGGCGATCCCGGCGCCGCCAAAACAGCGGTGGACTACACCGAAGTCCGCATCGACGACGAAGGCAACGAAGCCCATATCCCGGTTCCGGTCATGGCCGACCCCGCCGACTTCACGCCCGACGCCGCCCACGCCACCCACTTCCTCAATTTCAATGTCTACGCCGGCGGCCGGGCGGAACTGGAATACCTGCGCCACGTCGGCGTGCTGGACGAGGAGTTCAGGCCGGTCGCCGCGCAAAGCCTGAACCTCAGCCAATACCTGCAACAGGCCGCCGAGCAGAATGCGGAAGCGGATGCTTTGGTCGCCGTGCGCGGCCCGCAAGCCGCTTTGGCCGGCGACGGCAACAGCTACGTGCCCGCAGGCACGCCGCTGCCTTACAGCGTAGCGTTCCAAAATCCCGCCGACCGCGCCGTGGGGCAGCTCCGCATCGTCAGCGAACTGGATGCAGGCCTGGATCCCCGCTCCCTGCGCCTTGGCGACCTGAAAATCGGCGACATCAACGTCCACCTGCCGGGCGACAAAGCCCACTTCCAGGGCGATTTCGACTTCAGCGCGAGCCGGGGCTTCATCCTGCGCGTGTCGGCCGGCGTCGACGCCGAAACGCGCATCGCCACCTGGCTCTTGCAGGCGATCGACCCGGACACGGGCGAAGTCCTGCGGGACCCCGCACGCGGCCTCCTGGCCCCCTCCAACGATCCCACCCAGGCCGGCACCGCCGCGCTGCGGCTGGGCTTTGCCGCTTACACCGTGAAAGCTCTCGACACGGCGCAAACCGGCGCGGTCCTCGCGACTTCGGCGCGGATATTCCTGGACGACGCCCCGCCCGCCGACAGCGCCGCGAACCGCGTCACCCTGGACGCCCAAGCACCGGCGACCACCGTCGCCGTCACTTCCTTGGGATCGGACGCCCAGGGCGCGCCCAGCTTCGACGTGCGCTGGAATACAGAAGACGACGCCAGCGGCGTCAAATCCGTCACCGTCTACGTCGCCGAAGACGGTGGCGATTTCAAAATCTGGCAGCGCCAGGTTGCGCCGGAACAAGCCCAAGCCCTGTTCAGCGGCGTGGCCGGCAAGCGTTACGAATTCCTCGCCGTGGCCGTGGACAACGCCGGCAACCGCGAGGCCGCTTCGGTGGCCAACGCCGTGTTGCCCGACGACGGCAGCCGCCAGGCCGTCCTGGATGCCCTGGGCGTCAACGAAACCTTGACCCAAACCGCCGAACTGCCGCTGGCGACGGAGAGCCGCCGTTATGCCGTCAACGCCCTGTTCGAAGCGGCGATGCAGCAACTCCCCGGCTCCGTGGCCCCGGCGCAACCCGGCGACCTCTCTGCCGTGCTCGATCCCTTCACCCTGCGCGGCTTCGCCGAAGGTTTCGCTGCCGGTCCCGCCGACATTGGCGCGCTGGCCCTGGTGGAGTTGCCCGACGGCAGCGTTCTGGCCAGCGCCGGAGAGGCGCGCAACCGGGTGTTCCGCTTTCCCAAGGAAGGCGGCCGCAGCGTCACGCCGTTGTTCAGCCTGGACGAACCGGTGCTGGACATGGCGCTGGATGGCGTCGGCCAACTGTGGGCGATGACCGGCAGCGCACTGTTGCAGGTGGATGCGGGCAGCGGCGAAATCCTGCGCCGCCTGCAAGGCCCAGGGGAGGAGCCGCTGACCCACGCTTTGGCCATCCAGCCCGAAACGGGCGACATTTACGTGTCTTCCGGCAACGGCATCGAAATCTTCCGCCCCGGCGAAACCGATCCGGCCCATGCCTGGACGCACTTCAGCAAGCAGCGCGTCGGCGACCTGGCCTTCGGTCCGGACGGCCGATTGTGGGCGGTGGCCTGGAGCGGCAGCGACATCGCCGCTGCCCAACCGGACGGCAGTACGGACCTCGTCAGCTTCCCCCTGTCCGGCCGCACTGCCGGCCGCGCCGAACTGGAATACCGCCTGAGGGGCACCATCGACAGCATCGCCTTCGGTGCCACCGGCACCGAACTGGCAGGCCTGCTGATCGCCTCCAGCAACCTCAAGCAGCGCCCGGTGGTGGCGGGCGTGGGGGATACGCCCCACCAAAGTTCCGTGTGGATGGTGGAATTACAGTCCCGGCGCCTTCTGCAACTGGCCACCGGCGGCACGCGCGGCGAAAGTATCATCGCCACCCGCGACGGCCGCATCTTGATCGCCGAGACCGGCCACATCGACGAAATCGCCCCGCGCCGCCCGCCCCACGTCACCGCCTTAAGCGTCGCCGACGGTGCGCTGGTGCCGCTGCCGCTGGGGCGGATCGGCATCCAGTTCGACCAGGCCATGTGGTTGGGGGATAGCAACGACGAAGGCAGCGTCCTCAATCCGGACAACTACACCTTCACCGCCTTGGGTAGCGATGCCGGGCGCGTCATCGCGCCGCAAAGCGTCGTCTGGGATGCGATAAGCCGCACCGTCTGGCTGGACGTGAACGGCCTCCTGCCGGCCGGTCAATACCAGATTGACATCGGCGCCCATTTGCAGAGCAGCACCCAAGTGCGCCTGGACCAGGGCTATGCGAGCACCTTCACGGCCCTGCTCGACATGAGCCACCGGGTGCAACTGGACTTTGCCAATACCCGCGCCGACCGCGCCACCGGTGAGGTGAGCTACGACGTCAGCCTGACCAACATCGGCACGGATGACCTCAACGGCCCCCTGATGCTGCTGCTCGATCCGGGCCGCTACTTCGACGATGGCATCCTGGACGCTGCCGGCGGCGGCGGCGACCAGTCCGACTTGTGGCTGCTGGACCTGAGCGCCGGCCTGCAAAGCCTGGGCGGGAAGCTCCCGGTGGGCGCCACGCTGGCCGATCAGACCGTGACTCTCGTGCCCGCCAGCCGCTTTGCCACGCTGGCCGGCATGGCCGACCTGGTCAAAGCCAACCTCGGCCACGGCGTGTACGCCCTGCCCCAGCCCAACCTGCCGCCGCGCCTCGGCGTGGCCGGTTCTGACTTCCTCGATGCCGACGCCTTGGCGCCGGCTGCCGTCGGTCAGGCCTGGAGCGGCCAGATCGAAGCGGTCGACCCCGACGGCACGCAGTTCTTCTTCGAACTGCTGCAAGCCCCCGAAGGCGTAACGCTCACGAGAGAACCCGATTACACCACCGATGCCGACGGCTACCACCACGCCGTCGCCAATCTCAACTGGACGCCCAGCGCCCGCGACTTGGCCGCTACGGAAATCGTCGTGCGCGTTACGGACAGCCGCGGCGGCATCGCCACCCGGCGCTTCCAGGTGCCCGTCCTCGGCGGCAACCACGCCCCCAGCCTGTTCGCCCCCCAAGACCTGAGCCTCCAGGAAGGCGAAGTCCTGTCGTTGCCTCTTCAAGGAAGCGATGCCGACGGCGACCCCCTCACCCTGACCGTCCGCAACCTGCCGGCCGGCGCCGTGTTTGACGCCGCCACGGGGCTGTTGAGCTGGCTGCCCGGCTACGACCAGGCCGGCCATTACGCCGACATCACCGTCATCGCCAGCGACGGCAAAGCCACCGTGGCGGAGCGCTTCAACCTCACCGTCGAACAGGGCTACGCGAGACCTAAGCTGGGCGCCGTCGCCCCGCAAACCCTGCGGGAAGGGGACCCTTACGCCCTGCAACTGGCAGGCTTCATGCCCGGTGGCCTGGAACAGGCCGACGGCACCACCATTACCCTGGAATACGCCGCTCCCTGGCTGCCGGGCGGCGCCACGCTGAACCCGGAGACCGGCTGGCTGCAATGGACGCCGGGCTACGCCCAGCACGGCGATTACCGCGTGCCGGTGACCCTGACGGCCACCTATACCCAGCCCGACGGCGAGGTGGCAAAAACCAGCGTCAGCCGCGACCTCCTCTTCAGCGTCCTCAACGCCAACGGCGCACCCGTCTTCGCTGCTTCGACTTCGCTCAGCACAGGTGCCGCCGAAACCTGGCACCTCCTGGAAGGCCAGCCGCTGCGCCTGAGCGTGTTCGCCTACGACCCGGACAACCCGGACTTCGAACCGAGAATCCGCCTCAACCCCCTGGCCCCTGCCACCGGCCCCGAAGGCAGCGCCGCCAGCGTCGCCTACCGGGTGGATGGCCTGCCGGAAGGCGCCGCCTTTGACGCGGAAACCCTGGAAATCCTCTGGACGCCGGGCTACGCGCAAGCCGGCACGTATACGGTCACGGTCACCGCCACGGACGACGGCGATCCTTCGACAAGCTCAGGACAGGCTCCCGGCACGCCCGCCGTGAGCCAGATCGTCTTACCCCTGGTCGTCAGCAACGCCAACCGCGCACCCGACATCGGCGACATCAGTAATGCCTTCGTCGACAAGGGTGCGGTGCTGGAAATCCCCGTCCAAGCGGTTGATGCCGACGGCAACCCCCTGCAACTGACTTTATCCGGCCTGCCGCGCTTCGCCAGCTACGTCCAAGGCGACGCAAGCGCAGGTCAAGCGAGCGGCACAATCCGTTTCGCCCCCGGCGAAGGCGACCGGGGCGACTACGTCCTCACCGTGGTGGCCCAGGACGATGGCGGCGGCGACGCAACCCAAGTTCTCACCCAGGCCAAAAGCTTCGTGCTCACCGTGAGGAGCTCCTCGGAAGCGCCGGTCATCACCGCACCGCGGCAGGTGGTGGCGGTGGCCGGCCAACCACTCTCGGTACCCATCCTCGTTCAGGATCTCGACCAGGACGCCCTGAGCTACAGTGCGGAAGGCCTGCCTATCGGCGCGGAACTGATTCCCCAGAGCCAATACGGCCACGCGCTGCTGATCTGGACGCCGAGTCTGGACGACCTGGGCTCCCGCGACATCACCCTCGCCGTGACCGACTCCGGCTTGCCGCCGCAGGATGCGGGCTATGCCAATCCCGACAACCCCATCCCCAACACCACCCACCACACCCTGCGCCTCATCGTGCGCGCGGCCAATGCCCTCCCCGAACTCCTGGGCGTCATGGTGGACGGGGTCGAGGTTGCGGATACGGGCGATGCGGTCCAGCCTATCCGCCTCCACGCCACGGAAGGCGTGCCGCTCGCCGTCGACCTGTTCGGCCGCGACACGGACGCCGACCTGATCGACTGGAAGAGCCTTGACCTGCCGCGCGGCATGCGCCTGGAAGTCCCCGCCGCCGGCAACGGCAATCATGCCCTGCTGCGCTGGACGCCGGACACTTTCGCCGCCCAGGACGGCAACACCGGTACGCCCGGCCTGTGGCGTTTCAGCGTCCAGGCCGGCGACGGCGCTGGAGAGTTTACGCGTACGTTCGAAATCGCCGTCGCCAACGTCAACCAGACCCCGCGCCTCCTGCCCCTGCCCCTGCCGCTGCAATTGGTGAAGGAAGGCGAGACCTTGAGCTTTACGCTCAAGAGCGCCGATGCCGACCGCGATCCCATCATTACCAGCCTGGTTTACGACGAAAACACCCCCGAAGGCGTGTACTTCGATCCCAAGAGCGGCACGTTCGAATGGACGCCGGACCAAACTGCCGTCGACAACGCCCTGGGTGAAAGCCAACCCTTCCGCTTCACCTTCCGCGCATCCGATGGGACGGCCACCACCACGCAAACCGTGCAGGTGCGGGTGTTCGACGTCAACCGCATCCCGCGCCTGGAGGTAAGCAACCACGCCGTGGTGGTCGGGGATACCCTGAGCCTCCCCGTCCAGTTAGGCGGCAGTGCCACCGGCGAAGGAATCCATGCCGCGGACGCCGACGGCGATGCGCAAACCCAGGCCCTGGCCATCCGCTTTACGCACCTACCCGAAGGCGCCCTCTTTGATCCCCAAAGCCGGCGCCTCACCTGGACGCCGGGTCCGGGCCAGATCGGCGACTTCACGATCACGGCCCAAGCTTTCGACGGCCAAAATACCGCCACACAAACCTTCACCGTGCGCGTGGTGGCCGACGCTTCCGCCAATGCCCCGCACATCCTCATCTCCACCACACCCAGCACCCCGGCGCTGCCGGGCCAGACCGTGGTCGCCACCGTGCGCAGCGATGCCTATAGCGCCATCGCTCACCTTGCCGTACAAGTTCGGGGCGAAGCCCTCGGCACGCAAGACTGGCAAACCATGGCGCTGGACGGGGCAGGGCGGCTGCGCCTGACGCCCACCCAGCCGGGCCTCATCGAAATCCAGGTGACCGCCACCGACCGCGACGGCTTCAGCGCCACCGAAACCCACACCGTGCGCGTCAAAGACCCTGGCGATACCCAGGCTCCAGAACTGGCCTGGGGCGGAAATCTGGCCGGAGCCGACGCCTGGACCCAACCCCTCGACATCGCCCGGGTCACGTCCCTCCAAGCGGCGCTGCAAGAACGCCAACTGATGGGCTACAAACTGGAACTGGCTCCGGCCTTGGCCGAGGCTCCCTCCGGCCTCCCCCTTTCGCAAAGGGGGATTGAGGGGGATTTACCCACCGGCGCCTGGCGCACCCTCGCCGAAGAAAACACCGCCGCGGCCGCCATCGACGGCCTCTTTGCCCTGGGCAACCTGGACCCCGCGCAGTTCGCCAACGGCGTCTATCACCTCCGCCTGACCGCCTGGGACATCGCCGGCCGCACCACGGAAATCGCCGCCCGCGTGGTCATCGACACCGCCGACAAACAATGGGCCAGCCCAAGTGCCACCGATGCCGTCTACACCCTGGCCGGCCACGACTTCGCCCTGACCCGGATGCTGGGCCAGGGGGCAGGGGAGGAGAGCCATGGCGATTTCGGCAACTGGCGCCTGCCCCTCCTCGACACGGCGCTCACCACCGACCAGCCCGCCACCACCGCCAGCGGCATGACGGCGCCGTGGATGGAAGGCGCCCGCGTCTGGCTGCAGATCCCCGCCAGCCTGGGTACCCCCGACGCCGCGCCGCGCACCCTTCGCTTCACCCTGTCCACCGCCCGCGAAACGCTGGGCACCGAACCCGGCGCCCCCGCAGTGTGGCACCCCGCCTTCAGCGACAGCCAGGGCTGGCAACTGCAAGCGCACGGCGATCCCGGCCGCCACGACAAGCGCGAAACCCTGGACCGCCAAGGCCAGCACCTGTACGACCACGCCACCGGGCTCCCCTGGCGGCCCGCAGGCTACACCCTCACCGGTTCCGACGGCACCCGCTACCAACTGGACGCCCAAGGCAAAATCAACGCGGTCACTTTCAGCGACGGCGCCGCGTGGCTGGTCAGTGACGCCGGAATCGCCGCGGTCGCTGCAAGCGTAGGGTGGGCATCGGCCACCGGAACGGCGGAAACGGAGCGGGTCGACTTCCTGCGCGACAGCCAAGGGCGCATCGTGCGCGCCACCGGCCCGGATGCCGCGGGCGAAGCCCAAAGCATCGCCTACCGCTACGACGCCCAAGGCCGCCTGAGTCTGGCCAGAAACCTCCGTGCAGACCTCCCCCTTTCGCAAAGGGGGACCGAGGGGGATTTAACCCAAAGCGCCGGGAACGCCCAGGACCTGGGCACCCCCTACGGCTACGACGCCGCCGGCCAACCCTACGCCGACCGTCTCACCGCCAACCTCGGCGCGGCGGTGAACTGGCTCGGAAACAGCACCGCCAACACCTGGAGCGGTCCGCTCACCGCCGGCGAAACCATCAGCCTGGCCTTCAGCATCCGGCAGAGCGAACTGGATGCCACCGTCAAAATCCCCGGCGCCCGGGGCGCAGTGATCCTGGCCCTGGAAACCGATCTGGCCGACCCGCAGGCTTCGCTGGAAGTCGTTGGCGGCACGGTGATCGGCCGCGTTGTCTCCCCTCTCCCCAATCTCGAAAGTCCCTCTCCCTCTGGGAGAGGGTTGGGTGAGGGTTCTGGAGAGGGGCAGGGGGTGAGGGCAACCACCCTGATCCGCGTCACCGAAGCCGGCCTGAAACTGATCCGCCT
>DATDOO010000063.1:0-4435 GCA_035293245.1 Methylococcaceae bacterium
CCGCCGGCGCGGCGGGCGTAAACGCCGGGGCCGGGGACTTGCCGCGCCCGAACAGCACGTCGGTGTCGAAGCCGGCGGGAGCAGCCGCGTTTGCCCGGTGTGCCGGGACATCGGGGATGTCGCGGTGCGTGTCGCGGCGGAAAACGTCACCACCGCCCATCCCGGCTGGAACCGATTGCGGAGCGCGGCGGCTGGACAACAACTTCCAGGCCAGAAACGCCAGACCGGCGAACAGCAAGAAGTCCAGCATATTGATGCCTTCGAACGCGCCGCCGAAAAACAGCGCGCCCAGCAAGCCGCCCAGCGCCAGGCCGCCGAGCATGCCCATCAGGCCGCCGCGCTTGGCCAGGGCGTCACGCGCGGTCTGGTTGTGGGCGGCCGCGGGGCTGGGGGTCGCGGGGCGCGGCGTGGAAGCCGCCGAAGGATGGCTGGGCGCCTGCCTTTGATAAGGCGCGCTGTAGGACGGTTTGGAGCCGAAGGATCGGCCGCCGCCCAGCCGGGCGGCGTCCGCCGCGCCGGAGAGCGTCAGGGCCAGCAGCGCGCCGAGCGCCACGGCGGTTCGAAAATATTTGTTGCGAATGTTCATGGTTTGCCTCTGGGTGAGTCGTCCGCTTCGCGCCGCGGGCCGCGACGCAGTGGGCGCCACTCTACACAGGGCAAAAACCGGGCGCAATGGACGCCGCCGCGCTTCACCTTGACAAGGCGGGCCGGCTTCGACAGATTAACCGTCTCGATGGACCGCCCCGTGGCGGTCTTTTGCTGCATATTTCATCCCCCGACGTTTCGGATACCCAGCAACCCATGAAAAATCGGCAGGAGAGCCCATCGCATCCATGCGCTTCGGGCTTCACCCCGGCGCTCCACGCGCCCAAATCCGCTCCCGGCACATTTATGGCGATTTTCACCACTGAAGGCCGCCCGAAGGGTGGTGCGGCATGAACTCCATCATCGGCCTGGTCATTCTGTTCGGCGCCGTCATCGGCGGCTATTTGATGGAGCACGGCGAACTGGGCGCGCTCCTTCAGCCGGCGGAACTGGTCATCATCGGCGGGGCGGCGGGCGGGGCGTTCGTGATCGCCAATCCGTTCGGCGTCATCAAGAAGGTCTTCGCCAACCTCGCCATCCTTTTGAAAGGGTCCAAATACAGCAAGGATCTTTACATGGACGCCCTGGCGCTGCTGTTCGAACTGCTCAACAAGGCGAGGATGCAGGGCCTGCTGTCGCTGGAAGCCGACATCGACGAGCCGGAGGCCAGCGCCATATTCGGCAAATACGAAAAGATTCTCCACGACCACCACATCGTCGATTTCATCGCCGATTACCTGCGCCTGATGGTCTCGGGCAGCATGAATCCCATCGAGATCGAGAGCCTGATGGACGTGGAACTGGAAACCCACCACAACGAACTGGCGCTCCCCTCCGCCGCCCTGAGCCGCGTGGCCGACGGCCTGCCGGGTTTCGGCATCGTCGCCGCCGTGCTGGGCATCGTCATCACCATGGGCTCGGTGGGCGGCGGCGACACGG
Organism: Methylococcaceae bacterium; assembly: GCA_035293245.1. Classification (GTDB taxonomy): domain Bacteria; phylum Pseudomonadota; class Gammaproteobacteria; order Methylococcales; family Methylococcaceae; genus DATDOO01. The sequence goes on from DATDOO010000063.1 coordinate 1,525, forward strand.
CCGCCATCGGCCATCACGTCGCGGCGGCGCTGGTCGGCACCTTCCTCGGCATCCTGCTCGCCTACGGCATGGTGGGGCCCATGTCGGTGTTCATCGAGCACGTCGCCCGCGAGGAAGCCCAGTTCTACATCTGCCTGAAAATCACCATGCTCGCCTCCCTGCAGGGCTACGCGCCGCAGATCGCCGTGGAATTCGGTCGCAAGACCATCTATTCCTCCCAGCGGCCCGGTTTCAAGGAACTGGAGGACCACGTGAAGAGCACCAAGGGCGGCTGAGGGGGAACGGGGCGTGGAAGGTCAGCCGATCGTAGTCAAGCGGGTCAAGAAGCACGTCCACGGCGCGCACGGCGGGTCGTGGAAAGTGGCTTTCGCCGACTTCGTGACCGCCATGATGGCCTTCTTCATGGTGATGTGGCTGATGAGTTCCGCCAATCCGGAGCAAAAGGCCGCCATTTCCAAGTATTTCAACGATCCCTACGGCGCGGGGCCGGAACCCAGCGCCATCCAGGGACCCGGCGGCGCCAGCACCAACCTGATCCAGTCCGAGGGCATTTCCGGTGCCAACGACAGTTCCATCCAGCAGCTCAACGCCGTGCAGACCAAGTCCGATCCCGGCCACTCGGCGCTGGAGGAAATGGCCAAGGCCCAGGAGCAGAAGCGGCTGGAAAAACTGATGGAGGAGATCAAGAAGGAAATCGAAGCCAATCCCCAACTGGCGCCCTTCAAGGACCAACTGTTGCTGGAAATCACGCCGGAAGGCTTGCGCATCATGATCGTGGACAAGGAAAACCGCGCCATGTTTTCCATGGGCAGCCCCAACCTGGAAAATTACACCAGAACCATCCTGCACGAATTGGGGCAAGCCATGAACGCCGTACCCAACCGCATCAGCATCAGCGGCCACACGGACGCGACGCCTTACCTGACCCGCAACGGCTACAGCAACTGGGAGCTGTCCGCCGACCGCGCCAACGCCGCGCGCCGCGAGTTGCTCGCCGGCGGGCTGGCCGAACAGAAAATCGCCCGCGTGGTCGGCATGTCCTCCTCGGTGCCCTTCGACCGCGCCAACCCGCTAAACCACACCAACCGCCGCATCAGCATCATCGTCATGACCAAGGAAGCGGAAGTCGCCGCCCTGAAAAGCGAAGAGGCGACCATACCCGCGCCGACGAACGGCGCGAAACCGCGCTAGGGCAAGCGCCCGTCCGCGTCCCCCGCTCGTCATCGCGCTGTCACAATCCCTCCGCACCATTCAAATCCTTTGCCGGTTTGCCCGGCATTCGATATGCGGAGCTTTCCCATGCGACAAAACGCGCTTTCCCTCGCGAACGCCTACCCCGTCGGATACGAAGACGAAGGGCGTTTCACCCCTTTGCTGGACCGGATCCTGCAGGACGGTTTGCTCACCGCCGCCTTTCAGCCCATCGTCTGTCCGCTGCGCAAGGAAATTTTCGGCTACGAAGGACTGATCCGCGGTCCGGCCGACACGCCGTTGCACTACCCGGCGCCCCTGTTCGAAGAAGCCTCCCGCCAGCAGCGGCTGCTGGAACTGGACCTGTTGTGCCGCAGGACCATCATCGGCCAGTTTGCGCAGTTGGGGCTGCCCGGCGCCCTGTTCGTCAACGTCAGTCCCTTGACCCTGCTGTACGAGGATTTCACCAACGGCCAGACGCTGCATTTCCTGAACGAGGCGCGCCTGGACCCGTCGCGCGTGATCATCGAAATCACCGAAACCCATCACATCGAGGATATCAACCTCCTGCAGAACGCCCTGCTTCACTACCGCGACATGGGCTTTCGCGTGGCGCTGGACGATCTGGGCGCGGGTTATTCGGGGCTGACCCTGTGGTCGCAGATGAATCCGGATTTCGTGAAAATCGACCGGCATTTCATCCAGGGCGTGGACGACAACAAGACCAAGCGCCAATTCATCAAATCCATCATCGAAATCGCCCGTTCCCTGGGCTGCAAGACCATCACCGAAGGCATCGAGACCGGCAGCGAGTGCCGCACCCTGTGCGCCCTGGGCGCCAATCTCCTGCAGGGCTATTTTTTCGACGTGCCGAGCACCCTGCCGCGCACCGGCCTCGACCCCGTCCACGCCGGCCCGCTGAAAGGCAAGGCGATGCCCTCGCACCGCCTGACCGCCGCTTGCCTCATGAGTCCGCTGGCGCAGGTTCCCGGCCACATGACCCTGGAAAAGGTGGGCGACCTGTTCGGTGCGTCTCCCGACATGCCTTCCGTGGCGGTGGTCCACCACGACGAGGTACTGGGACTGGTCCTGCGCAAAGACCTGCTCAACCTGCTGGCCGTGCGTTTCGGCCGGGAAATATACGGACGCAAGCCGATCCGCAAGTTCACCAACCGCACCGTGATGACGGTGGAAATCGACACGCCCCTGGACAAGATCAGCCAGTACCTCGCCAACGCCATCGACCACTACACCGACGAATTCATCATCACCGAAATGGGACGCTGCGCCGGCAAGGGCACGCTCATCGACCTGCTGCGCCGCTTCACCGAACAACAGGTTTACATCGCACGCTATGCCAATCCGCTGACGCTGCTGCCTGGCAACCTCATGATTCAGAACACGCTCGAACAGGCCCTTGAAGAGACGGCCGCCTTCACCGTGACGCACTTCGACATCGACGACTTCAAGCCGTTCAACGATCGCTACGGCCACGCCCAAGGCGACGAAGTCATCGAGTGGCTGGCCAATATGCTCACCGGCGAGGCCGGCACCGAGGATTTCGTGGGGCACGTCGGCGGCGACGATTTCATCGTCCTCACCCGCGACGACGACTGGCCGGAACGTTGCCGGCGGGTGCTGCGGCGCTTCGGAACGGAAATCGCCCGCTTCTATGTGGACTCCGACCGGTCGCGCGACGGCATCGAAGCGGAGGACCGCT
>DATDOO010000064.1:0-2267 GCA_035293245.1 Methylococcaceae bacterium
CTCGGAAACCAGCGAGCCGATCAGGGCTCCCCGGCCGTCGTCGCGGAAAATCCGCTCGGCCTCCCGGTTGACCACGACGATCAGGCCGCTCTCGTCCGCGCCGACGATGCCCACGGGCAGGTATTCGAGAATTTCCCGGGAGATGTGCAAGAGGTTCAGGCCGCGCATGATTTCGCCGGTTTTTTGCTGCACCCGGGTTTCGAGTTCGAGATTGCCTGCCTTGAGTTCGTCGTTGATCCGGTCGATTTCGCGGTGCAGCCTTTCGTTCTCGATCGCCGTCTCGTAATGTTCGAATGCCTCGCGGATGTTGGCGCGCAGCAGTTCGTCATCCCAGGGCTTGGTGAGAAACTTGTAGATGGCGCCCTCGTTGATGGCGTCGGTCACGGTGTTCAGGTCCGTATAGCCCGAGAGCACCAGGCGAATCGTTTCCGGATACAGTTGCTTGGCCTTTTTCAGGAACTCCACGCCGGTCATTTCCGGCATCCGTTGGTCGGAAACGATCACCCCCACGTCGTTCGCCGCCAGGAGCTCCAGTCCCCCGGCGCCGCTGGAGGCGCTGAGGATGCGATAGCCTTCCTGACGGAGCAGGCGCGTCAGGGAGGAGCGGATATTGGCTTCGTCGTCCACCACCAGCAACGTGCGCTGGTAGGCGGTTTTTTTCGCCGCCGCCAGATCGAGGCAGCGGTTCAGGCTCAACATTTCCCCGGCCTGTTTTGCCGGCACGGCGGGACTGAACAGATAGCCCTGCACCGTGTCGCAGCCGTGGCGGACCAGGAAGGCGAGGTGGCTTTCGGTTTCCACCCCTTCGGCCACCACGTGCAGGCGCAGGCTGCGCGCGATGGCGATGACGGCCTTGACGATGGCGGCGTCGTCCGGGTCGCGGTGAATGTCGCGGACGAAAGACTGGTCGATCTTGACCGTATGGACGGGGAAGCGCTTCAGGTAGCTCAGGGAGGAATAGCCGGTGCCGAAGTCGTCGATGGCGATGTGCACGCCGAGCGTGCGGATGCGTTCCAGTTCCTCGACCGTTTCCTCCATGTCGCGCATGACCAGGCCCTCGGTCACCTCGATCTCGAGATATTTCGCCTCGAGCCGGGCCTTGTGCAAGGCTTGTGCGATCGTCTCCGCAAGGGGGCGGCGCTGGAATTGGGAGGGGGAAATGTTCACCGCCACGCGCACCGCCCGCAGCCCCGCCTCCTGCCAGGCCTTGCACTGGGCGCAGGCGGTTTCGACGACCCAGGTCCCGATGTCGTCCATCAGGCGCGCGTCCTCGGCAATGGAAAGGAAATCGGCGGGGCAAACCAGCCCCTTGACCGGATGGCGCCAGCGGATCAGGGCCTCGAAGCCCGCGATCCGGCCGTATTCCAGTTCCACCTGGGGTTGATAGTGGAGTTCCAGTTGCCCGGTTTCCATGGCCAGACGCAATTCCTGCTCGATTTCGAGAAAGTGCGAGGCCGATTCTTCCTGCTCGCTGGCGTAGAAGCGCACCGTGTTCTTACCGTTTTCCTTGGCGCGGTACATGGCCATGTCGGCTTTCTTGAGCAGGAATTCCTCGTCGTCGCCGTCCTTGGGAAAGAAGCTGATGCCGATGCTGGCGGAGAAGGTGTAATCCATCTCGTCGATGCGCAGCGGTTTGCCGATGGTTTCCTGGAGCTTGCGGGCCACATCGGCCGCATCCGCTTCGGCGGAGAGGCCGGCCAGGACCACGACGAACTCGTCGCCCTGCCAGCGGCCCACCGTGTCGCTGCCGCGAATGCAGTGGGACAGGCGCTCGCCGACCGTTTGCAGCACCCGGTCGCCCTTTTGGTGGCCGAGGGTGTCGTTGATCATCATGAAGCGGTCGATATCCAGCATCAGCACCGCCACCACCAGGTCCGCGCGCTGCGCTTCGGCGATCAGGTGGCGCAATTGGCGCTGGATGTGGACGCGGTTGGGCAGGCCGGTCAGCGCGTCGTAGTGGGTCAGGCGGTCCGCGCGGCGCTCGGCCTCTTTCTGTTCGCTGATGTCGAGCAGCATGACGACCGCGCCCCCCGTATCCAGCGGGGTCGCCAGCATCCGGAGCCAGCGTTGCGTACCCGGAACCGCGTGGCAGAAAAAATCCTTGGAAAACGATTCCGTTTCGCCGCGCCAGACCGCCGCCAGGCGCTGGCAGGTTTCCTCCTGTCCGATGACGCGGCGGCACAGCTCCAGGCAGTTTCCCCCCAAATCCCCGGGACCGGGCGTAAGACCGTTTTCGGCGACGAATTCCCGCCACCGGCGGTTCGCCG
>DATDOO010000065.1:0-14557 GCA_035293245.1 Methylococcaceae bacterium
AATGCCGGCATCCATGGCCAGGGAAGGTGCCCTCCGCCCTGCAACATCCATGTCCATGGGTTCCGGCATTCCCTGCCGGAACGACGGGACCGGGGCTTAACTAAACGGCATGGCCCCCGCCCCCCCCCGGCAGGATGCCCCAGAACCGCCGCATCGGTCCGGGCCATGCGCGGGCGGTACCGGAAACTCGGCTTCCGCGAATTGCCCGTCGGCGATGCGGCCTATCCGGATCGCAGCGATTGGCTACTCGAACTCCGATCGTTCAGGGCCGGCACGATTCAGCGGCACGACCGGCCGGGCGGGGTTCAGGTGCTTTACCAGTATCTTGTAGGTATCCAGGTCGAACGCCGGGCGGTTCGAGTCGGACAGGATGTCCTCGACGCCGGCCTCGTCCCGCGCCGTCCCCAGATAACGCCAGTGGTCGACGACGTGCAGTTCCTCCCGCTCCCCGAAGGCTTCCTTGCAACCGACCGGCCCGGCGTAAGGCCAGGTTTGCAGCTTGAGCTTGGCCAGCGCGTCCATCAGGCGCAGGTCGTGCTGCAGGGACGCCTCGCGGCCGATGCACACGCCGTGGCAATTCCCGACCTGGTAGCCGAAACAGGGCGCCGTCTTGCGCTGGGCCGGTTTTTCGATGCCGATCTGGATCAGGCAAAGGTCGTGCACCGCGGCGAGGTTGCGTAGCGCTTCCACCGCCTGGCGCCTGGAAACGAACAGGCCGTAAAGACCCGCTGCGCAGCCGAAATCCAGGCCGGTTGCGTATTGCAGCACCAGGGTCTTGCCGCCTTGGGCCGCGTCGGCCATCTGCCAGGAGCACAGGTCGTTCTTGCGCCGCAACCGCTGGTTGTGAAAAGGCTGCAACTCCTTGACCAGCTTGGCCTCCAGCAGCAGGGCGCCCAACTCGCCCGCTGTATCCCGCCACTCGATGCGCTTGAGCTGCTGCGAGAGGCGCAGTTCCTTGGTGCTGCGGTGGTCGCCGGCGAAGTGGGACAGCACCCGCGAGCGCAGGTTGGTGCTCTTGCCCACATAGAGCGGCATGTCGTTGTCGCCGTAAAACAGGTAGACGCCGGGGCTTTCGGGGAGATTGTCGATCAGGCCGTCGGGAATGTGCGGCGGCAGCGCGGGTTTGGCCATGACCTGGTCGATGGCGCGCTGTACGACGTCCGCGTCGTGCTCCCGCTCCACCTGGCGGAGGAAACTCACCAGCACCCGCGCATCGGCCAACGCCCGATGGCGGTCTTCCATGCGGATGCCCAGACGATCGATCAGGCTGTCCAGGTTGTGTTTGTGGTGCTGGGGGTAGAGCTTGCGGGACAGCCGCACCGTGCACAGCGTATCCGCCCGGAAGCTTTCCTGGATGCGCAGGAATTCGTTCTTGATGAAGGCGTAATCGAAGCGGACATTGTGGGCGACGAACAGCCGGCCTTCCAGGCGTTCCCACAAGGCGCCGGCGATTTCCGGGAAGGTCGGCGCGTTCTCGACCATGCGGTTGGTGATGCCGGTCAGGCGCTCGATGTATTCGGGGATTTTGGCCTGCGGATTGAGCAGCACGCTCCATTCGCTGACGGCCCCGTCGGGCATCATTTCCACGACCGCGATTTCGGTGATGCGGTCGTATTGCGGGCTGGTGCCCGTGGTTTCCACGTCGATGCAGGCGATGGGGCGGTCGAAGAGCATGGGGTTCGTGATCGCTAGGTGATATCGGTTTTGCAGGGTGGGGGCGCGCAGGGTCGCGGACAGTGCCGGCTGCGAGGGGATCGAGGCGCGTCTAGCCCACCCTACGCCGGTTTCGTGGTTGCTTGGCGGCGCAAGACATCGGCAACCAGCGCTTTCAGGCCCGCCACATCGTCCGCGCTCGGTTCCGAAGGGGTGGACTCCATGCGGGGCTCGCCGTCGTCCATGGTTTCCAAACCCACCGTCCGCCAGCGCGTGCCGCGGAAAGAACCGTCGGGCTCAAGTCGCCCGCCCAGGCTTTCCTGATAAAACTCGATCTCGCATTCGACGGCCGAAGAAGCTCCCGGTTCACCGGCCTCCCTGGGGATTTCCCGCCGATACAGCACCGTGTCGCAGGCGCTGATCGGCTGTCCCGCGCCATCGAGCACCACCAGGACATGGCGCAACCCCGCCGCTCCCGCCGACAATTCGGCCGTCACCTGTTCCCAACCCGCAATGGCCGCCCCTTGGGGCGTATCGCGGATTTCCGGCGGCGCAACTGGCTGCCGACGGAGAACCGCATCGGGAGGGAGCGGCACGAGCAGTGCATGCCAGGGGGCTGCGGGCGATGGGGTAAGTCGAGATGGACGCATGGGTGTTCCGGTGAACGGCAAATCTTTTCCGGAGCTTCGGGCGTTTTTTTACGTTTCGACATTTTAGCTTGACGGGCCGCCCGAGAAGACCGAAAAGCCAGCGTGGGATGCGGTTCGTAGACTTAGCGCATTCTACGGCCCTGACACGGAATCTTATGGAATCAACCATGCAACGCACAACCGCCAGTCTGTACTTTTGGGTCCTGATGGCGATCCTGGCCGGCGGCCTGCTCGGCTACCTGGATGCCGCCCATGCGGTCAAGCTGAAGCCGCTCGGCGACGGCTTCATCGCCCTGGTCAGGATGCTGATCGGTCCGGTGATTTTTTGCACCGTGGTGCTGGGCATCGCCGGCGCGGGCGACATGGTCAAGGCCGGCCGGGTCGGCGGGAAGGCCTTGTTGTATTTCGAAGCGGTGTCGACGTTGGCGCTGGCCATCGGCTGGCTGGTGATCAACCTCCTCCAGCCGGGCAAGGGCTTCAACGTGGACCCCGCCACCCTGGATGCCCAGGCGGTCGCCGGCTACGCCAAGGCCGCCACGGAGCAAAGCGCCGTCGACTTCCTCCTGCACATCATTCCCAAGACCTTCACCGACGCCTTCACCGGCTCGGGGGATTTGCTGCAGGTCCTGCTGGTCGCCGTCCTGTTCGGCTACGCCCTGGTCCGGGCGGGCAAGTCGGGCCAGGCGGTGCATCGCTTCATCGAAGAGGCGTCGCACATCTTCTTTGCCATGATGAATGCGATCATGAAGCTCGCGCCACTGGGGGCGGGCGGGGCCATGGCGTTCACCGTCGGCAAGTACGGCATCGGCGCCCTGAAGCCCCTGGCGGCGCTCATGGGCAGTTTCTACCTCACCTGCATCCTGTTCGTGGTTTTCGTGCTCGGCACCATCGCGGCGCGGGTCGGCTTCAACATCTTCCGCTTCGTTTACTACATCAAGGACGAATTGCTGACCGTGCTGGGCACTTCTTCTTCGGAGTCGGCCCTGGTGCCGCTGATGGAAAAGCTGGAACGGCTGGGCTGCTCCAAGGCGGTGGTGGGGCTGGTGGTGCCTTCGGGGGATTCCTTCAACCTGGACGGCACCAACATCTACCTGACCATGGCCGCCCTGTTCGTAGCCCAGGCGCTCAACATCGAGCTGTCGGCGACCCAGCAGCTCACCCTGCTGGGCGTGGCCATGCTCACTTCCAAGGGCGCATCGGGCGTGACCGGCGCCGGCTTCGTCACCCTGGCCGCGACGCTGGCGGTCGTTCCTGCCGTGCCGGTGGCCGGCCTGGCGCTGATTCTCGGCATCGACCGCTTCATGTCCGAGGCGCGCGCCCTGACCAATTTCATCGGCAACGGCGTGGCCACGGTGGTGATTTCCCACTGGGAAAAGGAACTGGACCACGCCGACCTGAAAAGGAAGCTGAATCCGGAGCGGTTTGAAGACCGCTGATTCCAGCCCTCAATGCTTCGCGGCGAGCAGATAAGGGAGGTAGTCCTTGATCCAGGGGAATAACAACGTCTTCGCCAGGAAAACCGGCAAACCGCCGACGATCGGGTAAAACACAAGCCACTTGATGGCTTGTGATCTGGAAATGCCCTTGATGACTTCTGATCCCATGGGATTGGCCTTAGGCATGCGATAACCGGCCGCCATAAGCAGCGTGAATGCCATAACAACAAGACCCCTTCGTTCGCGACTGATGCGGTTCCTCTCGTCACGGCGCACTCGTCTGGCAAGGGGTCTCGGAAACGTCGCGGACTCCTTCTCCGGGCGAAAGAAAATCCGCGAACTTCCGCCGCATGTTGTCCACGTGGGAGCCTTCCCAGTAGATTTTCCCGCAGGCGCCGCATCGGTAGAAACGCTCGTAGTAAAGGCGGGTCTTGGGTTCGAGGCGATCCAGCACGTCCGCCTTGGCGACCGGGGCAAGTTCGCCGTTGCACGCCAGGCAGCGGGCGAAGGGGCGGATGAGGCGGTAGAGGTCGAAGCGGCGCAGGACTTCCTGCACCTGCCGTTCGGCCTGCACGGCGCGCACCCAGTAGCCGTGGGCGATGCGCCTGGCGAAAAGCAGGCGGCGGTCGCGGGTCAGCACGATGCGGTGCTCTCGATCGGCCACGTCCGCCAGTTCCGCATCCTGCCAATCGTTGCGGTACAGGCTGTCGAAGCCCAGCAGGCGCAGGCGTCTGGCGAGCTTGCCCAAGTTGACGTCGAGGACGAAGCGGGGATTGCGCAAAGGCTTCTCGCGCAGCTTGAGCAAGGGGCTGATGTCCAGGCTTTCGAACACGGGATAGACCGCCACGCGGTCGCCGTCCTGCAACTGGTAATCGAAGCCCACCGACTCGCCGTTGACCAGGATCAGCTCCACTTCGGTGTGCGGCACGCCGAACACCTCGATGGGGTCCTTGATGCCCGGATGGCCGCTGAAACCATAGGGCAGGGTGCACTTGCGCCGCTCCGGCGGCAGAAAGTCGTTGAGTTCTTCGTAGAAGCGGAACTCGGCGCTGAATTCGGGTTGCATGGCTTTCATGGGGAACTCCTCACGGCCTTTGGCTATGCCTGAATTTTTCGGCAGGAGAGATTTTAGGACGCGGGTTTAGGCGCCGCAGAGGAATAGCCTTTGACACCCCGAGCTTTTGGGGTTGTTGGCCTTTACGGTGATGGAAAGCGCTGAGCGGGGAATTCCGGGTGAGCCGCTACGTGGGCGCCCGGTTGTGGAACCGGGGGAATCGGTCGGGGGGTTGGAGCGTCGGGAAAGCCGGCAGCCGGCCGGCCTTGGGCCTACGACCTGCTGCACGGGTGGCTATTCACCCGCTCGGATTGAACCGCGGTAGCGGGAAGCCGTCGCGTCGGGCTCGATACCAAAAAACGCGACGGCCGGAACCGTTACAGTTGTTCGCAGGGGATGCATTTGTGCTTTCCCAGTCGCGAGAGGGTGTGAATCAGCCAGCCCAATCCCAAGGCAGCCAACAGCATGCCGGGAAACTCCAGGGCGAACGAAGCCAGCAGAATCAGGACCGAAAAACCCACCCCCGCCACCAGGAGCAGCAAAGGGACGATCACAATCAGAAATAAAATATGCAAGGTTGTCTCCATAATTTTGAATACGGAAACAATCATAGCCTATTCCCACTAAAATAGAAGGAAATACATTGGGCACCATATGGAAACAATGACAAAATAATTACATGCTCTGTCGAATAAATGGAAACATTATCGTGCGTAAAGCCGACAGGCTTCGTCCAGCGCCGCCACTTTTCGCCGGTCCTGGGCGAAGAGGCAGCGGATTTCACGGCCTTGTTCGAAGTATTTCCCCGTGAGCGCCTGGACGCCCGGATCGGTGGCCAGCCAAACCGGCGTTCGAGCGCCCTGTTCCGGGGTTTCGTGCCCGCCGAAACCCAGGGCGTGGCTCAAGGTGGAATGGACATCGCCGGAATGACAGGCGTTGACGGTCACTCCGTGGGGTTTCAGGCGTTCGGCGAAGGCGACGGTCAGCATCCGGTTGGCCTGCTTCGACTGGCGGTAGGCCTGGTGTTGATCGTAGGGGCGGTGCCTAAACTCCAGGTCGTGAAGGTCCAGGTCCCCGGCCCAATAGCTCGCCACGTTCACGACCCGCGCCGACCCAGCCTGGATGAGCCACGGTTCCAGCGCCCGGGTCAGCCGGCAATAACCCAGCACGTTGGTCGCGAACTGCATTTCGATTCCTTCCGGGGTTTCCTCGCGCAGCGGCGGTGCAATGGCGGCGTTGTTGACCAGCACGTTCACGGGTTTTTGCCAGGCTGCGGCGAAGGCTTCGATGGAACCCCGGCGGGACAGGTCGACGAGGGCGAAGGACACCCTGGGGTTGCCGGTGACTGATTTGATCTCATGAACCGCTTGTTCCGCCCTGGCTTGATTCCGGCCAAGCAGAACGACTTCGTAATCGCTTTTTGCCGCCAGCCGGCGGGCGATGGCTTTGCCGATCGCCCCGGTGGCCCCGCTGATCAGTGCGATAGACGTCATTTCCCGCTCCCCAAGGCGGCCAGGACGATACCCCGCGCCGTGAGCTCCGCGCGCAAATGGCGGGCGAGGGCTACGGCCTGGGGAGAATCGCCGTGCAGGCAGAGGGTGTCCACGGTCACGGGAACGGCCGTCCCGTCGCAGGCCAGCACTTCGCCCCGCTCCACCATCCTCACGACCTGCGTTACCGCTTCCTCGGGATCGTCGATCAAGGCATCGGGGTTATGGCGCGGTGTCAGCGTCCCGTCCGATTGGTAGCGGCGATCGGCGAAGCCTTCGCGCGCGACTTGAAGCCCCGCCGCGCGGCCCGCCTCCATCAGGCACGAGCCGGCCAGGCCGACCAGAACGAGGTTCGGATCGAAAGCGCGCACCGCGGCGGCGATGGCGGAGGCCAGCGCCGGATCGGCCGCGGCCTGGTTGTACAGGGCGCCGTGGGGCTTGACGTGGACCAGGCGCGCGCCGGCGGCGCAAACAAAACCGGCCAGGGCGCCGATCTGGTACAGGGCCAGGTTGTGGATTTCCGCAGGCGTCATCGCCATGGCCCGGCGGCCGAATCCCTGCCGGTCCGGCAACGAGGGATGGGCGCCGATGGCGACGCCGCGGGCAACCGCGAGGCGCACCGTCTCCGCCATCACGTCCGGATCGCCGGCGTGGAAGCCACAGGCGACGTTGGCCGAGGTCACCAGTTCCAGCAGGGCCTCGTCCCGGCCCATGCGCCAGGGTCCGAAGCTTTCGCCCAGGTCGGCGTTGAGATCGAGTATACGGGTCATGGGGCTCCCCGGTGTGTCTTGCCGCTCAAAGGCCAGCGCAAGCCCAGGCTGGCCCGCAGGCGTCGCAGCCGCTCGGCGCGCTGCCGATTCAGTTCTTGAGCCTCTTCCACCGCGATCGGCTCGAAATGGACCACATGGCCGGGCCGCAGTTGGGCCAGACGCGGGTGGTCGACGCTTGCCACCGTGCCCAGGACCGGATAGCCGCCGGTCGTCTGCCGATCCACGCCCAGCAAGATCGGTTGGCCGCCGGGCGGCAGTTGCAGCGTGCCGAAAGCGACGCCGGCCGAGAGTCTTTCGCCCAGGGACGGCAGGACCAGCGGCGGCCCCTCCAGACGCAAACCCATCCGGTCGGACGTGGCACTGATCCGGTAAGTCTCTCCCGCCAGCGCATGCTGGCCGCTCAGCGGCAGCGCGGTCCAGTCGGGACCCGGCACGAAGCGTAGCCGAGCCCGGCCACCGAGCGATAGTTCCTGGCTCCAGGCCACGAACCAGTTCAGCGCATGCAGGCGCCACGAGTCGTCGGGGATCGGCAGCGAGCCGGCGTAATGGGCCAGAACGTCGTTCGCGCGCAACGGGCGTCCCTCCAGTCCGCCGAAGCCGGCGCGGAGGTCGGTGCTGCGGCTTCCCAGAAGCGGCGGGACGGCGAAACCCCCGGCCACCGCCAGGTAGGCGCGGCAACCCGAACGGGGCGGGCCAAAGCGCAGGCGCGATCCGGCGGGTAGCCATACCGGCCGCCAACCGGGAACCGCACTGCCTTCCATGAACGGCGACAGATCGGCGCCGGTAACGGCCAGCCAGGCACCGCTTTCGAATCTCAGGCGCGGGCCGTGCAGGGTGATTTCCAGCACCGCGGCGTCCGGCGGGTTGCCGACCAGGATATTGGCGACCGCGGCGGAATAGGAATCCATGACCCCGCCGGGCGTGATGCCCAAATGTTGCCAGCCGGAGCGGCCGCGATCCTGGATGGTGCTCAGCAGGCCCGGCTGTTCGACGCGGATCACGGCGCCGCCTCCGCCTGGCGCGCGAATTCCTCGGGGCCGATCGGCGCAAAGCGTAGCGCATCCCCCGGCATGAGCAGACACGGCGCCTTGCGCCGGGGATCGAACAGGCGGAGGGGGGTGCGGCCGATGATTTGCCACCCGCCGGGGCTGGCCTGGGGATAGATGCCGGTCTGGTCGCCGGCGATTCCGACCGCTCCGGCCGGCACATTGGGGAGCGGCGTCGGATGCCGGGGCGTGGCCAGCAGCGGGTCCAGGCCGCCCAGGTAGGCAAAGCCCGGCGCGAAGCCGAGAAAATACACCCGGTAGTCGCCGCCGCTGTGCCGGGCGATCACCTCCGCGGGACTGAGGCGGCAGTGCCGGGCGACCCCGTCCAGGTCCGGCCCATGCTCGCCGCCGTAACAGACCGGGACGGTCAGCCGCCGGTTCGCTTCGTCCGGCGTGTCGGCCGCGGCAAGAAACGGCTCCACGGCGTCGATCAATCCCTTGTGCGTCCAGACCAGCGCGTCGTAGTGCAGGGTGAGGCTGGCATAGGCGGGCACGCGGTCCGTCAGGCCGGGCAGTTCGGCCAGGGCCCGGGAGAGGGCGAGCGCCCGCCGGTTCAGCGCCGGGTCGAGCCGGTCGCCGAAGACGACCTGCAGGGCACTGTCGCCCAAGGGGATGAAGGAAGGCGCGGCATGCATGACAGGGAACCAAAGACCAGAGTATGGAGCATACTCACCGGACCTGCTCGGAAACAAGCGGGCGGAACGGCGTCAGTCCCCCGCAGGGAAACACTCCCGGAAAAACTCCGGAATCCGCTGCTCCAGCCAGTAACGCGGACCGGCCGGAGAGCCCGCGACGAAGCCCACATGGCCGCCGCCGGCAGTGATTTCCAGCCGGACGTGGGACGAAAGCTCGGCTTCGGCGGGAAGGATTTCCGGGGTCGTGAAGGGATCGTCCCAGGCCTGGACGATCAGCGTGGGAACCTGGATGGACTGAAGATACTGGCGGGAACTGGACTGGCGGTAGTAGTCCTCGGCGTCCCGGAACCCATACAGCCGGGCCACCACGCGGTCGTCGTACTCCCAGAAGGAACGGATGCCGGACAAGTCGCCGAGCCTATCGAGTTTTTCCCGTTCGCCGGCCTCTCCCAACCGCTGCAGATGAGCGCGCTTGTGATGGATATAGTCCTTCAATTCCCGCAGCAGCCGGTCCCGGTAGAGCTTGGAAAAACCGCGATCGAGCCGATCGGCGCAGCGGTCCAGTTGCAGGGGCACCGAAACCGCCGCGGCGGCAAGCAGGTCGAGCGCGCCGCCTTTTTCCCCCAGCCATTTCAACAGCACATTGCCACCCAGGGAAAATCCCACGGCGGCCAGAGGCGCCAGCGGTGCGCAGCGGCGCAAGTGGCGGTACAGAAAGTCCAGGTCCGCGGTATCGCCCGAGTGATAACAGCGGGCGGTCCGGTTCGGCTCGCCGCTGCAGCCGCGAAAATTCAGCGCTACACTCCGCCAGCCCCGGCAAGCGAGAGCAGCCTGCATGCCCCGCATGTAGGCGGAGCGGGAGGAGCCCGTCAGGCCGTGCAAAACGAGGACAAGCGGGGCCGGCGCATCACCCCCGCACCAGTCCAGGTCGATAAAATCGCCGTCGGGCGTCACCAGCCGTTCGCGCAGCGTCGGCACGGCGGGCGAGCGCCGAAACAGCGCCGGCCACAAGGTTTGCAAGTGGGGGCTGTTCAGCCACCAGGCCGGCTTGAAATGGGGTTCCCGAACGATGGGCACGATCAGACCATGACGACGACAAGGCCGAATTTTTGGTTCAAACTCGCGGCGACCGGCATGGCCGTATGGGTGGGATTTTTCATGCTGCAGGATCAGTTGCTGTATTTTCCCGACAAGGCCAGCGTCGCGGAACTGGCGTCAGACCGTCTGCACGCCTGGCCGCCGGCGGAGGATTTTCGCGGCCTCGTCGCCGAACCGGCCGGAACGGTGCGCGGCACCGTCGTCGTTTTCCACGGCAACGCCGGACATGCCGGTCACCGGGAATTCTATGCCACCCGGCTCGCGCCGCTCGGCTTTCGAGTCATCCTCGCCGAATATCCGGGCTACGGCCCACGGGACGGCGAGCCGGGCGAGCGGCCGCTGGTCAAGGACGCGGAACAAACCATCGCCCGCGCCTCCCAGCTTTACGGTGCTCCGCTCCTTTTGATCGGCGAATCCCTGGGCGCCGCCGTGGCTGCCGCGGCCGGAGCGCGTCACAGCGACCGGATAACCGGCCTGCTGCTCATCACCCCCTGGGACCAGCTCGCCAACGTGGCGACCTACCACTATCCGTTTCTGCCGGTGAGCATGTTCCTGCACGACCGCTACAACAGCGTCTTCCATCTGGCGTCCTTTCGCCGTCCCGTGGTCGTGGCCGTGGCGGAAAAGGACGACATCGTGCCCCCGCGCTTCGGACAGGCGCTGTTCGAATCCTTGCCCGGCCCCAAGCTGCTGAAAATCATGCCGGACGCGGGGCACAACGACTGGATTCTTACGGTGGATCGGGAATGGTGGCGGGAAGTCGTTCGGTTCCTCCTCGATGGAACGGTGGCGGAGTAGGAATCGACGCAGCCTTGAGGGGCCTCGGGAAGGGAAGTCGCTCCTCGTTCTGACCTGGCGCGATAGCCCCCGGACTGCGCCAATGGGGTGGCCGGTTTCAGCCGCGTTGTTCCGAATCGAGTTCGGGCCGGTAGCTCACATCGAGGGTGCGGGCGGCGCGGACTTCGTCGAGCCGGCGCACCGGCGTGCGGGTCGGCGCTTGTTTGAAAACGGCGGGATCGGCTTTGGCTTCCCGCAGAATGGCGGCCAGGGCGTCGGCGAAGGCGTCGAGGGTTTCCTTGCTTTCCGTTTCGGTGGGCTCGATGAGCAGGCTTTCGCGGATGAGAAGCGGAAAGTTGACGGTCGGCGCGTAGAAACCACGATCCAACAGTCCTTTGGCGATGTCCATGGCAGTGACGCCGTTCTCCCTGGCCAGGCCGCGCACCGTGATGAGGAATTCGTGCACCGCCCGCCGATGGGGGAAGGCCGCTTCGAAGCCGGCGTCCCTGAGGCGCCGCTGCAAGTAATTGGCGTTGAGCGTGGCGAAGTCAGCCACCCGCGGCAGGCCGGCCTGGCCGAGCATGCGGATGTATACGTAGGCGCGCAGCAGCACGCCGACGTTGCCGCCGAAGGCCGTCAACCGGCCGATGCTGTGGGGGCAATCGGTCTCGTTCAGCCAGCGATAGCCCTCCTCCTGCCTGGCAACCTGGGGCAGCGGCAGGAAGGGCAGCAGTTTGTCGGCGACACCCACCGGACCCGCGCCGGGACCGCCGCCGCCGTGGGGCGTGGCGAAGGTCTTGTGCAGGTTCAAGTGGACCACGTCGAAACCCATGTCGCCCGGACGCACCTTGCCCAGGATGGCGTTGAGGTTGGCGCCGTCGTAATAGAGCAGGCCGCCGGCGGCGTGCACGCTTGCCGCGATGTCGAGCACGCGGCGCTCGAACACGCCCAGGGTGGAAGGGTTGGTCAGCATGATGCCGGCGGTTTGCGGCCCTAAAGCGGCCTGCAAGGCGTCGAATACCACGTTGCCGTCGCGGTCGGTGGGGATCTCGCGCACTTGGTAGCCGCACATGGCGGCCGAGGCGGGATTGGTGCCGTGGGCCGCGTCGGGCACGAGCATTTCCGTGCGCTGGTGGTCGCCGTGGGACTCGTGGTAGGCGCGGATCATGGCCACCCCGGCGAACTCGCCCTGAGCCCCGGCCGCCGGAGCCAGCGACACGCCGGCCATGCCGGTGATGGTCTGCAGCATCTCCTGCAGTTCGTACAGGCAAGCCAGCGTGCTCTGGCCGAAGGCTTCGACGCCGTGGGGGTGCAGCCCGGCGAACGGCGACAGGCGCGCCAGTGTGTCGCAGCCCTTGGGGTTGTACTTCATGGTGCACGAGCCCAAGGGATAGAAGTGAGTGTCCACGGCGTAATTCTGCTGCGACAGGCGCGTGTAATGGCGCACCACGTCCAGTTCCGACACTTCGGGCAGGGATGGGTGGCCTTGGCGCAGCAAGTGATTCGGAATATCGCCGACGTCTGGGGCGGAAGCCGGCCACTGGCCCTGGGCGCGGCGGCCGGGGCGGGATTTTTCGAAGATCAGCATGGCGTCCGCCTTCTTGGAGCACGGTCTTGAACCGCGAAAATGAATGTAGGGTGGGTTAGATGCGCGTTGCGACGACGGTTAACGGCTCCCTCTTGCTTATTGCGCGTCGTAACCCACCATTCGGCCTCGATTGTTCCGGCAAGGCCGTTCGGTGGGTTAGGACGCGCATCCATGCCGCGGTTAGGTCGGGCATCGTGGGTCGTGCGCGTCCAACCCACCCTACACGGGATTTACGATCTGGCCCAGCGCCGTGGCGTACTGGGCAATGTCCTCGGCACTGCGGGTTTCGGTGGCACACACCAGCAGGGACGGCCCCAGTTCGGGGTAATCCCGGCTCAGATCGTATCCGCCCAGGATGCCCCGTTGGGTCAGTTCGGCCAAAACGCCTTCGGCAGGCCGGTTCAGGCGCAAAGCCACCTCGTGAAAGAACGGCGCCTCGAACAACCGTCGCACCCCCGGAATCGCGGTAAGACGCTGGGCGATTTCGCGGGTGTTGGCGTGGCAATTCTCGGCGACGCGCTTCAGTCCTTCCGGCCCGAGCAAGGCCATGTAGAGGGTGGCGGCGGTGACCATCAAACCTTGGTTGGTGCAGATGTTGGAGGTCGCCTTGGCCCGGCGGATGTGCTGCTCGCGGGCCTGCAGGGTCAGGGTGAAGCCGGGCTTGCCCTCCGCGTCCAGCGTGCGCCCCACCAACCGCCCCGGCATGTGGTGCACGTGATCCTTACGGCAGCACAGGAAACCGAAATAGGGGCCGCCACCGGCCAGCGGCAGACCCAGGGGCTGGCCGTCGCCGCAGGCGATGTCCGCCCCGCGCTCGCCCCATTCTCCCGGCGGACGCAGCAGAGCCAGGGCGGTGGGATTGACCAGGGCGATCGCCAGCGCCCGGCACCGGTGCGCCCGGTCGGTGAGGTTGTCCACCTCTTCCAGCACGCCGAAGAAATTGGGCTGCGGAATCACCAGGGCGGCGCACTCGGGCAGATCCCGGGGCAGGACGGTGCGGCCGGTCTCCCCGTCATAAGGAAGCTCCGCCACCTCGATCTGCTGGGGACGCAGCAGGGTGTGCACCACGTGCCGGTAAGCCGGGTGGACGGCCTTGGGGATCAGCACCCGCCGCGCGCGGGTCTGGCGGTTGGCGCGCACGGCCATGAGCAGAGCCTCGGCCAGAGCCGAGGCTCCGTCGTACAGGGAGGCGTTGGAGACCTCCAGGGCGGTGAGCCCCGCCATCATGGTCTGGTATTCGTACAGCACCTGCAGGGTTCCCTGGCTGGCCTCGGCCTGGTAGGGCGTGTAGGCGCTGTAAAACTCGCCGCGCAAGGCGACTTCCCACACTGCCGCGGGAACGTGGTGTTCGTAGGCTCCGGCACCGGCGAAACACAAAGCGGGCCGGTTTTGCGCCGCGTGTTCCTGCATCAGGCGGCTCACCTGCATTTCGTTGAGGCCGGGAGGCAAAGGCAGTTCGCCGCAACGCAGGGCGGGCGGAATCTCGTCGAACAAGTCCTCGATGGAAGCCACGCCCAAGGCGGCGAGCATGTCCCGCACATCCTCCCGGGTATGGGGAATGAAAGGCATGGCTCAGTCCTCGGAGGCGATCTGCGCGGCGTAGCCGGCTGCGTCCAGCAGGGCGTCGAGTCCGGCCGGGTCGGCGGGCTGGATGGAGAACAGCCAGGCCTCGTAAGGCGTTTGGTTGATGCTTTCCGGCGCGTTGCTCAGCGTGCCGTTGACTGCGCCGATGACGCCGCTCACCGGGCTGTAAATGTCGGACGCGGCTTTCACCGACTCCACCACGGCACAGGCTTCCCCCGCCTGCACGGCGCGGCCGACTTCCGGCAGTTCCACGTAGACCACGTCCCCCAGCGCCTGCTGGGCATGGTCGGTAATGCCGACCCGCACGCGGCCGTTGCTTTCGAGTTGGGCCCATTCGTGCGTGACGGCGTATTGGCGATCGGCGGGTAAGTTGGCCATGACGGGGTTCCTTGTGTCTTTCGGTTCAATTTTAGACCAGGATGCGGCCTTGCCTGACGAAACGCGGCGGCGTTACGCGCACCGATTTCAAGCGGCCGCGGATGTCGACCTGGCAACTTGTGCCGGTGCCCTGCGGGACCCGCGCCAAGGCGATGGATTGGTCGAGGGTGGGTGCGAAACCGCCGCTGGTGATCACGCCCTCGCCAACGCCGGGAACGATGACCCGTTGTCCGGCGCGCAACACGCCCGCCTCCAGCAGCACCAGCCCCACGCAACGCCGCGTGACTCCGGCGGCGCGCTGCTTCTCCAGCGCCTGCCGGCCGAGGAAATCCCGCTCGGCGGGTTCCCAGGCCACGGTCCATTCCAGGCCGGCTTCCAGGGGCGTGACCGTTTCGTCC
>DATDOO010000066.1:0-18632 GCA_035293245.1 Methylococcaceae bacterium
GGCGACGAATTCGACGGCGTGGTGTGCAGCAGCCGCTGGCTGGCCAAGCTGGGTAGCGGCGCCTACGAGGTTCTGCTTCTGTTGAACCGCTGGTTCAACTACCTGCGCCGTAAGCTGGGCGCGCCTTACTGGTCGCTGTCGGCCTACCTGAAGCACAAGGTGAAGAACGCGGTGAGTTTCATCTTCGACTTCGAACGGGTGCTGATCCACGCCGCCCAGCAGGAAGGCGTGGACGGGGTGATCTGCGGCCACATCCACCACGCGGCGCTGCATCAGTTGGGGCCGATCACCTACGGCAACTGCGGCGACTGGGTGGAAAGCTGCACCGCCCTGGTGGAAGACCACGCCGGAGCCCTGTCCATTTTGCGCTGGACTGACCAGAGCCTGTTCCTGCTGGACAAGACCGCAAGGCCCGAGCGCGAGGTGGTCGTGCTGGCGGCCGAAGCCCACGCGCTCTGAACCCGGTCTCCGCGGATTTCAGCCTGTTGGGTTAGCGGTTCGCCGCGACAAGCCGGCAAGACAGCCGGTTTGCACGGCGAGGACGCCTAACCCAACGTAAACCCCGGTGCGGCTTTCTTTTTTGCGCATTCCCGCCTGCGGGATCTGTCTCCCGGTCCCCGCGGGGTTCGGTCAGACCGAAAAGAGGGTCCGTTCGTCCCGGAATTTTTCCAGCAGGCGGGTCAAATCGTCGGCCGCCAGCGGGCGGCTGAAATAGTACCCCTGCATTTCATCGCAGTCGTTCTTTTGCAGATACTCATATTGTTCGCGGGTTTCCACGCCTTCGGCAATCACCTTGAGGTTCATGTTTTTGGCGATGGCGATGATGGTCAGCATGATGGCGGTGTTGTCGGAATCGGTGGAGCCGTCGCACACGAAGGATTTGTCGATTTTCAGCTTGTCGAAGGGAAAATTCTTGAGCTGGCTCAGGCTCGAATAACCCGTGCCGAAGTCGTCTATGGAGATATGGATGTCCCGTGCTTTCAGGGTATTCAGAATATGGCGGGTCTTGTCGGGGTCCCGCATCACCGCGCTTTCCGTAATCTCCAGCTCCAGGTACCGGGGTTCCAGACCCGTTTCGGCGAGAATCGCCAAAATGTCGGCGGCGATGTCGTCGCGCTCCAATTCCCGCGCCGACAGATTGATGGCCACGGGGATGCGCGGCAGGCCCGCGATCTGCCAGGCCTTGTTTTGCTTGCAGGCGTTGCGCAACACCCATTCGCCGAGGGCTTCGATCAAGCCGATTTCTTCCGCCAGCGGTATGAATTGCAGCGGCGAAATCATCCCGTTCTCCGGATGCTGCCATCGAACCAGCGCTTCCACGCCGGTAAGCGCGCCGCTCTTGATGTCGATTTGCGGCTGGTAGTGCAGGATGAATTCGTTCCGATCCAGGGCGCGGCGTAAATCCCTTTCCAGGTGCAGCCGGGCGGATACGGCCAATTCCATGCTGTCTTCATAAAAGCAATGGGTATTGCCGCGCTCCTTGGCGCGATACATGGCGGTATCCGCGTGTTTGAGCAAAAGTCCGCTGTCCACGCCGTCGTTGGGATAAACCGATATCCCTATGCTGGAACTGATATAGAGCTCGCGGTCCCCGAAAACGAACGGTTCGGACACGGCCCGGCAGATTTTTTCGGCCACGATGGACGCAATCTGCAACGAACCGATGTTTTGCAAGAGGACGGTAAATTCGTCGCCGCCCAGGCGCGACACCAGGTCGCCGGCGCGGACGCTGCGCTGGATGCGTTCCGCGACGGCGTTGAGCAGCAAGTCGCCGATTTCATGGCCCATGGTGTCGTTGGTCAGTTTGAAGCGGTCCAGGTCGAGAAACAGCACCGCGTGGGTACAGGGCTCCTGACCGCCCTGGGTGATGATCGCTTCCAGTCTTTCCGTGAACAGCGTGCGATTGGGAAGACCGGTCAGCACGTCGTGATAAGCGAGGTAGTTGAGGTGTTCTTCGGCGCGGCGGGCATCCAGCAGACGCGCCACGCGCTGGCGGAGCACGGCGAAGTGAACCGGCTTCGGGATGTAATCGGTGGCGCCCGCGGCGAACGCCCGGTTGATGGAGCTTTCGTCGTCCAGGGCGGTGACGATCAGGACGGGTATATGTGTCCCTTCGGGGGTCTGGCGTATGCGCGAGCAGACGGTGAAACCGTCCATTTCCGGCATCATGGCGTCCAGCAGCACCAGGTCGGGCATGTTGCGTCGACAGATCGCCAGGGCCTGAACGCCGGTGGCGGCCTGCTCGATGCGGTAGCCGTCCTTGCGCAGCACGTCGTGCAACGCGGAGCGCATGGCCCGGTCGTCGTCCGCGACCAGCACCAGGGGCAACTGGTAATCTTCGGCCGGCATCTGCTGTTCCGGTCCCGCAGCAACCAGTTGTTCCAGGGAGGGTTTGATCCGGTGGAATTCCTCGGCCAGCGTACCCGCCAACGCCAGGGCCTCCGCGATCGAACCACCGCTCGCCAGGCTCTCCATCCGGGCGGCGATTTCGGCGAAGGGACCTGCGCCCAGATTCCTGCCCGCTCCCTTCAGCGCGTGAGACAGGCAGCGCACGGTATCGGCCTCGCCGTTGGCGCCCGCCTGTTCCAGAGCCCGGATTTGACCGGGAAAATCTTCCAGAAAAACCCGGATCATCGTGAGCAGGGCGCCGCCGATCTCCTCGCGGAGTTGCCGCAAGACCCGGCTGTCCAGCGGGGCCGTGCTCTTGTCGTCCTCCGACCGCTCGCCCGCAGTTTCCGCCGCGGGTGAGCCCCCGCCGTTGCCCAGCCAGTAATGAAGCTTGTTTCTCAGGGCGGCGAGCCGGACCGGCTTGGCCAGATAGTCGTCCATCCCGGCGGCATGGCACTGGTCGATTTCACTTTTCTGCACATGGGCCGTCAGGGCGACGACGGGAATGTGCGCCACGCGGCGGTCTTCCAGCGCCCGGATTTGCCGGGTGGCCTCGAAGCCATCCATTTCCGGCATATGGCAGTCCATGAGGACCAGGTCGTAGGGCCGGCGCCTGAGCCATGCCAAGGCTTCGCGCCCGTTGGCGGCGATATCGGCGCGGCAGCCGATCCGTTCCAGCATGCCGACGGCGACCTGCTGGTTGGTGCGATTGTCTTCCACCAGGAGGACCCGGCGGTCCAGGTAAAGAACCGGTTCGTTCGCCGACGGGGATGGATGGGCCTTTCTGCTCCCCCGGCCGTGGGTCATAAAGAGGTCGTACAGCGTCGATGCCTGCAACGGCCGGTGGAGGCAGCCGACCACGTTGGGCGGTTGCTCGGTTGGCGCCGCGCCGGTCTGGGGCGAATTGGCGAGCAGGATGACCCGGGTTCCGGACAGACCGGGGTCGCGCGCCATTAGGTGCGCCAGGTCGGGAACCCCCCCGGCCGGCCCGCTCTGGTCGACGATGGCGAATTGATAGGGGGCGTCGCGGTTGGCTGCGGCTCGCAGGAAATCCAGGGAAAAACTTCCCGGATCGGCGAAGTCGTGAGCTATTTCCCAGCGGCGGAGCAATTGGGACAGAAAATGACGCGTTTTGGGGTTGTCGGTTACGATGAGGACGTTCAGGTTGGCGACCTCGTCCCCGGTTTCCGGCCGGTTTTCCGCCGATTCCTGCGGCATTTCCATCAGGACGGTGAACCAGAAGCGGCTGCCTTTGCCCGGTTCGCTCTCGACGCCGATCTGTCCCCCCATCATCTCCACCAGTTGGCGGCAGATGGTCAGCCCCAGCCCGGTTCCGCCGAAGGTGCGGGTGCTGGAACCGTCCGCCTGGACGAAGGCCTCGAAAATGGTTTTTTGCGCTTCGAGGGGAATGCCGACGCCGGTGTCGGCCACCTCGAAGCGCAGGAACGGCTTTCCCTTTACGTCGCCGACCGGACGCACGCTGATTTCGATTCCGCCGTTCGGGGTGAACTTGATCGCGTTGCCCACCAGGTTGACCAGTACCTGGCGGATTCGCGAACGCTCGCCATGCACGGACAAGGGGATGTCGCCTTCCAGCAGGTAGTCCAGTTCCAGTCCCTTGCGCCGGGCCTGTCCGGCCAGCAGCGCCACCACCTCGTCCAGGACTTCGTGGAGGGTGAAATCGGTGGGATGCAGCTTCATCATCCCCGCTTCCAGGCGCGAAAAGTCCAGAATTTCTTCGATCAGGAGCAGCAGGGAGTCGCCGGCATTGCGGGCGACCGTCACGTATTCGTACTGCTCGGCGCTCAAGCCCATGCTTTCCAGCAGGTCCAGCATTCCCAGCACGGCGTTGAGCGGCGTGCGCAACTCATGGCTGACGTTGGCGGCGAATTCGCCCTTGAGCCGGGCGGTTTTCAAGGCGGCGTCGCGGGCGTTTTCCAGTTGCCTCTCCCGCAACTCCAGCACGTCCATCATGTTGTTGAATGCCATTTCCATGTGGACGATATCGCTGGAGCCCTTGAGGTTCGCACGCAGATTTTTCCCTCCCGCCGAGGCGCGCTCCATGATGCCGGCCAGGTGTTTCAGCGGCGTGGTCAACCGTCGGGTGATCGCCAGCAAGAACGTCAGGAACACCAGGGCGAAGGCGCCGGATGCGCCCAGATTGGTGCGCAAGAGGCTTGCTTCCATGTTTTTGAGCGTTTCCTTGCCCATCGCCAGCCGCACGAAGCCGATCAATTCCTCTTCTTGAGATTGAGGGCGGGCGACAAACGGCGAGTTCTCCTCCTCGCTCGCCCGGTGCGCAAACACCGGCGCGACGAAATACCAGGCCTGGTCGGTTTCCCGCTCCAGTTGCAATTGGAGCGGCCATTGCGGATTTCCGGCTTCGGGTTCGGCCGGTTCGCCCTGGGTCGCCAGCGGTGCGTGCGCGGCATTGTAGACGGCCACGCCGCGCACGTCGGGGAAAGCCAAGGTCGAGCGGATGGGTTCCTGGGCGCTTTCGGTGCTGGAATAAAGCAGCGCCAGGGCGCTTTGCTCGGCGAAGGTTTTCGTCGCCTGGCTGCCCTGCGCCAGCAGTTTTTCCCGGACGATCTGGTACGTCAGTTCCGAAATGGCGACGGAAGACAGCAGGGAAAGGCACAGAATGCCGAAAGTGAAGGTAACCGCCAGTTGATAAAAAAAGCTGCTGCGTGGCAAGGCGAGCCAGGAGGGGAGACGCATGGACCGTTCTGTGTTCTTGTTATTGCGGTTGGGGGAACGTCAGATCGAACTTGACCTTGGCGCTGTTCGCCAGATTGAGCCCCAAGTGCTCCGCCGTGCGCAGGTTCACGGCGATGAGCAGATCCCGCAGGGGTTCGATGGAGGCGGACTGGGGCGACGCGTTGCGCGCCCGGCCGCGGGCCATGACCGCCAGGCTGCGGCCCATGCCGAAATTGTCCGGGTAGAGGGAGAACAGGGCGCCTTTGCGCACGTGGTCCAGGTTGCTGGAGAACACCACGAACTGCTTGTCCCAGGCTTCTTTCAGCACCACCGGCAGCAGGGCCTTCTCGTCCACCGCGGCGTTGTTCTGCGGCAACCAGACGGCAATGGAGTCGTCCTTGATTCCCAACAGCGTGTCGCGGAACAACTGGGCGGAGAGGTGCAGGTCGTCGGCCGGAAAGGCGTTCAGCGTCAGGCCGCGCGCCTCGGCGGCGTTTCGTGCGCGGGCGATTTCCCAGGCTTTCTGCGTGGGGTCGAAAATAACCGTGACTTCTTTGGCGCCGGGAACCAGCGCCTTGAGACGGTCGAACAGCACTTCCGGATCGGGCGTCAGGCTGATGCCCGAGACCCCTTCGGTCTCCTGGCCGGGGGAGACGAACACGGCGCCGATGACCACGGGGAACGCCGCGGAAATCGGCTTGGCGGCGGAAAGCCCCGCCTGGCCCAGGCTGACGACCACATCGATATGGTCGGCCTTCATGCGCTCGATCATGGCCGGGGAGGCGTCCTCGCCGCTCTTGAGCAGATACTGGCTGACCGGCCGCTTCAGTTCCGTTTCGATGCCGCGGACGATTTCCAGGAACACGCCCCGGTAGGGATCGCGCACTTCCGGGTAGAGCACCGCCACGGACGGTTCCTGGGCCTGCGCGGAAAGGAAAAAGCCCAAGCCCAGCAGCAGGACGGCGCCGGAAAGTAGCCCGGAGGCGCGACAGCGCGTCCGGGGAACGGCGCATGGCTCGACGCCGATCCCGGACGCCCCTGGGCGGGGCCTCCGGACTACCCGCTGTGCCGCCGGAAGGGGAATCAAGGTCGGCGCCACGGCCAGAATCGCCGCAAACAGCGCTTCGACACCGCGACGCAGGCCCGCGGTTTTCTTCGCGGAGCCGGACCGAGTTGTCCATGGCTTGCTCATGCCGCACCGTACATGGGCAGGCCGCGCACGCTGTAGCCGGCATCCGCGTCGATGACGGCTCCGGTCAGAAACCTGGCCGCGTCCGAAGCCAGCCAGGCCACCAACCCTCCGATGTCCCCGGGCTTTCCGATTTCGCCCAGCGGCACATAACGCCGGTAGAACTCCAGGATCCTGTCCGCCTCTTCCCGGGATACGCCCAGTTCAGAGAAGAAGTCGGTGCGTGTGAAACCGGGATTGACGGCATTCACCCGAATGCCGTCCCCGGCCCACTCCGCTGCCAGGGCCTTGGTCATTTGCAGCAAAGCGCCTTTGATGATCGTGTAAATGGGCAGCCCCAGCAAATGCCGGTGCACGACGACAGAGCCGATGTTGATGACCGTCCCCTTGGTGGCCTTCAAATGGGGATGGGCCGCCAGCGTCAGGAGAAAGACGTTGTCGATGTTGGCCGAGAACGCCGCGCGCATTTGCGCCTTGGTGAGCGATTCCAGCGGCAGCGCCGAAGCGACGGAGCGGGCGTTGTTGACCAGGATGTCCAGCCGCCCGAAGGTGGCGACGGTCCGGTCGATCAGCGTTTCCAGACTGTCGTTGTCCTCCAGGTCGAAAGCGAATCCCGCCGCGGTTCCTCCCCGGGATTCGATTTCCGCGGCGACTTGTCCGGCGCGGGATTCCTGCCGACCGGTGACGACCACGGCGACTCCTTGCGCGGCCAGCCTTTCGGCGATGCCGCGTCCGATGCCGGCCGTGCTGCCGGTGACGATGGCGACTTGATTTTCAATGTGAGGCATGATCGTTAAGTTACAAAAGCAAGTCCGTAGGTTTGGTTAACGGTTCTCCGCGACCAATCCGCCGGGAGCGGATCGGCACGCGAAGCGCCCGCAGGGTGCCGGGCAGGGAAAGCCCGGCATGAGACCCAACAAACAGCGTTGCGGTTTGCATGGGCGCTGTTCGTTGGGTTACGGCGCGGATCAAGTCTTGGGTTTTTCCCAAGGATTTCGCCGCGCCTAACCCAACCTACGCAAACTTCGATTTCCGCGGCAACCCGCTTAAAACGCAAAACGGACCTCTCCAAAAAAGCTCCGGCCCGCCAGGGGCAGGTCGTTGGGAATGGCCAGCGGCGGGCCCGCCAGGCTCGGCTCGCGCGCGTCCACGTCGAACAGGTTGCGCACGGAAAACGCCACCTCGAAGTGGTCGGCCACGCGGCTGCGGCGCAGGGTCAGGTCCACCCAGGTGTAGTCGCCGATCTCCGAACGGTCGTCGCCGGGGGTGCGGTCGCGGTCGATGATCCACTTGGCTTGGGGCACGAACTGCCAGTCGGGGAGGAATTCCCAGGCGGCGCGCAGATAGATTTGATGGTGCGGCGCGTTGCCGGCGTCGTGGTCCTGGGTCTCGTCCATGGATTTCTGGAAGGAATAATTGCTGATCAGCTTGAGGCTGTCGGTGGCTTTCCACTCGGCCTCCAGTTCGGTGCCGGTGCCTTCCTGGCGGCCGGTGTTCTGCGCCGTGAAGCTGCCGCCGCCGGCGTCGGGCACATAACGGATGAGGTCGTTCCACCAGTAATGGAATACGTTCCAGCCGAACCGCAGGTTGTCGCGCGGCCGGTAGTCGAAGGCCACTTCCACGGTGTCCAGGGTTTCCGGAGCCAGGTTCGAATTGCCCAGGGTCACCGGGTTGTTGACGGCGTGCATCTCCTGGAAGGATGGAGCGCGGAAGGCGCTGCCGTACATGAGCTTGGCGGTCAGGTCGTAGCGCATGTCCCACACCAGGGCCGCGCGGGGATTGACCGTGTCGCCGAAGTCGGAGTACCAGTCGTACCGCACCCCGCCGGTCAGTTGCCAGTCGGGGAGGAATTTCCATTCGTCCTGCACGTAAAAGAAATAGTTCTGGCGGTCCGGTTTGCCGATATAAACCGCGGGGGTGTCGGTCACGTTCACCAGGGCATGGTTGCCGGACAAGGGGATGTTTTCGCCGGTGAAAGGGTTGATGCCGAAATTTTTCTTTTCCGCCGCCCACAGCGCGCTGTAGTTGTAACCGGTGCCCAGGCGGACCTGATGATCGTCAAAGCCGGTATAGATGCCGGAAATGTTGGTGCGGATGTGGCGCTCGAAGGTGGAAGGGTCGCCGATGAAACCATTGGGAAATGTCACCAGGCCCAAGGGGGCGATGCCGTCGATATTGCCGTCCGCACCAATCGGCAGTTTTGTGCCCGGCGGCAGGAGACGGTTGTCGCGGGTGTTCACGTTGGCGGTTTCAAAATAGCTGGCTTGGGCCTGCACGTCCCAATGTTCGGCGAACTCCGGATTGTGATAGGTCAGGTCGGTGTTCCAGCGGTCGGACTCGTTGCGGGAATGGGGGTCCAGGGCCTGGGCCAGGCCGGCGCCCTCGCCGAAATTGCCGCGGTGCTGGAGTCCCCCGCGCCAGCGCCAGTGGTCGCGCGACAAATCCAAACGGACGTCCAGGTTGTCCCGCATCAGGTTCACCGGTCCCGGGGCCAGGGAGGCGCTGGTTCCCAGGATATTGTCGAAGAAGGTCTGCAAATCCTCCTCGACGATGCTGTCCGGGCCGTTGGTCTTGTGGTATTCCACCGTGGCGGCCACGTCGAAACCGGCCCATTGGCCGCCGTGCAGTCCCCAGCCATCATAGGTGTCGAAACTGCCCACCCGGCCGCCGACTTCCGTGCCGTTGATGTCGTCCTTGGTCTTGGTGATGATGTTGATCACCCCGGCGGAAGCGTCGGCGCCGTACACCGCCGATCCCGGGCCACGCACCACCTCGATGCGGGAGATGGCCTGCACCGGCATGCCGCCCCAGATGACGCTGCGATCACCCGCGTAAGCGTTGGTGATGGGAATGCCGTTGATCAGCACCAGCACCTGCTGGTTGAAGCTGGAATGGATGCCGCGGAAGGTATATATGGGGTCGTAGCCGATGTTGTTGCGCGATACGTGCAGCCCCGGCACGGTTTCCAGGACCTCGTCGATGTCGGTGGCGCCCATGGCCTTGATGTCCGCGGCGTTGATCACCGAGGCGACCGACGGCGCCCGGCGCAGGGGCTGCCTGGTGCCGGTGGCGATGCTGACCATTTCTTCCGATCCGTAGATTTGCGCCAGCACTTTTTCATCCGCGCTCAATTCCGGCTCCTGCGCAGCTTGCCCACCGCAAGGCAGCCACGCCGCTGTCAGGGCGAGCAGAGCCGCGGCCCGCCGGATGCGTGGTTTCCCGGATGGTGATGGAAAGCGATTCATGCACCTAATTTTACGCGTGCTAAAAATTGACCCGCACTTCCCCGAAGAAGCTGCGTCCGGCCTGGGGGAAATCGTTGGGAATAGGCGCGCCGCCGGAGGCGAACGGGCTGGGTTCGCGCACGTCGGCGTCGAACAGGTTGCGCACCGAAAAAGCCACCTCGAAGCGGTCGGCCAGCCGGGTGCGGCGCAGGGTGACGTCCGCTTGGCCGTAATCGTGGATCTTGTCCCGCTCGTCGCCGGCCACCCGATCCCGGTCCAGCACCCACTTGACCTGGGGCGTGAGGTGCCATTCGGGCAGGAATTCCCAGTTGGCGCGCACGTACACCATGTGGTGCGGCGCATTGCCGGCGTCATGATCCAGCTCCTGGTCGGAGGATTCCTGGTAGGAATAGTTGCCCAGCAGCTTGAGATTGTCGGCGGCTTTCCATTCCGCCTGCAACTCGCCGCCGTAACCTTCCTGCCGTCCCGCATTCTGGGCGGTGGCGGTGGTCGCGCCCGCATCGGGCACGAAGCGGATGATGTCGTCCCACCAGTAGTAAAAAATGTTGGCGCCGAGGCGCAGGTTGTCGCGTGGCCGGTAGTCGAAGGCCATTTCCACCGTTTCCATGGTTTCCGGCATGAGATTGGGATTGCCGAGGGTCACCGGATTGCTGACGAAAAACATTTCGGAGAACGCCGGGGCGCGGAACGCCGTGCCATAAAGTAGCTTGGCGGTCAGGTCGTAGCGGGGCTCCCACACCAGCCCGAGGCGCGGGTTGACCGTATCGCCGAAGTCGGAATAGTAGTCGTAGCGCACTCCGGCGGTGAACTGCCAATCGGGTAGGAAGCGCCACTCGTCCTGCATGAAGAAGAAATAGTCTTCGCGATGGGCCGGGGGCAAAAAGGCCAGGGGGGTGCCCGATACGTCCGTGACGGGCAGTCCCGGCTGAAACGGGATGGGCAGGCCGGTGACGGGGTCGCGGCCGAAATTCTTCGACTCCTTGGTCTTGTACATGTTGTCGTAATTGAAACCGAGCCCCAGCCGCAGGGTGTGGTCCTCGAAGCCGGTGTAAAAGGCCGACAGGCTGGCGCGGGCGTGGCGCTCGAACACTTCCGGGTTGCCGATCACGCCGTTGGGAAACGTCGTCAGGGTGGGACCGCTGAAGAGGTTGCCGTCCGCTCCGATGGGCAACCGCGTGCCCGGCGGAAACAGCACCAGGTCGCGGCGGATGTCCTGGTTGCTGGTATCGAGGTAACTCGCCTGCGCCGTCACGTCCCAGTCCTTGGCGAATTCGGGGTTGTGGTAGGTGAGGTCGGTGTTCCAGCGTTCGCTGGCATAGCGGTTGTGGGGGTCCAGCGCCTGGGCGATGCCAGGGCCGTTGCCCCAGTTGTCGCGCCGTTGCACGCCGGCGCGCAGCTTCCAGTGGCCCCGCGACAAATCCAGGCGGGCGTCGAAGTTTTCCCGTTGCAGGTTCACCGGCCCCGGGGCGAGGGAGGCCTGGGTTCCGAATAGCTGGTCAAAAACGGTTTGCTGGTCGGCGTCGATGCTGCGCGTGTGGCCTTCGGTGTCGTGGTATTCCACCATGGCGGCCACGTCGAAGCCGGCCCATTCGCCGCCGTGCAGTCCCCAGCCGTCGTAAGTGTCGAAGCTGCCCACGCGCCCGCCGACTTCCGTGCCGTCGATGTCTTCTTTGGTCTTGGTGATGACGTTGATGACGCCGGCAAAAGCGTCGGCGCCGTAAACGGCCGAACCGGGCCCGCGGATCACTTCGATGCGGCTGACGGCCTGTACCGGCATCCCGCCCCAGATTGCTCCCCGGTCGCCGTGAAAGGACTGGGAAATCGGAATGCCGTTGATCAGTACCAGCACCTGCGGATTGAACTCCGAGGCGACGCCGCGAAAGGTGTAGATAGGGTTGTACCCGACGAAGCTACGCGCCACGTGCAAGCCGGGCACGGTTTCCAGCGCCTCGTCGATGTCGGTGGCCCCCATGGCCTTGATGTCGGCGGCGGTGATGGCCGTGGCCACGGAAGGCGCCTTGGCCAGGGGTTGGGCTTTGCCTGTGGCTATAGTGACGAGTTCTTCGGTCCCATACGCCTGCAGTAAGGCT
Organism: Methylococcaceae bacterium; assembly: GCA_035293245.1. GTDB lineage: Bacteria > Pseudomonadota > Gammaproteobacteria > Methylococcales > Methylococcaceae > DATDOO01. The sequence goes on from DATDOO010000066.1 coordinate 11,610, forward strand.
TTTTCTTCTTCGGAAAGCTCCTGGGCCACGGCCATGCCCATCTGCCCCAACAGTACCAAGGTGGCGATGCGGATCAGGGATGGCATGGGACGAATCCCCTTGCGCTTCGCGCCGGACTTCGCGGTTCGCATCGCCTAGGCGTCCTTCCACTTCCGCCGGGCCGGGCCTTTATAGGCGATGCGTTCGCAACGCAAGGGGAACAAGGCGCCTTCCGGCTTGTTCATGGCGTCGATGTGGCAGGGAAACATGCCGCCGGTAAAGCTCAAAACCATGAAGCGGTAGTATTCCTGGCACGACATACCCTGGTCGGCGGCGAGGGCTGCGAGGAGAGAGGCGACGTTCATGTGCAGACGCCAACGCCCACGCAACAGGATGTCCTCGATGGCGAACGCCAGACGCACGTGAGGGCCGTCGGCGTATCCCAGCTCCTTGGCCAGTGCCAGCATGGGTGGAATGCGTTCGTCCTTCCGGGTGATGGGCCGCCCGTAGCCCGTAATGCCGCGACGGGTTTGCAGTTCCGACCGGACCAGCTCCGCCAGATCGGCGCCTTGATCCAGTTGGCGTTGAAGCCGATAAAGCAGGTCGATGGTTTTGATGTCCGGCCGGCGTCCGTAAATGGTCGCTTCGGACACCGCGATGGCCGCGCCGATCCCCAAAGCGGCGGTGCTCCGGGCCGTTCCCGCCAGGGCCGCCACCCGGTTGTTCCATAGGCGGGGGTCCGGATAGCTGGTGCACAGGCTCCACATGCCTTCGAACAGGCGGATTTGCTTGTCGTCGGGGATACGGCCGGTGATGCCGTACAGCAGCAATCCCATCCACGGCAATCCCTGGAAATCCTGGAACAGATCCTTGCCGCGCAACACGACCCGCTCGGCGGGAAACCAGGCGCCCATGGCGGTAGTCCAGCAATCTTCGCTGGCATGAAGGAGTTCTGGGCCTCGCATCTCGCGGTCCTCTCTTAAACTTGTTTTGGGCCGGGATCGTCCACCAGTTTCAGGCCGCCGGCGAAAAACGGAAAGCGCCGCCAGCCGTATTCCTTTTGTTCCAAGGCGTGAACTGCCGCACCGGGCAGACGCAGCAGCAAGTAGAGCATTTCGGCCTGATCGCTGTCCATACCCAGATCGAACAGGGCGGCAGCGGCCACGCCGCTCATGCTCAGGGGGTGTCCCGCCAAGGCTTCCAGCGCCGGCCGCTGTTCGTATAACCAAGCCAAAGCGTCGGAATTGCCGCTCTCCTTCAGCTTGGCCAGGGTCTGGCGCACCGGCGTGGCGCAACCGGCGCCGTGGGGGTCGAAGCCGGGGGGGTGTTCCATGGGCGGCCACACGTCGATGTCCCCTTCCGGCGGGTTCTGCAATCGCTCGCGCCACGCCGCCAAATCCATCCCGCAGCTTTGCCAACCGGCCACGGCCAGGGCCACTTCGTGGGCGCCGCCCAACTGGCCTGCGCCCACCGCCAGGGCCGCCATCAGGCTGGAGGCGTGGGTGGAGCCGCCCGTACCGCCGCACATGGCGGCGTGCACGCTGGCCTCGCGCGGGCCCGGATTGGCCAGGGCCACGGCCAGATTTTCCAGCAACCGGGCCTGGGAGGGGCTGGGCCGTTCGCCCTTGAACAGGAGATACAGGTATTCGGCCCAGCTCGCCCGGCCCAGCAGGTCGCCGTAAACGTCGTAGCCGGCGCAGTAACAAGTGGCGGCGGCGAAGGGGTTGTCCGGCTCCGGGGTTTCCTCCCAGATGCGGCTGTGGACGGCTTCTTGCGGTTGGGTCATGCGGTTTCTCCCAGCACTTTGATGCGTGTGGCGATGGGCGGTACTTCGTCCCGGTCGATGCGCACGTCCAGCAAGGTGGGGCCGGGGCGGGCACAAATGGCGTCGATGTCCAGGTTCTTCAGGTCTTGCGGCGAGTGGATGACGTGGCCCTCGGCGCCCATCGCCCTGGCGCAAGCGGCGTAATCCACTTCGGGCAGGTCGAAGGCGATGCGCTCGGCGCCTCCCAGCATCTGGCCGTGCTTGACCATGCCCAAAGCCGCGTCGTTGAGCACCACGAAGATGACCGGCAGTTTTTCCTGCACCGCCACGGTGAGTTCCTGGCCGCTCATGAGCACGCTGCCGTCCCCGGTGATGCACACCACCGGCGCGCCGGGGCAGCCCAGGGCGGTGCCGACGGCGGCGCCGATGGCCCAGCCCATGGAGACGAATTCCAGACAGGCGCGAAAGTTCCCGGTGCCCAGCGCGCGCCGGCCGGGGCCGTGCCGCCCTTCGGTGCGCCGCTCGGCGACGCGCCGGTCGGCAACGCGCCGGCCGGGGGTGTGCAGATAATGGATCGCCCAGGCCTGGCCGTTGCCGGTGTCGGCCAGAAAGCGGGTATTCAGGGGGAACAGGTTGGCCAGCTCCTGCATCAGCCGCTGGGGGGTGATGGGGGTGGCGTCGGAATTGTATTTTTTCTCGTCGTCCAGTGAAAAGGCCAGGGTGGGTTCCTTCGGGCATTCCGCGGCGCCGACCGGGGCCGTTCCTGCTCCCCTTTGCGGCGGCGCGGTGTTCAGGCGTTCCAGCAGGCGCTGGACGGTGGTAACGATGTGACCCTGCACCTGCATCTTGGCCATGGGGGAATGCCTCAGGTGCTCCTCGTTGTCGTCCAGATGGATCAGGCGGCTGTTGAGCAGGGCGTCGGAGTCCCAGCCGTTGGTGGCCCACTCCCCCAGGTTGGTGCCGATGGCGAGGATGACGTCCACCTCCGGATCGGTCAGCGCCTCCCGGGCGCTTGAGTGTCCGCCGAAGCCGATGACGCCGCGGAACAGGGGATGGTAGGCATCGATCAGGCCTTTGCCGTGGGGCGCGGCGACGACGACGGCCGGCAGAAGCTGCGCCAACTGCAGAATGCCGCCGATGGCCTTGTGGCAGCCGGCGCCGATCATCAACACCACTTTTTTGGCCTGGGCGAGTTCTTGCGACAGGCTGGCGATGGCGCCGATGTCCACCTGCGGTGGTGAGGTCAGCATTTTGGTGAGATCGAAACGAAGATCGTCCAGCGGCACGGGACTGTCCAGAATGTCCTTCGGTATGCTCAGGTGCACCGGGCCGGCGGGCGGGCGAAAAGCCGCCATGACGGCGGCGGCCAGCTTGTGCTCGAACTGGTCGGCGTGGGACACCAGGGTGTTGTAGCGGGTGCAGTGCTGGAACATGCCCACGGTGTTGATGCCGGTGCAGGACGACTCCTGGAACGCGTCCTTGCCGAAGTGCGTCAAGGCGGTTTGCGCAGTGACCACCAGCATGGGAATCTGGTTTTCATAGGCGTTGGCCACGCCGGTGATCAGGTTGGTGGCGCCGGGGCCGGTGGTGGTGCAGCACACGCCCAGTTTGCCGGTTTCGCGGAAATAGCCTTCCGCCATGAAGGCGGCGCCGGTTTCGTGCCGGGCCACGATGGACCTCGGGCCGCCCCGCCGCTGGCTGCGGGCCAGGGCGTTGTACAAGCCTTCGATGGCGCCTCCGGGTATGCCGAAAACGAACGCCACCGACAGTTGTTCGAGATAGCCGACCAGCAGGTCCGCCAGCCGCCGATCGGGTCGGGGTGCCGGCTTTTGCCGTGCGGTCGCCTTGCTTGCCGATGCCCCGCGGTTTGGTTTTCTGACCATCGCTATTCCTCCCCCCTGGTATTGCGAATACTTACATTGATGTTTCGTCCCTTCGCCCCGCAGGGGGTCGAAAGGCCGTTCCACGGATTCCATGGCGATGGCCCAATGCCATGGAATTGTCGGCGCTGGACAGGCCGCTGAACTGCGGGACCCCGAAGGCCATTCCGCGAGCAACTTGGCAGTCGGCCCGCCCCGTCCGGATTCAGTCCCGGACGAGGGTTGGCGATGCCGCCGCGGACGAATTCTTCCGTGCCGCATAGTTGGCCCATTGCCTTTTTCTCTTCGGACGGCTCCTCCGGCAGCGGCCGAAGAGCGAAAGTTCCAAAGGGGCGGTCGGTACCCAACGCATGGCTTCCCCGTGTAATCCTGGTTATGTAGGGGATAGCCCTCTATCTTAGGTCGCCTTGATGGATAATCAATTGTTTTGTAAAGATTAGTCGTCGGGAGACCGCTGTCGCTTAGTAATACATAGACTACATCCAATGTCCCTCGCGTCAACAGGGTTATAAGGGGCTTGCTCCCTTCGTCAGCGTCACGCGCAGGCGAACCGGATTCACGAATTCTTAACCTGGCCTTCACCGGACTGTTACGCGTCCTGCGTATCGTTCCGCCTGGATTTCACCAACTCCAGGATTGTCATGGTTTCCGTGCACCGTCCCGATGTTTGCGCCGCTTCCCCCGGCAAAAGTTCGCGCTTCGAGGCGCTCCTTGCCCGCGATCCCGGCAGCCGTTATGCCGCCCTGGCCTTGCGGCACCGCATCTTCGCCGGGGAAATGGGCGCGAAGTTGCGTTCCCCCTACCCGGGACTGGACTGGGACGAACTCGATCCGCTGTGCGACCACCTGATCGTACGCGAGCGCCGCAGCGATGCGGTGGTGGCCACGACGCGGCTGTTTCCCCATCACCGTGCCCGCCTGTATGGCCGCTTTTATTCGGAAGGCGAGTTCGACCTGGGGCCTGTCTTGCGCTTGCCCGGCCGCTTTCTGGAGGTGGGGCGCACCTGCGTGGATTCCAGCCAGCGCGGCGGTGTGGCCCTGATCAGCCTGTGGAACGTCCTGGCCGAATATGCCAGCGAAGGCGGTTACGACTACCTCATGGGCTGCGCCAGTATTCCGCCGGGCCCCGGCGGTTACGCGGTGGACGCGGTGAAGCGGCAGATCGGCGCGGACAACTGGAGTCCGGAACAGCTGCGCGTGCAGCCCGTTACGCCGGTTCCGGACGAATTGCGCTGCACGCGCGACGAAAGCGGCATTCCGCCCCTGCTGCGCGCTTACCTGCGCTTCGGTGCCTGGGTGTGCGGCGAGCCGTGCTGGGACCCGCATTTCAACGTCATGGATTTCTTCGTCCTCCTGCCCATCGAGCGCCTGCAAAGCCATTACGCCCGGCGTTTCCCGGGCAAGCGGCCCGATTTTCTCCATTCCGGGAACCGCGATCTGGCCAATGCGCTGGCCTGACATCAAGGTCGCGGCAACTTTGCTCACCACCTCCCCGGGGAAAGACTTCAGCGTGTGTTCCGTGCCGAAGGCAGTCCGGGAACCCGATCCGGTTCCCTCCTTTCGCAAAGGGGGGTTAGGGGGGATTTGCAAGACTTGCCGCGTAGGGTTCGCCGAAAAATCCCCCTCCGCCCCCCTTTTTCAAAGGGGGGAGACAGGGCTTCTGCACACGGCTCCTGGTACGGCCGGAGTGAAGGAGATCAATATGACGAACAGCCGTTTTCATGATTTAAGACGGCCGTTCGCCATGATCGTCAAGGCGGCGGGCGTCGTCTTCGCCTTTGCCGTCGGCCTGCTGGCGGTCTGCCTGTTGTTTCCGTTGACCGATCGCCTGCTTCCCGGCCGGGACGTGCGCGGCCGGGTGCAGGTGCGCTGGTTCCGCGGGCTGTGCCGCGTGCTCGGCGTGGCGGTGCGGGCGGACCCCATTCCCGGACCTGAATGGCAAGAATGTTCAACTGAAGTAACAACGACCCATTTTTCCCTCCCCCCACGGGGGAGGGCCAGGGTGGGGGCGAGTCAAAACAAGGTCTTCGGCCTTTTTGATCGCCCCCATCCCCAAACCCCTTTCGCTTCGCTCTTTCCCCCGTGGGGGGAAGGAGCCAAACCTCGCAGGCTGAAAGTTGTTTCCAATCGGGTTCCCGGAACGGCGGGCGGCCGGCTGTGGATCGCCAATCACATTTCCTGGCTGGACGTGGTGGTGCTCGGCGCGCAAACGCCGCTCACCTTCATCGCCAAGAGCGAAATCGCCGCTTGGCCGGTGGTCGGCCTCCTGGCCCGTTTGAGCGGCATGCTGTTCGTGGAGCGCGGCCGGCCTTCGCGCAGCGGGGGGACGGTCGCCTCTATGGGCGAACGCTTGCGGCGCGGCGAAACCCTGCTGCTGTTTCCGGAGGGGACGACGACGCGCGGCAAGAGCGTAGCCCGATTCCATTCCAGCCTGTTCCAGGCGGCGCTCGATGCGGCGGCGCCGGTAGTGCCCGTAGCGGTTTCCTATCGTGGCTCCCACGCGGAAATCGTGCCGTTCGTGGGCGACGACGCCTTTGTCCCGCATCTGTGGCGTCTGCTCGGGGCCCGCGGCATTGAAGTGCATCTTGCGGCAGGGCCTTGCCTCACGGGCGCGGCGGATCGCGAACATCTGGCCCGCCAAGCGCGGGAAAGCGTTCGCGGCTTGCTGCTCCAAGTGCAGCCATCCGGTGGACCGTGGCCGGAAACGGCTTCTTCAGAAACAGTGGAGCTTCGATGCCTCGCACCATGATTCCTTCTTACCCCAATACCGTTGAATTGACGGAATCGCCCGCTATTGGGTCCCTCCCCTTGCGGGGGAGGACAGGTGGGGGCGAGTTCGACAAGGATGCAGAAACCGACCCCTCGACAAGGCTCAGGACAGGTTTTGATCGCCCCCATCCCAACGTACATGCCGGACAATCTCTGTCCGACACCCTTCGGGCGGCTTCGCCGCGTCCCAATCCGCCGGGAGCGCATTGGGACGCGCGCAGCGCGGGGCGCATGGATGCGGCGAGCAATTCGGCAATCCTGCCGATTTGTCCCCCGGAGGGGGAAGGGGCTGGGAAATCCGGCGTGGAGCCTCATTCAACGCCATCGTCCTCTTGCCCTTCCTCGCCCAAGCTGGCCCTGGTGACCGAAACCTGGCCGCCGGAAATCAACGGCGTGGCCATGACCCTGAACCGTCTCGCCGAAGGATTGATGGGGCGGGGCTGGCGGGTGCAGGTGGTTCGCCCCTGCCAGAATCGGCCCGAGGAAAAGCAGAGGCCGCGCGAGGGGGACCATCTGCTGGTTCCGGGACTGCCGATTCCGGGATACGAGGGATTGCGCTTCGGCCTGCCCCTGGGCCGGCGACTGCGGGACGCCTGGCGGCGCCAGCCGCCCGACCTGGTGCACATCGCCA